>CAIQRN010000024.1 GCA_903874255.1 uncultured Actinomycetes bacterium
GGATCGAATTGAAGGCACTCTATTTGGAAATGGTGAACGCACTGGAAATGTCTGTCTTGTAACTCTTGGCATAAATTTGGTAACGCATGGCATTGATCCCCATATTGATTTTTCAAATATTGATGAAGTTCGCCGAGTCGTCGAATACGCAAATCAACTCCGAGTCCCCGAGCGCCATCCTTACGGCGGAGATCTTGTCTTTACTGCATTTTCCGGCTCCCATCAGGATGCAATTAAAAAAGGCTTCGAACATTTAGCTCGTGATGCAAAAGCCGCCGGCAAAGAAGTTCGCGATCACACGTGGGCAATACCGTATCTACCAATTGATCCACTTGATATTGGTCGTAGTTATGAAGCTGTCATCCGTGTGAATTCTCAGTCAGGAAAAGGCGGAGTTGCCTATCTGATGAAGAACGAGCACCATCTTGATTTACCACGCCGCTTACAGATTGAATTTTCGAAAAATGTTCAGGCTAAGACAGATGCCGAAGGCGGCGAAATAAGTTCTGAAGATCTATGGAATATTTTTGAAGATGAGTATCTACCTACAGAAAGTGCACCTTGGGGAAGGTTTCGACTTAAAGGTCTAAGTCAGAGTTCAACGCTCGGTGAAGATGTTCATTTAACTGTTTCACTCACTGATCGCGGCGAACTTCACGAACTCACTGGCCAGGGAAATGGTCCAATCGCAGCGTTTTGTAATATTTTGCAGGACTACGGTGTTGACGTTCGAGTTCTAGATTATTACGAGCATGCATTATCGGCAGGTGGCGATGCTTCGGCTGCTGCATATTTGGAGTGCGCAATTGATGGAGATGTATTTTGGGGCGTAGGCATTGACCCCAACACCACCACTGCCTCACTCAAAGCGGTCGTGTCTGCCATAAATCGCGCAATTCGTTAATCAACGCACTACCTTTGCCCGTATGAGTTTGTATCGGGATGAGGCAATTGTGTTGCGCACCCAAAAACTCGGTGAAGCCGATCGCATCATCACCTTGCTAACAAAAGAGCATGGGCGAATTCGTGGCGTAGCAAAAGGCGTTCGCCGTACTATGTCTAAATTTGGCGCACGTCTGGAACCAGGAAGCCATGTTGATATTCAATTACATGTCGGAAAAACTTTTGACACCGTGACTCAAGTTGAAGCGCTAATGAATTATGGTGAAGCACTAACCGATGATTATCAGCGCTGGACAGTGGCGGCAGCAATTTTGGAGGCCGCGGAAAGATTTAGTCCCAATGAACATGAGACTGCGCTTCAAGAATTTAATTTAGTTGTCGGAGGAATGAAAGCTTTGGCAGAAAATCGTTATGAGCCCTTATTAATCCTTGATGCATTTCTACTGCGTTCTTTAGCCGTGGCTGGATATGCGCCTTCGATGACAATATGTTCGCGCTGTGAAAAACCAGGTCCCCATAGGTATTTCTCATTAGTCGGTGGTGGATCAGTCTGTGGTGACTGCAGACCTTCGGCATGTGCAACACCGGCACCAGAAACTCTCGAACTCATGGGCGCACTACTAAGCAGTGATTGGAATACAGCATCAGCAAGTGAGAGCAAATATCGCCGAGAGGCTAGTGGTTTAATCGCAGCTTATTTACAATGGCACCTTGAACGTGGTCTAAGGAGTTTGCCAATGGTGGAGCGAGTATGACAATCCATATTCCGCACCATGTTGCAGTAGTAATGGATGGCAATGGTCGCTGGGCAAAAGAGCGTGGACTTGCACGAACTGCAGGCCATGAAGCCGGTGAAGCTGCGCTTTTTGATGTAGTCGAAGGTGCAATTGAATTCGGAGTTAAAGAGTTGAGTGCCTATGCATTTTCAACTGAAAACTGGCGCAGATCGCCCGAAGAAGTAAAGTTCTTGATGGGATTTAATCGCGATGTTATTCGCAGGCGTCGTGACCAGATGAATGAATTAGGCGTGCGAGTACGTTGGGTTGGTCGACCTAAACGCTTATGGAGCAGCGTTATTAATGAGTTAGAAGCTGCCGAAGAGTTGACCGCAAAAAACAAAGTTCTAACTTTAAATATGTGTGTGAACTATGGGGGTCGGGCAGAAATAGTTGATGCTGCGGCATCGCTGGCTCGCGACGTAAAACGTGGAAAAGTTAAAGCAGACGACATAACTGAAAAACTCTTTGCAAAATATCTAGATCAACCAAAGATGAGCGATGTGGATCTCTTCTTGCGCTCTTCCGGTGAACAACGAACCAGTAATTTTTTGCCGTGGCAAAGTGTTTATGCCGAATTAGTTTTTATGGATGTCTTATGGCCCGATGTAACACGTAAAACTTTATGGAAAGCAATTGAGGAGTATTCACAAAGAGATCGCAGATTTGGTAAAGCTTAACAATTTGGGCAGAGGCCGAATATTTCAGCCGTATGCCCAACATCTCTGAAACCATATTCGCTTGCAATAGTTTTGGCCCATTTTTCAATGGCACCGCCTTCGATTTCGACTGTGTCGCCGCAGCCTTTGCACACCAGATGATGGTGGTGGCTATCTCCGCATAGGCGATAGACAGCTTCTCCGTCATCGCGTCGCAGTAGGTCAACAATTTTGTCATTTACTAAAGATTGAAGTGAGCGATAGACGGTTGTTAAGCCAATACTTTCGCCTTCACGTTGCATAAGGCGGTAAATTTCTTGCGCACTTGCAAAACCACCAGCACGTTCAAGGGTGCTTAATACACGGGGATTAGAACGACTCATCCAATGTTTCCAACAATGAGCCACATTGAAACTACACCAATGACAGTCATCAACATTGTAATTTTAGAAGGGTGACGCGAATGAGCTTCGGGAAGAATATGTGAGGTCGCAAGATAAATAACGAAACCCGAAAACATAGCTAAGTAAAGCGCCAAAGTAGGATCGCTAATTACTACATACGTACCCAATGTCGCACCACTAATTCGCATAATTGCATCAAGACCAAGTAGGGCAATTGCACGTTTGGTCCAATGACCACTCTTAATTAAGAGCGAAACTGTGTTCAAGCCATCAGAAAAGGCATGGGAGAGAATCGCAATAAAAACTGCAAGGCCGAGCGCGTTACTGATTTTAAAGGAAAGACCAAGTGCTACTCCATCAAGAAAAACATGTCCACCCATTGCAATGGCACCGAGCGTGCCGGCAATATTTGCCGAATGATCATGGTCGTGACCGTAATCAGATTCGGCAGGTTCATGCGAACCAAAGATCTGTTCTGCAAAGTGCAGAGTTAAGAATCCAATAACAAAGGCGATGGAAACCACTGGAACATTTCCAAAAGTATTTGTGTTGAGCTCGAAAACCTCTGGCAAGAGATCAAATGCAACCAACCCCAAGAGAAGACCGGCAGAAAGACCTAGAACTAAATGAAGCCGATCGCGGGAACGAATGGCGACGAATCCGCCTGCCGATGTTGCAATTGCTGTCACTGCCGCTAGTCCGATTGCGATATTCATAGATTGAAGATAGCAGATATGAAAATGATTTTCATTTCCATAACCCAATCTCATGCGAGCAGTAGGCTCAGTCCATGCTCGCAATCGCTAGATTTTTCATCCCGCTCCAGGAAGCCGTTGATTTTCGTGCCCAACTCGAACAGGTGAAGCGGGTATTAGCCGATGCAACTGGCTTCATCTCTGGCTCAATTGGCCAAAACTTAGATGATCCAACGCTGTGGGTTTTAACAACGTCATGGGAAAACGTAGGTTCGTACCGAAGAGCGTTAAGTTCGACGAGAGCGAAGTTAGAAGCGATTCCAGTTCTGGCACGCGCAATCGATGAACCTGGGGCTTACGAGTAAACTTAATGCACGCAAAGTAACGCCCGTTGCTTTTCGCCGACAGCCAGCCGGATGGAGATTATTGTGGCAACGGATCGTTTAGAAAATATCGTAGGTTTATCAAAGCGTCGGGGATTTGTTTTCCCCTCATCTGAAATTTATGGCGGACTTCGTGCGTCATGGGATTACGGCCCATTAGGTGTTGAATTAAAAAATAACGTAAAACGTCAGTGGTGGAAGTCAATGGTCACTGGCCGTGAAGATGTTGTCGGCCTTGATTCATGTGTCATATTGGCAAAAGAAGTATGGGAAGCATCTGGTCACGTTGCAACATTTAGCGATCCGCTTACTGAATGCACGGCTTGTCACAAGCGATACCGTGCAGATCATTTAGAAGAAGCATATGAAGCAAAGCATAAGAAAGCCCCAGCATCGTTGGCAGATATCAACTGTCCGGCATGTGGCAACAAAGGTCAGTTCACTGAACCAAAACAATTTAGCGGAATGCTAAAGACATACCTTGGACCAGTTGAGGATGAATCTGGCTTAGCTTTCCTTCGACCTGAAACTGCGCAAGGAATATTTATTAACTTCGATCAGGTGATGACAACTTCACGCAAGAAGCCACCTTTTGGTATCGGTCAAATTGGAAAATCCTTCCGTAATGAAATTACACCAGGAAACTTTATTTTCCGTACTCGTGAATTCGAGCAGATGGAAATGGAGTTTTTCGTAGTACCTGGAACTGATGAAGAATGGCATCAATATTGGATTGATACACGTTTAGCTTGGTACACAGGCCTTGGAATCAATCCAGATCGCCTGCGAATTTATGATCATCCAAAAGAGAAGTTGTCACACTATTCAAAGCGCACGGCAGATATTGAATATAAATTTGAGTTTGCCGGAACTGAGTGGGGCGAACTCGAAGGAATTGCTAACCGCACTGATTTCGATTTAAAGGCGCACTCTGCAGCCTCTGGAAAAGATTTGTCCTACTTTGATCAAGAAAAGGGTGAACGTTGGACACCATATGTAATCGAGCCTGCAGCGGGTGTTGATCGTTGCACACTAACTTTCTTAATGGATGCATTCACCGAAGATGAAGCGCCAAATAGCAAAGGTGAAATGGAAAAGCGTGCAGTTCTCAAATTAGATCACCGCCTAGCCCCAATTAAGGCTGCAGTTTTGCCGCTATCTCGAAATGCTGATTTATCACCTAAAGCCCGCGATTTAGCGGCGCAATTGCGAAAAAACTGGGCAATTGATTTCGATGATTCAGGTGCAATTGGTCGCCGTTATCGACGCCAAGATGAAATTGGAACTCCATATTGCATCACTATCGATTTTGAAACTCTGGAAGATCAAGCTGTGACTATCCGTGATCGCGACACCATGGCGCAAGAGCGAATTTCACTTGATCAAGTTGAAGCTTGGTTGGCACCGCGATTACTCGGCTGCTAAATCCACTTCGCCTGCCATTAGCAAGTGGTGATCATTTAGTTGATCCACCAGTAGTTCTTGCGCCAATGGCTGGAATTACAAATGCGCCATTTCGCACTTTATGTCGCGAACAAGGTGCGGGTCTTTTTGTTTCTGAAATGGTTACTGCACGCGCATTAATTGAACGTAGACCAGAAACTCTGCGCATGATTGTGCCTGGTAAAGATGAATGGCCTCGCTCAGTTCAGTTGTATAGCGTCGACCCGACAACAATGCGGGCAGCTGTAACAATGATCGGTAAAGAAAACTTGGCCGATCATATTGATATGAACTTTGGATGTCCCGTGCCAAAAGTTACGCGCAAAGGAGGGGGAGCAGCACTTCCATTTAAACGAAAACTCTTCACCAATATTGTTCAAGCGGCAGTAGAAGCTGCAAAGCCATACGGAATTCCAGTAACAGTGAAAATGCGAATCGGAATCGATAGCGATCACCATACTTTTCTAGAAGCGGCGCAATCAGCAGCAGAAGTTGGAGTTTCTTGGGTTGCTCTGCATGCACGTACCGCAGCGCAAATGTATGAAGGTAAAGCCGATTGGTCCAAGATCGCAGAGTTAGTTGAACACTTAAAGCCAATGGGCGTGCCGGTTTTGGGCAATGGAGATATCTGGTCAGGCAAAGATGCGGTAGATATGGTTTCACAAACTGGTTGTGCTGGAGTTGTTGTTGGTAGAGGGTGCTTAGGCAGACCTTGGTTATTTGCTGATTTAGTTTCTGCCCTAGATGGTGCAAATACTGAATCAGTTCCACATCTGCATCAAGTGCGCGAAGTAATGTTTAGGCACGCAAATCTCATCGTTGAATATTTGGAATCAGAGGATCGTGGGATGCGCGATATGCGAAAACACATGGCCTGGTATCTCAAAGGATTTAGAGTTGCACGTGAAATTCGACATGATTTGGGTATGGTTTCTTCACTTGAAGAAATGCGCACCCTGCTTGATTTGTTAGAAGATCAGCCGTATCCAGTTGAAGTAGGTGAAAAGCCACGTGGGCGAACAAGTCACGGACGTCCACCAACTTTGCCAGATGGTTGGCTCAATGATCCCGATGAACTAGTTCATGTAGAACTAGAGGATGCGTTTTCGGGCGGCTAAATGTTTATTATCCGTTGGATTCGACGAACAGTTACTTTAATTGTCATAGTTGCACTAATTGCTCCTGGCTATGCCGCAGTTCAGGTATGGCGTGCAGCAAAGAATCCAATTGTTCGACATGCCGATGTGATTGTTGTTTTGGGTGCCGCTCAATTAAATGGAACACCTGGACAGACACTTGAGGCACGGTTAGTAGAAGCAAAACGAATTTTTGATCTTGGATATGCGCCAAGCATTATCACTGTTGGAAGCAAGGCTCCCGGAGATCGCACAACAGAGGCTGCATCTGCAAAAAATTGGTTGGTACACAATGGGATCCCATCAAGAAAAATAACTGCACTTGCCGTTGGACGTGACACGTTAAGCAGCACCAAGGAATATGCCAAAGTTATGAAGAAAGATTATGTAAGTGATGTAATCATTGTTACTGATCCATATCACTGCAAACGAGCGATGACCATGGCCAATGACCAGGGCGTAGTTAGTACTTGTTCGCCCGTCCAGACCGGGCCAGAAACTATTTCCAAATCAAGTTATAAGTATTTATTTCGTGAAGCTGGTGCCTATTTGGTCTACATAACCCTTGGCCGACGTGGAATTCAAGTGAGTGATCATTTACCTAACTCACTGGACCTCACTAAGGTTGTGCCGTGAGTTATAGCGCCCATGACACCGAACGGTTTCTCGATGAACCAGCAAAGCGCGCGGGTCGAACTGAATTTATGCGAGATCGTGCGCGGGTAATTCATTCCGCAGCTCTTCGTCGTTTGGCGGCAAAAACACAAGTAGCAGTCCCGTGGGAAAATGATTTTCAACGCACCCGTCTATCGCATTCACTTGAGTGCGCACAGATTGGCCGAGAACTTGGCGAATCTCTCGGTGCAGATCCTGATTTACAGGACACTGCGTGTTTAGCGCACGATTTGGGCCACCCTCCATTTGGCCACAATGGCGAAGAAGCTTTAGCGGAAATTGCATCTGAGTTTGGTGGCTTTGAGGGAAACGCGCAAAGTTTTCGTTTGTTGGTTCGCCTCGAAGCCAAGACGGTCGATAGCAATGGAGAATCAGTTGGCCTTAACTTAACCCGTGCATCTTTAGATGGTGCAACAAAATATCCATGGCCGCGATCTGTGAATACTCGAAAATTCGGCGTATATGACGATGACGTTGAGATTTTTAATTGGGTACGAACCGGTGCTCCGGATGGTAAAAAATGTATCGAAGCACAAATTATGGACTGGTCTGATGATTGTGCATATTCAGTGCATGATTTAGAAGATGCCATCTTCGCAAATCAAATATCAGTAAAGAATTTCGAAAATGACTTTGAATCACTTTATTCAGTAATGGTCAACGACTATGCAAGTGATGCAACTGAACAAGAAGCTATCGAAGCGCACAAACGACTTGCATCACTTTCTGCTTGGCCACATTATTACGATGGCACTCACCGCTCACTTGCACGGCTTAAAGACTCCACCAGCCAACTCATCGGACGTTTTGTTTTGGCAGCTGAGTTAGAAACTCGCAGAGTGCATGGAGATGGACCACTTTCACGATATAGCGCAGATCTTGAAATTCCTCGCGAGCAGTTAATTGAAGTTGATTTTCTTAAAGCAATTGCCGGTCACTATTTAATTAATGCCGCACACTCGCAGGAGCGTTATGCCAAGCAACAAATAATTATTGGCGAACTTGTAGAAATGCTTCGTGCAACTGCGCCAAAAGAACTTGATTCATTCTTCTTAAAGGGTTGGAATGAAGCTAGCGATGAAACCGCCCGTATGCGCGTAATTATTGACCAAGTCGCCGCACTTACGGACCCGGGTGCTTATGCATTGCATGCGCGGATATTGGCATCTAGATAGAGTGCGCACATGAGCGGAAGAATTAAGGAAGAGGATGTTGCATACATTCGCGACCGCGCGCCAATCGATGAAATCGTTGGTGAGTACGTTCAATTAAAAAACGCTGGCGGGGGACAGAAAAAGGGCTTATGTCCTTTCCATGATGAAAAGTCACCTTCGTTCCATGTCACTCCGAGCAAGGGGTACTTTCACTGCTTCGGTTGCCAAACCGGTGGCGATGTTATTGCTTTCTTAATGAAGATAGATCACTTAACTTTTACTGAAACTATCGAACGTCTTGCAGATCGCATGGGATATACATTGCGATACCAAGAAGGAAGTTCGAACACTCCAACATTTTCAGCCGGGGCGCGCTCACGTTTAATCGCAGCAAATACTGAGGCGGCGAGGTTTTATCAAGAGCAACTCAATACTTCTGCCGATGCAGCCCATGGCCGAGATTTATTAACCAAGCGTGGCTTTGATAAAGCTGCCTGCATGCAATTTGGTGTGGGCTTCGCGCCAGATGAATGGGATGCGCTGACGAAACATTTACGCGCACAGGGTTACACAATTGATGAGTTAGAAACCGCTGGACTTTCCAAAATGGGCCAACGTGGTCCAATTGATCGTTTTCGAAATCGACTTACTTGGCCAATTAAAGATATTTCAGGGGATGTAGTTGGCTTTGGTTGCCGCAAACTTGCAAGTGACGAAGAAGACCAGGGCCCCAAATATCTCAATACCCCAGAGACTCCGATCTACAAAAAGAGCCAGGTTCTTTATGGTTTAGATGCTGCAAAAAAAGAGATTGCAAAAAAGCGCCAAGCCGTAATTGTTGAGGGATACACCGATGTAATGGCAGCGCAGTTAGCGGGCATTACAACGGCCGTTGCAACGTGCGGAACTGCATTTGGTGCAGACCACATCCGTATTTTGCGCCGTTTATTAATGGACGATGATTCTTTTCGCGGTGAAGTAATTTTTACTTTTGATGGCGATGCTGCAGGTCAAAAAGCCGCCCTTCGCGCATTTAATGAAGATCAAAAATTTGTAACTCAAACATTTGTTGCGGTAGAGCCAGATGGACTTGATCCATGCGAACTTCGCCAACAAAAAGGTGACCTTGCCTTGCGCGATTTAATTGCTCGCAGAGTGCCACTTTTTGAGTTTGCAATAAGAGCTGAACTTGCACATCACAAACTTGATTCGGCTGAAGGACGAGTAAATGCACTTAATGCGTGCGCCCCATTGGTCGCGCAAATTCGTGACAAATCTTTACGCCCTGAATACACCCGCTTACTTGCAGGCTGGCTCGGAACCGAAGTAGAAATAGTTTCAAAGGCGGTTGCTCAGGGAGTTAAAACACAACCAAAAATTATTGAGCCCGTTGATACCACCCAAGAAGATAATTCAGCATGGCGTCCTGATCCGCATGACGCACGGTTAATTTTGGAACGCGAAGTCTTGAAAGCTCGGCTTCAGCAGCCCGGGTTATTTCCCGGAACTTTATGGAGCGATATTGAGGGGGGAGCTTTTACACATCCGGCATATCGCCAATTAGGTAAAGTCATTGATGAGAACCCTGAGTTAAGTATTGAAAAATTGCACGATGAAAGAATTAAAACTCTCTTTACCGAATTAACAGTTGAACCTATTCGTGCAGATGGAAAACCTACGGCCGCATATGTAGAAAGCATTGTGGCGAGATTACGAGAGGTCGCAATTTCTCGTTCTATCGCAGAACTCAAATCTTCTCTTCAGCGGCTTAACCCATTAGAAAATGAAATCGAATACAACGCCGCCTTTGCCCAGTTAGTAGCCCTTGAAAGTGCCCGTCGAAATCTGCATGATTTGGCGCTCGGAGGCCTTTAAATCTCTCAATTTCAGCCATAGCCAGTGCGTGCGATACAGTTTGCGCTCTATTGATCCCTGATAGCTCAATGGCAGAGCAGCCGGCTGTTAACCGGCAGGTTCTTGGTTCGAATCCAAGTCAGGGAGCTTTTTACTCGGTGAATTCTCAGACACTGCCTTTACTATGCATCCTATGAGCATGCCTCGCAGTTTTATACAGACCGCAGTGCAATCTTGGCGCTCACAAAATGGCGCAATTCGCATCATGCGTATCTGGCTAGGAATTACTTGGATCTATGCGGGTTGGGTTAAGGCAACCGACTCAGGATTTCTAACGTCTGGATCATCAACATTTATAGGGACCCAACTTTCGGCATATTCAACGCAGTCACCGGTCGGATTTACTTTCAATAAACTTATCGAACATGCAGTTCTAGTTGGCGCTTTTGTGATGCTCTCTGAATTTGCAATCGGTCTTGCAACACTGCTTTGGGTTGCACCGCGCCTGAGTGCAGCTGCAGGATTTGCAATGTCTATTGGGTTGTGGCTGGCTAGTAGTTTTCACTCAACCCCATATTTCTTAGCTAGCGATACCGCATATGCAGTTCTTTGGCTAACATATTTATTACTCATAACAGGAAAGCGAAAGGGATTTCAAATGTCAGTAGAGCGCAGAGGATTTTTACGAGTAGGAATAACTGGGGCGCTCGCAGTTGCTTTCGCCGGGGTTGGAAAGTATTTCGCCAAAGCAGCACCAGCAACCACCAATTCAGCTGCTGCAACAGGTACGAAAATTGTTAAATTAACTTCCATCAAAGTTGGCGGCAGCAAAAACTTCGTTACAAAAAATGGAACGCCGGCTATTCTCTTTAGAACTAAAAAGGGTGTATTTGCATACTCTGCAATTTGCACACACCGAGGTTGCACAGTTGTATATTCCAGTGCCAGCAAGAGCATGCAATGTCCTTGCCATGGCGCCCAATACGATCCTTTGAATTCAGCCAAGGTCCTCAGTGGCCCCACACAGACACCATTGCCTAAAATTAAAGTGGCAATAAGCGGTGCCTGGGTCGTTCTTGTCTAATTGAATAAATAACTAATCAACAAAATCGAGGAGTAAGAAATGAAATCGTCATTGGCAAAAATTGGAGCCGGATTTTTACTAGGCACTTTAACTGTCGGTGGTATTGCCTCAGCTGCAAGTAATGATGCCCAGGGAGCAAAAGCTTGTGTAGATAAGAAAACACAGGCTTTATACCTGTCTAACAATGGAAAATGCCCGTCAACACGGACGCTTATTAATTTGAGTGGCGCTTCGATTGATGTGAAGGCGATAGCAGCGTTAGTAACTCCTGCAGTTGTTTCAATTAAAGTGACAGCAACCTCAGGTTCTGGAACTGGTTCAGGTTCAATTTACAAGACTAATAAAGATTTTTCCTACATCATCACAAACAACCACGTTGTTGAAAGTGCAGCAACAAGTGGAACTATAGAAATTGAACTTGTTAATGGCGACACTTTCCCGGCAACAATTGTTGGCAGAGACGCTGCCTATGACATTGCAGTACTCAAAGTTGAGAAGGGGAATCTGCCAACAATCATTGTCGGAGATTCATCATCTATAAGCGTTGGGGATCCCGTTGTAGCTATTGGTTCACCACTTGGTTTAGCTAGTACGGTTACGAGCGGAATTGTCTCTGCGAAGAATCGTCCAGTTACAACTGGCACCGTTGGTTCCGAGTCTTACGTAAATGCAATACAAACTGATGCTGCAATCAATCCTGGCAATTCAGGTGGAGCTCTCTTAGACTCGTCTGGGCGAATAATCGGCGTCAATTCAGCGATTGCCACACTTTCTTCAGGTTCTACAAGTGGCAGCATAGGTTTAGGTTTTTCAATCCCAATAAATGAAGCCAAGCGAGTTATTGAGGAGTTAATTAATACTGGAAAATCCACACGACCACTTCTAGGTGTCTACTTTGATACAAGTTTCACCGGTGTTGGTGCGCTGATTTCGAAGTTGAGTCCAAATGAAAGTGCCGATAAAGCTGGAATTCCGGTCGGCTCGATTGTGAAGTCGATTGACGGCGTCAAAATCGCTGACCAGGTGGGCGCCATAGTTCGCATCCGTTCATATGCCCCTGGAAGCACGATTACCGTAGTTGTTGAATTACCAACTGGAGGAACTCAAAGTTTCACGGTTGTTCTGGGTTCAGCGCCTTCGAATTAACTCGCAGATGTTAAGAATTTGTAACGCTGGCGAAATGCTCAGAGGGTATTGTTGAGCCATGGCCCAGTTCAAATTAAACATTTCGCTTCCCGATCGACCAGGTTCACTTGGGTTGCTTGCATCTGCAATCGGTGCAGCCGGCGGAGATATTCGTGGATTAGTTGTATTGAAATCTGAAAATGGACGGGGCTATGACGACATAGTTGTAGCTGTTCCTGGGAGCGATCCAACGGATTTATTAAACGTGCTTGGTGCTATTGGTGGAGTTGAAGTAGTTTCAATTACGCCCGTTGAATAATTTCAGCGCCCTGACTTGGAAGTGAAGTAAAAAAGCGCGGTGCTTTAAAGTGATGCTGTGCAAAAGCTTTCTCTATCGTGCTAATTGTCTGTGCGGTTTGTGAAACGTGAATAAGTGCAATAGCGCTACCACCGAAGCCTCCACCAACCATTCGTGCACCTAACGCTCCTGCCTCTAAGGCGGCGTCAACTGCGACGTTGAGTTCAGGGCATGAAACCGTGTAATCATCGCGCAGGGATGCATGTGATTGATTAAGAAGTTGTCCAAGTAGATTGAAATCCTTCGCTTCTAATGCTTCTACAGCATGTAACACTCGTGTCATCTCTGTAACTGCATGATGTACTCGCAGATATTCTGTTTGGTTCAGCAGGGTTCGTGACTGCTGAAGTTGTTCTAGTGATAATTCACGAAGTGAAGTAATTTTAAGTTTTGAAACAGCAGACTCACATGATGCTCGGCGCTCTGCATACCCACCGTCGGTTAAAGAGTGATGGGCCTGTGTATCGATAATTAAGAGTTCAAGGCCGCTACTTGCAACATCAAAACTTACATTTCGTGTTGACAGGTCACGGCAATCTAGAAGTAAAGCAGAACCCGCATGAGCCATCAGTGAAACTGATTGATCCATAATTCCGCAGGGGACACCAACGTATTCATTTTCACCTTTTTGAGTCAGACGAGCTAAATCTTCAAGCGAGAAACCTAGTGAAAATAGATGATTAAGGGCCGTTGCAACTGAGCACTCCAAGGCCGCTGATGAAGACAGACCAGCACCGAGAGGAACATGTCCATCAATCATAATGTCCATTCCCTGATTTATTCCTAACGCCCACACCACACTGAGTGGATAGCGTTCCCACTCGCCCTTTAGTCCAGGCTTTACTGAATCCAATTGCAGTTCAATAATTTTGTTTCGGCGCTGTGCAGACGCGATTCGTATTTTCCTGTCATCTCTGACTCGAATAGCAGCAAAGGTTCTATCTTTGATTGCAAAAGGCAGTACAAAGCCATCGCTGTAATCGATGTGCTCTCCGATTAAATTTACTCGTCCTGGTGCAGCTGCAACAATTGTTGGTGTATCACCAAAGGTTTCTAAAAAAACTTTATCGATATGAGTCATGTTCAAGGCCTAACTAAAGGAAGCTAAAGTATCTGAGACCATTGCCTGAATATCGTGGGTTGGAACCCAACCGAGTTTTTCTTCTGCCTTGCTTATATCCGCGATTAAAACTGCAGGATCACCGGCACGACGAGGGGAGTCAATGGTTGGGATTTCATATCCAATTGCTGCAGATGCGGCGGCGACAACTTGTCGAACGGAATAACCGTCACCACTTCCAAGATTGTAGATTTCATGAACTCCAAGTTGCAAGGAAAGGAGTGCTTTGATGTGTGCATCGATGAGATCAACCACATGCACATAGTCACGCACACATGTTCCGTCAGCGGTCGGCCAATCGGTGCCAAATATCTTGACTGGATTTTCAGGGGTGCTGCGCAAAACATTCGGGATTAAATGAGTTTCAGGATTATGGCGCTCAGCAAGCCAGCCTCGGGAGGATTTTAATGCACCTGCCACATTGAAATAACGTAGCGATGCCGCAGCAATACCTCTGGCTTTAGATTCTGCGGTGATCATTTGATCTATCGCTAATTTCGTTGCGCCATAAGGGTTAGTTGGTTGGGTGGGTGCATCTTCCTTAATAGGAACTTGTCGTGGTTCACCATAAGTTGCAGCTGATGAAGAAAACACTAGATTTTTTATTCCTGCTACATGCATTTGATCTAGCAAGTTGCGGGAACCATCGACATTTACAGAGTGGTAAAGATCAGGTTTCTCAACAGATTCACCCACAAGGGATTTTCCAGCAAAATGCATAACTGCGTCACAGTCAACGAGTGCACGGGCTATGTCATCAGGGTTGAGCAGGGAACCCTGAACAAAATTGGCTCCAGTTGGAACGTTGTCGGAATGTCCCATGCTGCAATCATCAAGGATAGAAATTGAATAACCCTTAGTTAATAAAATATCTACCGCTGTTGAACCGACATATCCAGTTCCACCAGTAACCAAAACACGCATTACAGAACCACTTCCTTTAACTGTGCAGCGGATTGTTCTGGACGCATGTCCATGATGAACGCACCCATTGCTGACTCTGAACCCGCCAGATATTTCAATTTTCCAGGTGCACGTCTAACACTTGTAATTTGCCAGTGAAGGCGCATCACATCACGGCCGACGCGCACCGGTGCTTGATGCCAAGCTGCAATGTATGCCATTTCAATTCCAAAAACTCCATCTAAACGTTTCATAACTTCTAGGGCGATTGGTGCAAACGCATCGCGATCTTCGCTCGTGAGCCCCGTTAAATCAGCCACAGGGTTGAGCGGTGCAACATGAATTTCAAATGGGTAGCGAGCCGCATACGGCACATATGCAATCCAACGGCTATTTTGAGCAACGATACGTTCTTTATCGCGAATCTCGCGATGAACAATTTCATCAAATAATATTTTTCCAGTTTCATTTTTATATTTCGTAGCAGCCTCTAACATTTTCATTACTCGTGGAGGCAGATATGAGTATGCATAAATCTGTCCGTGAGGGTGAGAAATTGTTACGCCAATCTCTTCGCCACGGTTTTCAAATGGAGCAATATGTTCTATGAAACTTTCTTGAGATAGTTCCTCAGTTCGGTCGATCCAGGCCTCAAGTAAAACTCGCACTCGCTCAACCGATAAATCTTTGAAAGAATTTCCGTGATTGGCTGCAAAACAGATAACTTCACATTTTCCCGCTGCAGTTCCTAAATCTGTGTCAGGCCCAGCGATATCAGGCAAAGCCCAATCGCCCATGGGTGGACGAAGCGAAGGGGAGCGATTATCGAATACAACAACTTCGTAATCACTCTCGGGTATCTCAGTAAGTAATTCCCCCGTAGTTGGGCACAAAGGACAGAGCTCTTTTGGCGGTAAGAAAACACGGCCCTGGCGATGAGCTGCCATAGCAACCCATTCATTCACTAGTGGGTCGAGTCGAAGTTCGCCGATTGATGGTTGTTCTTCGACGGGACGCGCATCTTTGGCATCACGGGTTTGGCCCGCGCTGTCGTAATATCGAATCGTACGAGAATCAGACATAAGGCGATCATTTCGGATGATGCCCGCGGTTAACTTTTTACTCTGAACCATAGTGTCGTTACTCTACCTTTGTGAGCAAACAATCTGCACTTTTGACCACTTCAACGGCTTCGTTCTTCATCGAAGTAGTCAATGGAGCCCTTGTTATTCGCCATTGGGGAGCCCCGGTGGTTGGAGATATCGCAGAGTTAGCTCTTGCCCTTGAAAATTCAATTGCAAATAGTTCTTGGGATGAGCCACAGAGTCCCGGATTAATGCGTGAGAGCTCACGAGGTTTTCTGGGACGCCCAACTTTATCTGGCCATCGGCAGGGAACTGCTTGGTCAACACAATTCGAAGTAACGGATTTTCACCATATTGAAAATCACTGTGAAGTGATTTTGAGAGATTTTCACGCCGAGTTAGAGCTAACAATCTCCTTTGATTTAGATTCTCATGGAGTGCTTATTCAAAAAGCAGCAGTTAAAAATATTGGAAGTTCAGATTATTCGCTCAATGAATTTATTCACTGGCTACCTTTGCCACAAGAAGCAACACAAACTTTAGATTTTGCAGGTCGTTGGTCTAATGAACGCCAACCACAACGCCGTGATATCCAAACCGGCACATGGGTTCGCGAATCACGTGAAGGAAGAAGCGGACACAATTTTTCTATCGCTGATATTGCATTAACGGCGCAGACATCATTTCAATCAGGTTCAGCTTGGGCTACAAGTATTGCTTGGAGCGGGAATTCACATTATTTAGTTGAACGTTTATTTGATGGTTCTCAATCAATGGGTGCGGGCGAATTACTTCTACCGGGTGAAGTAATTCTGGCAGCCAATGAGAGTTATGAAGCCCCCGCAATTTTTGCAGTTTATTCAGCCAATGGTTTGGATGGAATAAGTTCAGCGTTTCATGCACATTTGCGTGCCCGTGCCGTTCACCCTAAACGCGCGCGCCCACTTACTTTAAATATGTGGGAGGCGTTGTACTTCGATCACAATGAAACAAAAATCAGAGAATTAGTTGATGTAGCTGTAGAAATCGGCATCGAGCGCGTTGTATTAGATGATGGCTGGTTTCATTCTCGTCGAAATGATCGTTCAGGTTTAGGTGACTGGGTAATAGATCCGGCAGTATGGCCAAATGGTTTGACCCCCATTATTGAGTACATAAATAACAAGGGAATCGAATTTGGCTTGTGGTTTGAAGGCGAAATGGTAAATCCTGATTCAGATTTATATCGTGCGCACCCTGAATGGATTCTTCATGAAGGCGATCGAGTTCCTCCGCTATGGCGCCATCAATTGGTTTTGGATTTGGGAAATGAAGGCGCTTTTAATCATGTCCTAGAGCAAAGTTCTGCGATTCTTGCCTCACACAATATCTCTTACATTAAATGGGATCACAACCGCGTCCTAGTTGATGCGGGCCACTTAGGTCGTGCCGGTGTTCGTCGCCAAACTCAAGCTATTTATAAACTATTTGCAGAATTAAAGCGACGCCACCCAGGACTTGAAATCGAATCTTGCGCATCAGGTGGTGCTCGTATTGATTTAGGTGTAATCGACTTGGTGGATCGTTTTTGGACTAGCGATAACAATGATGCACTTGAGCGCCAAACTATTCAACGTTGGACTTCACAGGTTATTCCGCCAGAACTTCTCGGCACACATATTGGTCCAACTCATGGTCATCAAACAGGGCGCACACTTGAATTATCAATGCGAGCAACTACGGCCTTATTTGGCCACGCTGGTATCGAGTGGAATATAACTGAAGCCACTGCAGAAGAACGAAAACACTTAGCTACATGGGCGACTTATTACAAAGAAAATCGCGCGCTGTTGCATAGCGGAAAATCTATTCGCGTAGATTACCCAGACGACCATGGCTATCTTTACGGAGTTTCATCGTCTGATACTAAAAAATCAATTTTTGCCTATGTTCAGTTAACGCCAACTACTTCAATACATCCAGCAGCGTTAAAATTTCCTGGTTTAGATCCTGACGCAACATATTTAGTCCAAGCAGTATTTCCTGCAGGTAAACCCCGCTACATGTTAATTTCGCCACCTGCTTGGATGAGCGGAGTTAGATTTTCGGGCAGTGCTCTTTCATCCATCGGAGTCAGTGCACCAATTCTTGCGCCTGCAAATGCGGTATTAATTGAGATTACAAAGATTTAATCTGCCCAGTTAAGAGTTCGCTCTACTGCTTTTTTCCACTGCACATAGCCAGCATCTCTTGATGCTTGTGTTGTTGTCGGTGACCATCGGCGCGATTGTTTCCATTGCGCTTTAACTTCCTCCACTGAGTTCCAGAATCCAACTGCAAGTCCAGCACTGTAAGCGGCGCCCAAGGCAGTTGTTTCCCCGATGAGAGGTCGCGTGATATCAATTCCCATAATCTCTGCCTGCATCTGCATGCACAATGAATTTGAAGTAATTCCACCATCAACGCGCATCTCTGTCATTGGAACTCCGCTATCGGCAACCATCGCATCCATAACATCACGTGTTTGATAGCAGATAGCTTCCAACGCTGCACGCGCAAGGTGGGCCTTAGTTGCAGCTCTTGTAAGTCCCACAATTGCACCGCGGGCATCGCTTCGCCAATACGGTGCAAACAATCCTGAAAATGCCGGCACGAAATAAACTCCAGCGGTATCACTTACCGAAGCTGCAAGATTTTCAGTCTCTGCTGCAGTTGAAATAATGCCAAGTTGATCGCGCAACCATTGGATTGCAGAGCCAGTTACTGCCACGGAACCTTCAAGGGCATAACGCGCAGGTTCATCTCCAAATTTGAAACAAACCGTAGTGAGTAATCCATTTTTTGAACGAACTATTTCACTGCCTGTATTGAGCAGGGCAAAATTTCCTGTGCCATACGTTGTCTTGGATTCTCCACGTTCAAAACAGACTTGCCCAACCATCGCAGCTTGCTGATCACCCAAAATTGCGGCGATTGGAATTGCAGTTCCAAATGGCCCTTGTGGATCGGTAAGTGCATAGATTTCTGAAGAGGACTTAATTTGGGGTAGTAAGGAGCGAGAGACACCAAATATTTCTAATAATTCTTCGTCCCAATCCAAAGTTTCTAAGTTCATCAAAAGTGTTCTACTGGCGTTCGTCACATCGGTAACATGCGTTCCACCTTGCACGCCACCTGACAAATTCCACAATAACCATGAATCGATAGTTCCCATTCGAACATTGGAACCGTTCACACCCTGTACATTTTTTATAAACCAATTCATTTTGCTGCCAGAAAAATATGGCGCAATCGTTAAGCCTGTTTTAAACCTAATAATCTCTTTTTGAGAATCGCTTAAAGTTGATAAGAATTCAGTAGTTCGCGTGTCCTGCCACACAATGGCATTAGATAATGGTTGGCCTGTTGTTATATCCCACACCACCGTGGTCTCACGTTGATTAGTGATTCCAACTGCTACAAGGTCAGAGCCCAAAATATCGGCCTGTTTTAGCGCTCCAATAATTACTTCCTGTGCACGTTCCCAAATCTCATTTGCATCATGTTCGACCCAACCGGCAGCAGGCAAAATCTGTCGATGTTCAAGTTGATGTTGTCCAACAACTTTTCCGGCATGGTCAAAAATCATGAATCGAGTACTTGAAGTTCCTTGATCCAAACTGCCGATGTATGCCACGTGATGAAAACCTTTCACATTTAAGTTAGGCTTACTCTACCCAGATGCAACGGAGATGTAACGCACATGTTTTTCTCGCACTTAAACCCCGAACAGCGAGAATCCGCCATCTCTTCTTTGGGCAGTGAAGAATTCGATATTTTAGTTATTGGTGGGGGAGTTACAGGGGTAGGCGCAGCTTTAGATGCAGCATCACGTGGCCTAAAAGTTGCTCTCATCGAATCCCAAGATATAGCGGCAGGAACATCGAGTCGCTCGAGCAAGTTAATTCATGGTGGATTGCGATATTTAGAACAATACGATTTTAAATTAGTCCGCGAAGCTTTGCATGAGCGTGAATTGATGGTTTCGACATTGTGCCCGCATTTAGTAAAACCAGTTGGTTTCTTGTTTCCACTTACTGATAAATATAAGGAACGAACTTATGTCGGGGCAGGTTTGGCGCTCTATGACGCACTTCGTGGATTTCAGCGAGCTATGCCCTGGCACAAACACATAGGACAGAAGCAGATTAATGAAATTGCTCCATCACTTCGTCCGGATTTAATTTTAGGCGCGATTAAATATTTCGATGCACAAGTTGATGATGCTAGACATACTTTGAGTATTGCCCGAACAGCGGCTCGACATGGCGCGGTGATTGCTACACGAGTAAGTGCAGAATCCCTCATACGTGAAGGCAAAAGAGTAGTTGGCGCTAAAGCGATTGATTTGGTCAGTGGAAAAACAATCACAATTAGAGCCAAAGTGAGCGTTATGTGTGCAGGAATCTGGAGCGATGAGTTGCATGCCAAGTTTGATTTAAAACCTGGTTATAAAGTCACCATGAGTAAAGGCGTACACATTGTTTTGCCAGGTTCTGCAATTAAATCAAATGCAGGAATAATTTTGAAAACATCCGTGTCGGTTCTATTTCTTATTCCATGGGCCGATAAATGGATTGTCGGAACCACTGATACGCCTTACACCGGCGATCGAGCCGAACCATTTGCAAGTCGCGAGGATGTTCAATACATACTGGATCAAGCTAATCGTGTACTAACGCCAAAATTAAATGCCGAAGAAATAATCGGTGTATATGCTGGCTTGAGACCGTTGGTCGCCAATACAAAGAACTCTGAAACGACAAAAATATCTCGGGAACATACGGTCGATAGACCTGCACCTGGTTTTGTGAGTGTTGCGGGAGGCAAATACACGACGTATCGCATTATGGGTAAGGATGTAATTGATCGTGCAGTAATCGAGCTTCGTGAAATTACTGCCGAATCAGTAACTGAAAAATTGCCACTAGTCGGTGCTGATGGATACTTCGCGCTGATACAGCAAGTTGCGCGATTAAGTGAAACCAGTGGTTTAGATGCACAAACAATTACACATCTACTCAATCGCTATGGATCTTTAATTGGAGAGCTTCTGGAACTTATAGTTGAAAATCCAAAGTTAGCTGAAAAGGTAGATAAGAATCTGCTCTACATAAAGGCAGAAATTCTCTATGCCGCAAGCCATGAAGGCGCCAGAAGTGTTGATGATGTAATTTCACGACGCACGCGAATCGCTTTTGAAGCTGAGGATCATGGATTGCATTTAGCCAGCGAAATTGCTTCCACCATTGCACCTGTTCTAGGGTGGAGCGCGAAGCAACGCAAAGAATCTGTGGCAGATTACGAAGCCTTGGTTGCCCGTGAAGTTGAAGCTTTAAATCATTTGCTGTCAGAAAATGAAACTATTAATTCCTAATTTGTTTCGCACAGCTATCAACTGAAGGTTTTGGAGTCGGTTGTTTAGTTGGAGAGGGAGTTTTTGAAGGATTGGGAGTTGGAGTTGGGCCGGCATTAACGGTAAAACTTAACTGTTGTGAACTTTGAGCATGAGTCTTAGTGACATCGGTATATACAACAGTTGCAAGGTATGTCCCAGCCGGCACTGCCTTTAGCACCAAACTCCACTCCCCACTAGTAGCGCGTAGTGCGGTTTGAATTGGAAGCGTGGTCGGGGTAGTTAAGGAATCGAATACTAGTTTCACAGTTCCAGTTACTACTGGAGTCAAATCCGGTCGGGACACACTTACTTTGATAGTAACTAATTTATCTGAGGTTGTTGAAGTTATGCCATTTATAACCATGGAACTTGCCTCGTTATTTGGCATTAAATCAACTTCTTGTGGCGTCCAACTGCCTTTAGTTAAATCCAAGAATGCATTTGGATTGCCTCGAAATACATTTAGATCAAGCCGTGAACTAGGCACGCCATATTTTGAAGCAATGCCGCATGATGTGTACTGCCAGACCGTCCATTGTGGATCGCAGTTAGCGCCGGTCCAAGAATGTACATAGCATCCGCCTGCTTTTTGCCCTGGTTTATTCGTTATATCAAATGGATTTATCGAATATTGCGCAAGCCATAACGGGTACTGTGCTAGGGCAGTGCTCTTGTTCATCGAACCTTCAAGAAAATTTGAATATGAATAAAGGATAGGTGTTTTGCCAGTTTTCGATTTTAAAGTTTGCAGGAAAACCTCGGACCATAAAGTCACTTGCGCGCGAGTCGCATATTTCTGACATGTACCTGCAGAGGAAACACGAACACAGCTATTTTCAATATCCAGCGCAAAAGGCAGATCTCTTTCACTATATCCACCAATAGCAGCAAGACGCCATGTAGCTTTTTGCGCCTGCGCCGTTGCATCGCGAATGACTTCGTCATTTGTTTTTACGTCAGGCAAAATTGCGTAGTAATAAAAGCCAGTATAAATACCGGCTGCCTGGGCAGCTGAGTGATCCATGACTAAGTACTTAAGCGCTATTACATCTGAAGCATCTCGCGTATCTGCCGCTTTGATCATGACAAATCGAATTCCAGCGGAATACATTTTCAAAAAATCTATAGCTTTGTTATATGGATGTTGCCATCTACTAATGTCGGCGCCATGAATCCGCTCGCCCGGGCCAAGTTGTTCTACTGTAAAAGCGGCATCTGCCGTTGCAATCTCGGGCAGTGGTTTAATAATAATTGACTTAGAAGGAGAATAAATCGAAGAACCATTAAGGCTAACTTTTACTCGATACTTAATAATTGTTTCTGAGGGTGTTGCATCGGCAACGACTTTCCAGCTTCCAGCTTTAGTGCTCTTAGTCGTTAAGTTTGTATTATTCCACGTATCCGATTTATTGGATTGGACTCGAATGAGTAAACCAGAACGTGCAGGTTTAATGCTTCCATACAGGGTGACTATGGTGCGCGTTTGTGAGGGTGTTTGACTTAAAGACATAGTGATAGAAGTTTTGGCCGAGGCAATCGCCGATGGCGCACCAACGATCAATAACGCTAAAGCTACAGAGGTGATACTGGCGCGGAATTTCATGATTCAGAAATCTCGATATCAATTCCAAGAACTTCAAGGACTGTTCTCTTCACAAGTTCCTGCTGTGTGGCGCGATTGGCTGAATATTCGTGGCCACCGCCAAATTTACGTACATCCGAGAAATCAAGATGCAGAGTATGCCCGTCAAAAGAAGATAGCCGGGCATCAAAAAAGGCTAGCCAAGTAACTCGATCATGTTCAAGAATCGCATCGAGGACTTCATTCCATCGATTTCGAATCTCCAACAGCTCCATAGCGGTAAACCTTACCGACTCAGGGCTTGAGCGAACTTACATTAGTGAGTTGGCGCGCCAATCCAGCGGTAATACTCGCCCACCAACTGGACACGCATATTCATGTTGCGATCTGGCTGCACATTCAATTCCTGTGCAACTCTTGAGATTACTTGTTCAACTGATTTTTCGCTCACATAACGTGTTCGACCAATTTGTGCGTTTGTCATTCCATCGGCCACCAGGCGAAGAGTTTCCGCTTGTGTATCAGTTAGGTGCGCCATAAGGCTTAAAACGCCTTTTTCTTGCAGCAAAACATTTCCATTAATCCAAGAGACAGCTTCTTTTTGAAGCCCTGATTTCTTTGACTCTGAAATAGCGTTACACAGAACTCCAAAATCAACTAACGATTTCTTTATCAAGACCTTAGCTCCTGCTGGAATATTGCTATTTAACTCACCAATGAATCGAAGATCAGAGCAGGAACTCAAAATAACGATTCCGATATTAGGGTTTTCTGCACGCATAGAGTTCGCAATTTTTACAGCAGAATTTCCAGCATTTTTTATATCCAAAACAACTACTTCAGGCTGCAATTTTCGTAGGATATTTACTGCAACATTCTCACTCTTTGCCTCGCCTATTACATCCATCCCGTACATGCGAAGTGCTGAAATTAAAGTTGATATTGCAAATGCATCATCACCGATAACTAAGATTCTTTCTCTCATGCATTCAGGGTTACCCATGAGTCAATTAATTAATAGGTGGCCATACCCCTACTTGAGTATTTGAGAGATGGCCCCAGATATATTTTCTACAATCATTTCTGCAGAAATAGGTCCTCCCTTAGAAGCATTCTCAGCAGCTTTTGCATGTATGAGTGCTCCAGTTGCGGCTACCTCAGCAAGTCGATTTAAATCATTGAGAATTTCAACAGTATTAGTAGCAACAAGGGCTCCAATAATTCCCGCTAAAACATCACCGCTCCCAGCAGTTGCAAGCCACGGTGTGGCTCGAGGTAATTCAATGAGGATATTGTCATTGGCAACGTAGGTGATTGCACCTTTAAGCAAAACAGTCACGCCAAGTTTTTGCGCAGATTCTTGCGCCCATTTCTTGGGATTACCTTCAATTGCTTCGGCGCTGACTGAAATGCCGCGAGAATTTAAAAGGGCAGATAGTTCACCACTGTGTGGAGTAATGAGAGTGGGTTGATCCAATGAGCCAGATAAATTGAGAGCGCCAGCATCCAAAATCGTTGGCATATTCTGCTTATGCGCAAGAGCAAACCAGCGATGTCGCAGCCACGTTGTTATATCCGAGTATTTCTTTATAGAAATTCCTGAACCAATCAGCCAAGCCGTAACTTTTCCGGGTTGAACAACCACAGATGGAGTGGAGTGCAAGACCAAATGCGCTAGGCCTGAAGAACTATGAAAACGGATCATTCCAATTCCTGTTGCCGCAGCAGCTGATGTTGAAAGTACCGCAGCTCCTGGATACTGAGCCGAACCGGTGATGACGCCTAGAACTCCACGCGAATATTTGTGGTCAAGTTCGCTGGGAATGACAATACATTTCTTAGCGTCTCGGGGACTCCATTTTTTATCTTTAGCAGAAACCATAAGCGATTATGGCACATTCAAAAACTAGTTTTAAGCGAGATTGAAGTATTCTTCGAATATGAAATATGACTTCACAGGCAAAATAATTGTAATTACTGGTGGAGCGGGTGGGATTGGGTCTCACTTAGCAAGAGATTTTTCATCCAAAGGTGCAACGTTAGTTTTACTGGATGTAAGCCAAAGTAGATTAGACGCTCTTCTGCCTAGTCTTACAGGTGAAGGCCACTCAACTATCGCTATTGATTTAACACAACGCGAAGAAATTAAGACCGCGCTCAATTCTATTGAGCACAAATATGGTCGCATTGATGTACTGATTCCCAACGCAGCGATAACCACAACAGATCGATTTGATGAACGCAGTCTTGAGAGCATTGAATATGAACTTGATATTAACCTTCGCTCACCACTTGCGATTATTCACGGAGCGATCCCATTGTTGAAGAAATCCAGTGATCCCCGAATCATCACAACAGTTTCTCTTGGCGGCATTTTTCCTCTAGGGGAGACTCCCTTGTATACGATTTCAAAGTTTGGTCTTCGTGGCGCAATGCTTTCACTCAGCCTCGATTTTGCAGCAAAGGGAATCAAAGCTGGCTCCATCATGCCTTCAGCTACTGATACACCTATGTTGCAGCGCGAAGCGGTGGAAGGTGGAAACTCACTTCAATTTATGGATCCGCCGCAGAAAACCGACGATGTCGTAAAAGCATTTTTAAAAATGCTAGATAAACCGCGATTTGAAGTGTATCCAAAGGTCAGCGAATCTTGGTTAGTTCGATTCGCCATGCTTTTCCCAAGTCAACTTCCGCGATTAATGCCGCTATTTGTCGGCAAAGGAAATCGTGGACACAAACGTTATTTGAAAGAACTTGAAACCCGTGGCATTGCACGTCAGGTTAATGGCCTCTGGGAGATTATTGAATAAGTTTGGCGTAAGTCGTGTCATCGACTTCCGGCCAATCAAATCTATCTCGCAAAATCGCTAGGTAATTCAAATACGTTTCAACTTCAATGTAATTTGTGTGGCGCGGACTATTGATATATTTGTGTCCACCGGCAAGATCGGGATCATCACTTCGGCGCAGCTCAAGAAGGTCTTGATAATTTTCTCCTGTAGCTCGTGCACGTATATCTATAACTACCATCTGTGCCATTTCATCGAAGCGTTTATATGCCGCATCGGCAAATTCGGCATAGCCAATAAAGTAAAGGTTGCGATGCTTGCGTGAAAGAATTCTCAAATACAGCTGAGGACGTCCATCGCGCCATTCATCATTGCTTTGCTCAAGGTAGGGAACTGAATATGAATAACCAGTTGCCAGGACTATAAAGTCGATTTCTTCATGTGATCCATCTTTGAAGGTCACACCGGTGTCATGAATTTCTTCAATATCGGGTTTAGCAATTAAATCTCCGTGCCCAAGATGATGCAAAACTTGCGTATTCATAATTGGATGACTCGCAAGCAAATCATGATCCGGCTTGGGCAATCCATAGCGGGTTAAATCACCAACGAGAGTGTCAATCATTTTGGTGACATCACCTGTTACTGAGACACCCTTAGGCGGCAAAATTTTTCCGGAAATTAATGCATCTGTAGGAATGCCGAAAATATACTTTGGAATATAGCGATATCCACGACGTACAGAGAAGAATGCTTTATCTGCAAATTGCGCGGCATCAGATGCGATATCTACCCCAGAATTTCCAGCACCAACGATTAAGGCACGTTTTCCGGAAAATTCATGGGCCGACCGGTAATCAACTGAGTGAATAATTCTTCCCTTGAATTTTTCCTCACCTTTTATATGAGGACGATTTGGATGCCAAGTTACGCCAGTGGCATTAATCAGTCCTTCATAAGTCTCACGCGCTCCATTGGACAGAGTTACGCGCCATTGATCATTCTCGATTGGCTGTGCATCAGAAACGCTCACACCAAAATTAACGCGGCGTTTGAGATCAAACTTATCGGCAAAGTTTCTTATGTACGTCAAGATTTGCTGAGCAGATGGGTAGTCTGGAAATTCGGCTGGCATCGGGAAGCCATAAAAGCCACTTGTGTACTTTGATGAAATGAAGTGTGCAGATTCATACATTGGCGTGCCAGGGTTTTGCATATCCCAAATTCCGCCTACATCTGAATGGCGTTCATACCAATCGAAGGGCACGCCTTCCTTAATCAGCGCCCGTGCCATGACTAGACCTGCAGGACCAGCACCTACTAGGCAATATTTTTTCGTGTAATTAACAACCGGTTTATTAACATCAACTTCTTTGCGAGAGCGAAGTTGGGTGGAAGCCAGTTTTGCATAGATCACCGGCTTGTTTCCCTTGATACGTATTCCATTGGCTATACCAGCACCTGTTATTACAACCAAAAGAATTGGAACTAAATTAATCCACTTGTTATCAGAGCCAGTCAACGTGTTGTAATGCACCGCCGCCAGAATGAATGCACCCATCAAACCAACAAAACCGATAAGTGGTGCAACTAGCCCTTCCCAGATCTTTCTATCTTTGCGCTTCCAGAAAAATACCGAGACAGAGAGTGAGGCAAAAGCCTGTAGCGCAACAATTCCAAGCGTTCCAACGGCAATCAAACTTGCGGCAAATACTTTATAAGGATCTGCACCAGTCACGGCAAAAATCACTGAAGCCGCAGAAGCAACCGCGGTGATAGCCAAACTTGCGATGTGTGGGCTGAAAAAATCTTTGTGATACTCACCGAAAACATGTGGAGCGATATTTTCACGGCCCAAAGCAAACAAATAACGGCTGGCAGCATTATGCAAAGCTGAATAACCTGCCAAAACACTGGTACACAACAAGACTGCGCCGATGTCAAAGAGAATTTCACCACCGTATTGGTTGAGCAGATTTAACACAAAGACGCCGCCATCGGCACTTGCCTGTGAGTGAAGTTTTGTAACTCCTGTTGCGCCAATAATCACCCACGTTGTAAAAACATAAAATATTCCAACCGAAGTCACCGCAATAAATGTTGCACGAGGAATACTCTTTTCTGGATTCTTAGTTTCTTCACCGTAAAGGGCGGCAGATTCAAAACCAATAAAACTTGTAAAGGCAATCAAAGCCGCGATCCCGAATGGTCCGGAAGTTGCTTGATGATATGAAAAACTCTCGAGAGGGAAGGCAGAGAAACCTTTTTTAACAACCACAATAATTTCAAAGACAATCAAAACTGCAAACTCAGCAGTCATTAAAATACCTAAAACTTTGGCGGAGAAATCAACGGATCGATATCCCAGAATTGCAACAATGGCGATTCCAATAGCTGAGAGAACAAACCAAGGAACAGAAATTGTGGCAGCTGAGAGAATAAGTTCGTGCATGAAATAACCAAATGCACCCGCCAACCCACATGTCATGGCGGTATATGAAGTAAGCGCCAAGTAAGCCGCACCAACTCCAATATCTTTACCGAGCGCACGCGAGATATATGTATAAAAAGCACCCGTATTTACAACCCGTCGGCTCATTGCTGCGTATCCTGTTGAAAAACAGATCAGCACAATTGCCGCAACAAGATATGCAACAGGCAAACCTGCACCATTTCCATAGACCAAGGCCAACGGAACATTTCCAATCATCGCGGCCAGAGGTGCTGCAGCCGCGATTACTAAGAAGACAATTCGCTGAGTCGAAAGCGTTCGGCGGTCACGGATTAGAGCGGTTGAAGCTTTACGTTCATTGCGCTTTTTCATGTGGGAAAGTGTGGCACCAACTCTCTGTAATAGCATCAACCCATGATTAAGCAGCGAAAACTTGGACCTTACTCAGTCTCAGCCATTGGAATGGGCTGTATGCCCTTATCTTTTCCACACGATAGAAATCCCGGTCTAATCGATCGCCCTGAAGAAGCTATCGCAGTTATTCATGCCGCACTCGATGCCGGCATCACACTTTTGGACACTGCAGATATTTATGCGCCGAGTTGGAATTCGATGGGTCACAACGAAATATTGGTAGGAAAAGCTTTTGCTAGTTGGAATGCAACTCCAGAACAAAAAGCAAAAGTCATTATTACAACTAAAGCCGGAATCACCCGAGAAAAAGATGGATCGATGTTTGGAATATCTGGTCGCAATGCCACCAAGCATTACCTGTACCGAGCCGTTGAAGCCTCCGCACTTAAATTAGGTTTATCTAAAATCCCTTTATGGCAACACCACCGCACCGATCCAGCGATTTCATACGAAGCGCAGTTCGAAAACGTCTTATCCCTTAAAGAGCATGGCTACGTTGCAGAAATCGGTTTGAGTAATGTCAATGCAGAAATGCTGCGTCACGCAATAAATGCCGGCGGAACACCAGAACAAGGTGGAATTATCTCAGTACAAAACGAATACAGTCCTAATTATCATCACTGGGCAGATGTCATCGATATATGCAATGAGTATGGAATCGCATACTTGCCATGGTCACCACTTGGGGGAGGATCCAACTTCAGCAAGTTAGCAACCGGTGAAATTGGTAAATTTAAGGAGCTGGCCGACCAAAAAGGCATTTCACCGTACGCACTTACTATCGCTTGGCACCTCAACCAATTCCCAACTTCAATTCCGATTCCCGGAGCCTCCAAAGCCGCTTCGATTCTGGATTCACTATTAGGAACTGAGATCACACTTACTGAAGATGAAATTGCAAATTTAAATGAAAGTTGTCCCACAGATACACCAATTAATGGAGAGCTTCTAGATATTGCGAAAGTGGGGCGGGTCGGGCTCGAACCGACGACGACAGAATTATGAGTTCTGGGCTCTAACCAACTGAGCTACCGCCCCAAAGATATTTTCTTCGCTGCGTATGTTACGGGGCTTAATCTCTGATGGCAAAGATAGAGTGAGAACTATGAAATTGCGCATAATTCCCATGCTTGCTGTGGTAATTCTTGCAATATCGAGTACCTCTGCAAATGCTGTGACTACCTATGTGTTTCCAGTAGCAGGTTGCACCGTTAACTATGCCCATGCCCACCATGATTATGCAGCTACAGATATTTTGGCCAAAGCGGGTTGTAAGTTTGTCGCCCCGATCAATGGTGTTGTAGATGAAGTTAATCGCGTTGATTTATGGAAAGGTAAAACCAATTTAGGTATCGATCGTGGAGGACTCTATGTTTCGATTATCGGTGCAGACGGTGTGCGTTATTACGGTTCGCACCTTCGTTCAATTCCATCAAACATTCAACCCGGCTTAGAAGTAGTGGCAGGTCAATTGTTAGGGCTTGTTGGCTCGACAGGAAGTGCGCGCGGGACTGCTTCGCATTTACATTTTGGAATTTCGTGGCCGACACCTGCTAATACGTGGTGGGTGCGACGTGGCGAAGTATTGCCGTGGAAGTATTTAGATGCGTGGAAAAAAGGAAAAGATTTTTCACCGGTCAAAGAAGTTAATGCGCGTAAGTTAAAAGTCGGTGAAATTCCACCAGTTCCAAAAAAATAACCCCCATCGCGTTTGGCGATGAGGGTTATTTGTAAAGCGGTTTTAATTAGGCAGGATTAACTGCATCAGCCTGAGGACCCTTTGGACCCTGTACGACCTCAAATGAAACTGCCTGACCCTCTTCAAGGGACTTGTAACCGTTTCCTTGGATTGCTGAGTAGTGAACGAATACA
>CAIQRN010000025.1 GCA_903874255.1 uncultured Actinomycetes bacterium
AACGGTAGATATCTTGGCTGCAGCAAAGTCCAATGATGCGTTAGGGCAAGCCGTTGTTGCGCTAGAAGCCGAACGAATTGCACTTTATGTTGCAGCGATTTCCGCAGTTACAGATGTTGAATTGGTCGTTCTCTCAGGCGGAATTGGTCGACAGGCTTCATTCTTCCTAGATCCTATTAAGAAGATGGTTTCAGAGATTGTGCCCTTTCCGCCGCGCATTGAAGTTTCAACGCTGGGTGATACTGGAATTCTTGTTGGGGCGCTCAATATTGCAACACAACATGCGTGCGATCGAGTTTTCCAAGAGATTCACAAACCTGCTGGAGTTATACGCGGCTTAGCTGGGTCTATGTAAATGAAACTTGCTGTCATTGGTGGAGGCTCGACCTACACACCTGAACTAATCGATGGAATTATTAAACGCCACAATCGCTTACCTATTACGCACATTCATCTCATAGATATTGAACCAACAAAATTATTAGTCATCGCAGCATTTGCCAAGAGAATGCTCAAAGCTGCAGGTGTGCAAATCGAAATTGAATATGGAACTGATCTGGTAGCTGGAGTTCGTGGAGCTTCATTTGTCGTAAGCCAATTTCGAGTAGGTACACAGGCAGCCCGCCATCGCGACGAACTCTTAGGTCGTAAATATCATTTAGTCGGCCAAGAAACCGTGGGTGTTGGAGGCTTTGCTAAGGCACTTAGAACTATTCCCGTTGCGCTCAATGTTGCGCGGACGATTGCACAAGAAGCTCCACAAGCAACGTTACTGAATTTTACAAATCCCGCGGGCTTGATTACCCAAGCTCTCATTCAAGAAGTCCCTGAGCTGACAACAATTGGCCTCTGTAATGTTCCCTGGAATACACGTATTGAAGTTGCAGAAGCAATGGGTGTTGCATCCACACAAGTTAATTTTGATTACATCGGACTCAACCACTTGTCATGGATTCGTGGTGTTCAAGTTGATGGTGCGGATCGCAGCGCCGAAGCCATTCAAGCTTTCAGGGGTTTGACGATTGAAAAGGGCAAGCCTGGAGATTCGCCAGCATGGACACAAAGTTCGATAGATCTATTACAGGCGATTCCTAACTATTACCTTTCGTATTACTACTCAGAAAAAATGTGGATTGAATATCAATCACAGAATCCAACTCGTGCGAGTGAAGTTATGAAGATTGAAGAAGTTCTTATTGAAAAGTTTAAAGATGAAAACTTGGTTACGAAACCTGAAGAGTTAATGCAACGTGGTGGCGCTTACTACTCTGATTCAGCAGCAGAATTGATGGCAGATATACATACCGACGCCGGAACGGTTCATATTGTTAATACCTTAAATAATGGCGCGGTTCCTGGCTTTCCAGATGATGCCGTTATGGAAATACCTGCAGTAATAACATCTGCGGGTGCCACCTCGATTCCTACGCAAGCAATGCGCGGAGATATAGATGCGCTAGTCCGAAATGTTAAGGATTTTGAACTGCTAACTATTAATGCAGCGGTCACCGGAAGTGAAGATTCTGCCCTTCGAGCACTTATTACTAATCCCATAGGCCCAGATATTTCAGATGCACGCGAGCTCTGGGCTGATCTTAAAAAAGAGAATTCAGGAATGATCGGATTATTTAATGCGTAAGGTGCTTCTTGGAATCGATGGCGGCGGAACAAAAACTCATGCCTGCTTGGTGGATTTAGAGGGAAATATTTTGGCAACGGCTGCCAATGGTGCAGCCAATTGGGAGCGCATTGGGGTTGAAGCAGTCCAGAGCTCGTTAGAGGAAATTATCAATCTTGTCTGCACAAAAGCTGGAATAAATCGTTCAGAGATTGTTGATTCAACTTTTGCTTTAGCTGGCATCGACTGGGAAGAAGATAAAATCCTTCTTGCACCTGTTGTTAGTGCACTTGGTTTAGAAAATAGATGCGAGTTAATCAATGATTCATTTGCCGCACTGTTTGCAGGTATTCCGCAGGGCATTGGATGTGTTTCTATTGCAGGAACGGGCGGAAAATCCGCGGGGCGCACAGCAAACAAAAGCGTGCAGACGATGGGAATGGAGCTTGGTGAAGGAGGCGGTGCAGGTCAATTAGTTGGAAATGCGCTAGATCTTATCGCTCGAGCTCATCATGGAATTATTGAAAAGAGCGCGCTCTACCTAGAACTTCCACTCGCGGTTGGCTTTTCTGATCCAACCTCATTCTTTACCGCCATCGCACGTGAGCGAGTACATGTGGATGAAGATCTCGCACCATTAATTTTTGATTTAGCAGCTAAAGGTGATGCCCTAGCGATAGAAGCAATCACAATTGTTGCGCGCCAACATGCAATCGATATTCAGGGAATTGTGCATCAGCTGGATTTTCAAGGTGCAGAAATTCAATTGATTCGAGCTGGTGGATTGCATACTGCTGCTAATCCAATATTTGACCAGGTATTCGAGAAAACAATCCGTGAGTCACTCCCATCCATACGTATGCGCGTGCTTGATGTATCGCCAGTTTTTGGCGCGGTAATGCATTCGGCACACCGCCATTTTGATTATGTGGCACCTGAATTTATCTCCACGCTCGAAACTGCTGCAAAGAAAGTTGAAATCTAATGACAATAAATACTCAAAACTCAATTCAGGAAAAGATTGCAGAAGAGTTTCTCGCTACGCACTCAAGCGCCGAGTTACAGGTAAAAGTCACTTCTGCTCCGCCAACAAAGATTGAGGGCTATACGCTAAATGCAACACGTAAAGGCGATGTAGTCCACGCAACAATCGGGATCGCTCTCGATCACAGCCTTCGCTATGCACTCAACCGTTTAATTTCATGGGCGGCAACATCTGAAGTAGAGCTCTACGTCGATGAAGGCCCCGATTTTGCAGTTCGAGGCGTTGTTGAAGGTTTTTATGGCAAGCCTTGGAGCCATGTGCAAAGAATGCGCGGAATTTCCTATTTTGGTGATTACAACATGAATACCTATTTTCTTGCCCCTAAAGATATTCCTTGGCAGCGTTTTAACTGGCGTTCACCTTTTGATGCTGATTTTCTTTCTTCAACGAGTGAGTTAATTGAGCAAGGAAAAAAGAATGCAATTGATGTTGTCGTATGTGCATCACCTGGATTATCTGTTAAGTACAGTGATGAAAACGATGTTGATGCAGTTGTGAATCGTTACAAGCAATTGTTTGATTTGGGTGCACGACATTTTGGTTTATTGTGGGATGACATCGCTTGGGAGTTAAGCCATGAAGAAGATATTGCAATGTATGTTTCAACTGCAGCGGCGCATTCTGACTTTACAAATCGTGTGTGGAAGAAACTCCTAGCTCTTGACTCTCATGTGGCACTGACTGTCTGCCCTATGCATTACTCCGGCCGCGGCAATGAGCCATATCTACAAGAACTTGGAGCATCGCTACATGCACGTATCAACTTGATGTGGACTGGCCGATCTATTATCTCTGAGTACCTTGATATTGCAGATGCAGTAATTTTCGAACGTACAACTTTGCGGCAGCCGTTGTACTGGGATAATTTCCCAGTAAATGATGGCGGGTTACAAAAGAATCTTTATATCGGGCCAGTACGCGGCCGTGAAGTTGGTCTTCATAAATATTCAGCCGGTCTTGTTTCTAATCCCATGTTGCAATTTGAAATGTCTCAGCTGCCACTTTTCACAATCGGCGAGTACCTATGGAATTCTGCAACGTATAACCCTGATGATTCATGGGAAAAAGCATTAATCCATCGCGTTGATGATAAATCTGACCGTATGGCACTGCGTACATTCTTACGCACAACCATGGGCACTGCAGTAGGTGGTGATCCTGCACCAGATTTGCGTCAAGTATTTCGCAAAGGGGTAACACATTGGCGTGCCGGCAAATTGGCTGAAGCAGGAGAAACATTTATTGCAGCCGGTCAATCGATTATTGATAATCACGGTTTCTTGCTCAGCCCACAATTTAGCGAACCCCTGATTATTGAAGAGATTGAAAAGTGGCTAGAAAAATATCTCATCGGTGGCGAAGTGTTGATTGAGCTTGGAAAGATTCTGCAAGGTTGCTGCTTCAACAACTTTAAAGGCTGCATAAGTGGGACGAGTGAAGATATTGAAGCTCTTGGCGCTTTACGTGAGCGTTTAGAGGCTCACCGAAAGAATCTTTTTGGTGATCAAATTGAGGGTCCAATCAATGAACTTATGGCTGAATTGCAGAGTTAAGGAAGATCTATGTCAGCAATAAATGTATTTATAGGAGACAGCGTTACAGATTGTGGCCGTGATATCGAACCACCATATGGTGATGGTTACGTTCGAGAGATTGCTCGCTCCCAAAAATTAGCAGGGCAGATCATTAATGTTGGAACTAGCGGGCATCGTTTAGTTGATCTTGAAAACCGTTGGCAGGTAGA
>CAIQRN010000026.1 GCA_903874255.1 uncultured Actinomycetes bacterium
ACCCTCTATGAAGATTATGGAAATATTGAAATACGTCGTGGATCTTCTGGTTCATATGTATCCATGGTCTCTGGAACACCTTTCCAAGTTACCTTGGATGCAGGTGAGAATACATTTGAGATCCTTGGAACTTCACAGGATGAGACAACAAATAAGACCTACACCGTTCACGTCTTTGTTCAACAAGTCATTACATTTGCGCAGCCATTAGATATGTCAACCGGTGACCCAAACCAACTTCTAGTAGCTACTTCAACAAGTTCACGATTTGTTACTATCACTTCAGATACGCCAAGTGTCTGCTCTGTTGTTCAAGTTTTGGATCCTAAAGAGAACCCACCGACAACTCTCATTGGCTATAAAGTCCATGCAGATTCAATCGGTACATGTACTTTGCGTGCATCACTTGCAGCAGATGCTCATTTCGCCGCTGCTTCTGATGTAGTTAATTCTCTTGATATCTCGACTCCACCAGCACCAGCTCTGACATTAGGAATCACTGGACCTGGCGGCGGAACTGTCTTCTACTACAATCCCGCTGGTTTTGCATGTGGACCAACTCTTTCTGAAACCTGTAATTACTTAGAAGTTGCACCGGCCCATTGGTTTAGCGCTGGCGGTGACCCAGATCGCCTATGGTCAACGCCTTATGAGAATTTAGCAGCGATTCCGAATGACACATTTGATGCAAGTTTCCAAGTGGTCTATAACGGCACCGTAGGTCAAGGTTTAAAGAACTCCAACGAGATCGTTACCCACTACGGCTCCTCCACGGCAGCTGGAATTGCGCGCGCATACAACGGTGGCGGTGAAACGGACTGGTACTTGCCGAATGCGATTGAATTGAATCAGTTGTGTAAGTTTGCTACAGGTGCAAACTGGGCTTCAGATTCAGCAAAGTGCGCTGGCGGAACTGTGAATTCAGATCTTGGTTTGACTGGCTTCATGTATTGGTCATCATCTGAATCAACAATGGGCGATTCAAGTAATACGAACGCCATATTTAACTGGCTTTCAAATGGATGGCAATCTGACGACAATAAGCAAAATCCAAGAAGTGTGCGTCCAATTCGCGCAATTCAAGGCTTGCCAACAACTATCGATATCCCTGCAATTGAAGGTGTTGACGTACCTGTTGCAGGTGAAGTTCCGGTCACAACAATTACCGAAACTGATCAATACACAGGAACCGTAACGTGGTCACCGGCTGATGCAACATTCTTGCCGGCTACAACTTATACAGCAACTATCACTTTGTCGGCTAAGTCAGGCTTCTGGTTCAAGGGCGTAACTGGAGTTCCAGCGAACTTCTTTACAGTGGCTGACACTTCTACTCCAGCAACTAACGCTGCAAAGCAAGGAGTTATTACAGCTCATTTTGCAACCACTGCAACAACAATTACAACAGCTGCAATCGCAGGCGTTGTTGCCCCAGTTACCGGTGCAACTCCAGTAACAGCTATCACTGAAACAGATGAGTTCACAGGAACAGTTTCTTGGTCTCCAGACGATGACACTTTCCAGTCGAACACTGTTTACACAGCAATAATTACGCTGACACCGAAAACTGGTTACACGTTAGTCGGTGTCGGTGCAGACTTCTTCACTGTTGCAGGAACTTCAACAGATGCCACGAACTCCTCAGATTCTGGCGTTGTTACTGCGCCATTTGCGGTAACTGATACAACTATCAGTATCGCCGCAATCTCAGGTGTTGTTGCTCCCGTTACCGGTGCAACTCCAGTAACAACAATTACTGCAAATGCTCAGTACACAGGATCGATTGCTTGGTCTCCAGACGATGACACATTCCAGTCGAACACCGTTTACACGGCAACAATTACGTTGACACCGAAAGATGGTTACACATTAGCGGGTGTGGACACAGACTTCTTCACTGTTGTTGGAACTTCAACAGATGCCACAAACTCTGCAGATGCTGGTGTGATCACTGCGCCTTTTGCTGCAACTGACACGACTATCAGTATCGCTGCTATTGCAGGCGTTGCAGTCCCAGTAACAGGTGCGACTCCAGTAACAACAATTACTACAAATGCTCAATACACAGGAACTCTTACTTGGAATCCAAGCCATGCAACATTCCACTCGAACACTTCTTACACGGCAACAATTACGCTGACACCGAAAGATGGTTACACGTTAACAGGCGTCGGCGCAGACTTCTTCACTGTTGCTGGAACATCAACGGATGCTACGAACTCTGCAGAAGCTGGTGTGATCACTGCGTCATTTGCTGCAACTGACACGACTATCAATATCTCGGCAATCGCAGGAGTTGTTGCCCCAGTTACCGGTGCTACTCCAGTAACAGCTATTACTGAAAGCGCACAGTACACAGGAACGGTTACTTGGAATCCAACTGATTCTCCATTCAATACTTTGACGGCATATACGGCAACAATCACCTTGACACCAAAAGATGGTTACACATTAACGGGTGTGGGCGCAGACTTCTTCACTGTTGCTGGAACATCAACGGATGCCACTAACTCTGCAGATTCTGGCGTGATCACAGCAGTGTTCCCAGAAACTAAGACAACAATTACTATTTCGGCAATCACTGGATTCACTTCCCCAGTAACAGGTGAAACACCTGATACAACGATAGACGAAACAGATGAATTCACTGGAACAGTTTCTTGGTTCCCAGCAGATGCAACTTTCCTTTCAGATACAGCTTACATAGCAACCATTACACTCACGCCTAAATCCGGTTACTGGTTCGACGGAGTTACAGGCGTTCCCGCCTATTTCTTTACAATTGCAGGCCAACCTGCAGCTAGTAACTCTGCGAAGTCTGGCGTAATTGAAGTTCCTTGTCTTCCAACGGACGCGACAATCAATATCGCTGCGATCGCCGGTGTTAGCGCTCCAGTTAATGGCGTAACTCCAGCGACAACTATTACTGCGAATGCACAGTACACAGGAACAGTTACTTGGTCTCCAAACGATTTAACTTTCCAGCCCAACACTTCTTACACTGCAACAATCACGTTGTCGCCAAAAACTGGCTTTACACTAACTGGTGTCAGTGCAGACTTCTTCACTGTTGCTGGAACAACAACAGATGCCACGAACTCTGCAGATGCTGGCGTGATCACTGCAGAATTCCCGAAGCGTTTTGATACTCTGCCAACTTATGCACTTTCAACATCGCCAACAGAAGGAAGCCCTGTTACTGCAACTGCTACAGGCTCCTGGTCACCTTCATCCCCCACCTTGCATTATCAATGGAAGGTATCTGCCGATGGTTCCACTGGTTGGACAAACGTTGCTACCAACTCTGATTCAGAGACATACACACCAGATGCAAATGATGCAGGAAACTATCTACAAGTTGTTGTAACTGCATCAGCGACTGGTTATACAGATGAAGTTGTTACGAGCAGTTCTTCAGAAATAGTTACTGCCGCAGTTGTGATCTACACACTTGGGTCTACAGGACCTGGTGGCGGAATAATTTTCTACGTCGATCCTGCTGGATTCGATTGCGGTCCAACTTTTAGTGCTACAGGAAGTCCTACTGGGGGCAAGTGTAATTATTTAGAGGCTGCCCCAACATCTGGTGATCATGCTTGGACGGATACAGGTTTTGCTCCCTGGTCTGGAAACACAAATACGATTATTGGCACCACAATTACTGGAATTGGTGCTGGATATAAAAATACTAATGAAATTATCAATCAATCTGGTGCAGGATCTACAGGTGCTGCTTCTTTAGCAGATGCGTATGTGGGACGCAATAACACAACTGATTGGTACTTACCTTCCAAGGATGAGCTAGCGCAGCTAAATGCTCAAAAAACTAGCGTTGGAGCTCGACCCGACTATTACTGGTCATCCTCCGAATACTCAACATCAAAGGCTTGGCGTCAGCAATTCTTTGCGACCGATACACCAGAAGCAGATCCAAAATCTGCGATGAACAACAACGTGCTAGTACGGCCTATCCGAGCATTTAGTGCGCCGTCATTTGCGTCATCGCCAACTTATACACTCTCAGCATCGCCAACAGAAGGAAGCCCAGTTACTGCAACAGCTACAGGCTCTTGGTCACCTTCATCCCCCACCTTGCATTATCAATGGAAGGTATCTGCCGATGGATCCACTGGTTGGACAAACGTTGCTACCAACTCTGATTCAGGCACCTACACACCAGATACAAGTGATGTAGGAAACTATCTAGAAGTTGTTGTAACTGCATCAGCGACTGGTTATACAGATGAAGTTGTTACGAGCAGTTCTTCAGAAATAGTTACTGCTGTAATTATTCCAGTTTGCGGAATTGATGGTCAGCGAGTTAGCGGTGGTACAGGCCCTTGCCAAGTCGGAGATATTGGACCTGGCGGAGGCGTAATTTTCTATGTTGCTCCAACTGTGTTTAGTGCGCCGGGAACTACGTGTGACACAGCATGTAAGTATTTGGAGGTTGCTCCTATAGATTGGTCAAACCCTGGTGTAGCTACAGGTGATCCAGCTAAGGAATGGGCGTTAAACGCAAATATAAATGCAGATGTCATTGACATTGCCAATGACAACCCTGAATTTAACGACGCATTGGGAATCGGACTGGGTTATAACAACTCTGATCTCATAGTTGCTCAAGGCAATGACACCACCACTGCAGCAGGCGCCGCTCGTGCATATGCCGGTGGTGCTAAGAACGATTGGTATTTACCAACTACAGCAGAGCTCAATCAGCTTTGTAAATATGTTAGCGGGCAAGCCTGGATATCTGATGCAACATTATGTTCAGGTTCAGGTTCAGCAACTCCGCTCTTAGGATTGCGCCTGAGCAACTACTGGACTTCGTCTGAGAAAAGCGCGGGCGGTGTGTGGGCCCAAGCCTTTGACGATGGTCACCAGAACGGAGACGCACCTAAGTCCGCTCCCCAATACGTTCGCCCAATTAGAGCCTTTGGCCCTCCACAACCATCTGGCGCGATGGTCTTTACTGCCGCAGGCAATTTGGCTGGCGCGCTTGTTGCACCTATTGACGCAGATAATTCAACCTATAATGACTTCACGTATGAAGCTTGGGTGATGCCAACGACTTCAAACGGTTCTGAGAGCTTTATTGATAATGAGTATTTAACGCCTGGCGGAATTAATTTCTTAAATTATCCCAGCACGGATTTTTTCTTCTTCCATACCCCCCCCTACGGTCGTAGCAGCAATCTCCGAACTTACGGAGTACTCCCCGTGAGTTCATGGACCCACATTGCAGTAGTTCGCCACAATGGTGTCGATACTTTTTACGTCAATGGAACCGCAAATGGAACTCCCCTTGCCGATAATTACTCTTACATGACGACTGGTATCGGTATAGGTGGACCTTTTATCGTTAACGAATTTGGATACGATGCATTTGAGGGAAAAATTGCACGCGTTCGTGTCTCTAAGGTAGCCAGGTACTTAAATACCTTCACACCTTTACTTACTGATCCACCATTAACTTCAGATTCAGACACTCTATTCCTGTTGGATCCAACAAATTCAACATTTACAAATGGAGCTCCTGGAGGTGGCGCGATGACGAATAATGGAAGCGTCACATTTACTTCCATACCTGTTGTAAGCGGCTAGTTCGAAACCTAAAAGGGTCACTCTTGTTTAAATGAGTAAACCTTTCGCCAGAGTGCTGTCTCTTTACTTACTGACGAGTTCGATTTTCCTGTTGTTTATCCTGAACCCATGGAGAATCACTCAACAAAGCGCCATCCGCACATAATTCAGGGTGGGATGGGTATAGCGGTTTCTTCATGGCAACTTGCTAAAGCCGTGGCAACCCAAGGCGAACTAGGTGTCATCTCTGGAACTGCAATCGATTCGGTAATGGCTCGGCGCTTGCAAGACGGCGATTTATCTGGAGAAACTCGACGGGCGTTGGCTCATTTTCCAGATCAAGAAGCTGTTAGTCAGATTCTGAAACGGTTTTATGTTGAGGGCGGAAAACCCGTAAGCCGTCCATATGATGATGTTCCAAAACTTATTGTGAAACCTACATTATTTGCATTTCAGATGCTTATAGTTGCCAGCTTTGTTGAAGTCTGGCTAGCCAAAGAAGATCATGATGGTTTGGTAGGAATGAATATCCTTGAGAAAATTCAATTAGCTATTCCTGCTCAGTTGTACGGCGCAATGTTGGCCGGTGTCGATTACATATTAATTGGTGCTGGAATTCCTGCACAGATCCCAAGATTGCTCAATGAATTATCTGCAGGTAAATCTCTCACAATGAAAATAGATGTTGAAGATACAAGCGACAAATTCATCATCAATTTTGACCCTAAATGCATAGCCAACGTTTCCTATCCAATCAAACGGCCAGATTTCTTAGCAATAGTTTCTTCGCACGCACTTGTCTCATATTTAAACAAGGATGCCGAAACTAAACCTGATGGTTTTGTTATTGAATACCACGTAGCTGGTGGGCATAACGCTCCCCCAAGGGCGAAGAATTCTACGGATGAAAATGGCGAAGCAATTTATTCGGATGCTGATATTCCAAATATTGAAAAGGTTCTGGCATCTGGTTCACCGTTTTGGCTAGCAGGTGGATTTGGAACGCCGGAAAAACTCTTAGATGCGCAAGCTCTTGGGGCACAAGGTATTCAAGTGGGTTCACTATTTGCTTTATGTGATGAATCTGGGTTTACGCAAGAACTTCGTACGCAGATTCTGCAATCATTAGAATCCGACGATGTTCGAATCACGACTGATGCATCTGCTTCACCTACTGGCTTTCCATTTAAGGTAATAGAAGTGCAGAACTCCCTTTCCGATGACTCACTCTTTAACGCACGTGTCCGCAAATGCGATCTGGGCTATCTGCGAACTCCCTTCAAACGAGAAGGCGGTGGCATTGGATATCGCTGCCCTGGTGAACCGATTGCTACATTTGAATTTAAGAATGGCGCACACGATGAAGCCATTGACTCTAAATGTCTGTGTAATGCTTTGATGGCAGATATCGGACTTGGCCAATTGCGGCCCGATGGTCGAAGAGAACTTCCTCTGATCACGATTGGTTCTGACCTGGAAGGCTCTCGGCAAATGTTGACTAAATATCCCGATGGCTGGAGTGCGAGTCAGGCTTTGAACTATCTGAAAATGGCTTAAATTTCTATGTAGGCAATTAAGATTGGCCAATGAAGTCAGCAACCAAAAAGCCTATTTCCCAGGTGGTGAATAAAGTGGAACGCGTCGTTGGTCGTCGTGATTCTGTGCTGGCGAGAAAAAGCATTCGTGATTCTTTGGTTTCTCTCGCAGGTCTCATCGGTTGCTCGGTTACAAATGAAGATGGCCGTGAAATTGGTCGCTTGGTGGATGTTGTCGTTAAGCATGGTCAAGATGCCTATCCCCCAGTATCAGGTCTCATTGTGAAAGTTGGTTTACGTAAATCATTTATAGATGGTGCGCGTATCGCAAAATTAAGTCACAACAAGATTCAACTTTCTTCAACCACAATCAATTTGACTGACTATCAACGTCGTGAGGGTGAGTCACTTCTAGATGGCGATGTACTTGATCACCAAATTGTTGACGTGAATGGCTTACGTGTGGTCCGGTCTTCCGATTTATATTTAGCTCCTTTAGATAAAGAGATTCGCGTTGTTGGCGTGGACATTTCATTCATGACATTCCTGCGACGTATATTCCCTGGTGCCTTAGGTCGCCGAGCAACACCACAACATGTTTTAGATTGGTCGACGGTTGCATCCCTTGCAGATACATCAGGTGTTGTAAAAACTTCGGGTTCTAAAACCGCTCTTTCACAACTTCGACCAGCAGATTTAGCTGACTTGATCGAAGATCTGGCAGGCCGTGAACAAAGCGCTTTGATTGAAATGTTAGACCCAGAACTTGCTGCCGATGCTCTTGAAGAGATGGAAGATGAAGATTTGCAAGGTCTGCTTCGCGGATTAACCGAGGCACGAGCTGCTGAACTCTTGAGCCGTATGGAACCAGATGAGTCTGCTGAAGTAATGCGCGATTTAGATGATGAGCACCGTGAAGATATTTTGAAAGCAATGGATTCAAAATTGGCAAAACAGCTCAGGCAATTAATTGCATTCGATGAAACCCTCGCGGGTGGAATCATGACTACACATATGGTGATTGCTCATGAAGGCGATAGCGTTGCTCAAGCTTTGCAAATGTTGGTAGATAGTCGAGATCGCGATATTTCTGATGGAGTTGTTATCGTTGATAGTAAGGGCAAATTAATTGATCACATCGCGATTATCGAACTAGTCGCAGCTAAAGCCAGTGCTCTGGTTAGCGAATTAGTAGGTCCTCCTTATCCGACCGCTGTGCAAATTGATTCGCCATTGGATGAAGTTATTGAAGAGTTCTCCAACAACCGTGGTGCTTCAATTATTGTCATCGATGAAAAAGGAAAGCCAGTAGGACGAATTTTGGCCGATGACTTAGTGGATGCATTAAAGCCTGAAGAGCAGCATGGTTTATCCAAAGGTACGGGTGCGCTCTCATGACAACTCAACGTAAAATTCGTTTAGCTGCCTTACTGTCGGTGATGGGCCCAGGAGTTATCGCGGGACTTTCAGATGATGATCCAGCGGGTATCACTACCTACTCTCAACTTGGTGCCAAATTTGGATATCAGATGTTGTGGGTTCTGGTTATTTCTACCATCGCTCTTATTATTTTCCAGGACTTAGGTGCACGAATTGGCGTTGTGACTCGTCAAGGTCTTATTGGATTAGTGCGCCAAAAGTACGGTGCGCGTTCTGGAACTCTCAGCGCTAGCGCTTTAATCATTGCAAATTTTGGAACTCTCACCGCTGAATTTGCTGGAATCGCTGCCGCTGGTCAACTCTTTGGATTTTCGCGATTCATTACTGTTCCAGCCGGTGCGCTTATAGTTTCATTCTTAGTACTACGCGGATCCTTTGCAAATGTGGAAAAGGTTTTCTTTCTTCTCTCTGCAGTTTTCATTTCCTATGTGATAGCTGGTTTCATGGCACATCCAGATTGGGGTCAGGCCGCTCACGGAGTATTTGTTCCGTCGATGCCACTTACACATGATGCAATTTATATTGCTACTGCAACGTTAGGTACAACCCTTGCTCCTTGGGGTCTAGCTTTTATTCAATCCTATGCAGTTGATAAGCGCTTAACTCGCGATGATTTAAAGCTTTTGCGTATAGATGTGTGGACTGGTTCCTTACTTACAGGAATTATTGGATTCTTCGTTATCGTTACTTGTGCTGCAACTTTGAATAAAGAAGGTGCAACAAATATTACCGATGCAGCACAAGCAGCTAGAGCCCTTGAGCCACTAGCAGGCTCTTTAGCGAAGGCATTATTTGCAATCGGTTTGGTTGGAGCTGCGCTTTTGGCTGCTTCGATACTCCCCTTATCTACGGCGTATTCCGTCGGAGATCTAACGGGACAACCTGCAGCGTTGGATGATGGACCGAAAGAGGCTCCGCTTTTTTATGCCACTTTTGGTTTGATGACGTTTTTTGCAGCTGGATTAATCCTGCTTCCAGGTATCCCACTTATACGAGTTCTGGTTTTCACCCAGATATTGAATGCGATTCTTCTGCTTCCACTACTTATCTTTATGTATGGCATTTCAAAAGACAAGCGATTGATGGGCGAATACGCCTCCAATGCTCGTATGCGTGGTATTTATGGATTCATTATTTCGCTTGTATCACTCTGTGTGATTGCTCTGCTCTGGTTCACAATTCACCCCTGAATATCTAACTTTGGCTTTTCTATCACA
>CAIQRN010000027.1 GCA_903874255.1 uncultured Actinomycetes bacterium
ATCAACAAAATCAGTTCCAAGTCGTGCCAGTGATTTATCGAGTTCAGAAATCAACGATTGGCGAGTGTTATTTATGCCCCGAGCACCTTCAACAATTGAAACTCCAGCTTTGGTGGCGATAATAACTTCATCGCGTTGAAATAGCGTTCCGATTAAACCACCGATGACACGTTCACTGTCACCATTTCCATATGTTGCGGCGGTGTCTATGAAATTTCCACCAGCATCAATGTATGCGCGACATTGATCAGCGGCCTCATGTTCATCAGTATCTCGACCCCATGTCATGGTGCCTAGACCTAAACGGGTAAGTGAAAGTCCACTTGTTCCTGCTATACGCATTTGCATTGGATGACCTTAGCAAGACCACACACAAAACCTGCGATAGCCTTCGGTATATGCAGGTAGTTTTGATTCGACATGCGCACTCTGAGGCCAATGCAAAGGCGATCTTGTCGGGCCGTTTGCCCAACAATAATCTTTCCGAAAAGGGCAAACTCCAATCGGAAGAGTTATCAGGGCGTTTGGGCAGCTTTAAAATAAACCAAATTCGAGTCAGCCCAATGCCTAGGTGTTCGCAAACGATTACGCCTTGGTTACAAACACTCCCGCATAAGTTTCAAGAAACACTATTCATCGATGAAAACCTCAATGAAGTTGATTATGGATCATGGAGTGGTAAAAAATTGGCGATACTTAGCCGCAATAAATTGTGGGCGACTGTGCAAAATAACCCAAGTGCCATGTATTTCCCTGGGGGAGAAGGCATTGCACAGATGCAAACTCGAGCAATGTCGAGCATCCACGAGGTCGTACGATCGAAAAATAAAGGCGCGATAGTTATCGTCAGTCACGGCGATGTGCTTAAAGCGATTCTTGCAAGTGCGTTAGGAATGCACCTCGATAACTTCCAACGTTTAGTGATTGATCCTGCATCTGTTTCAATACTTGATTTTGCAAATTCCATACCAAAGTTGCTGCTGATAAATGATACGCATTCGAAATTACATGGGATCCTGAAATCAAAGAGCACGATTGGTAACACCTTAGGTGGCGGTTCAGGACGATGAGCTTCACTTTCAGTGCAGTTGACCGATTTATAGCTGGAACTGTCGGAGTACCGGGGGAGAGGCAGTTTTTTCTACAGGTAAGAAGTGGGACTCGTCTTATTTGTGCGAGTTTAGAGAAAGCGCAGGTTTCAACTTTAGCCGAGCGCTTAAAGATAATGACCCAACAAATCCTCAAACAAAATCCACTGCAATTTGTTGCTCAGAAGACAATTGATGATCAACCGCTCGAACAACCAATTGAGAATGATTTCGATATTGGGGCAATCTCTATTTCGTGGAATGAAGAAAATGCAAAGATTTGCGTTGAATTATTTTCCCGCCAAGATTTCATTGCAAATGAAATAGAAGAAGAAAACGCGGAATTAACTTTCAATTTGGATATTGGGCAGGTGCAAAGTTTTGTTCAACGTGCCCTTCAATTAGTTAACGCTGGTCGTCTTCCATGCCCCTTCTGTGCAATCCCAATCGATCCACATGGTCACTTATGTCCAAGGGCAAATGGCTACCGACGCTAATCGCAATTTATTCGTCAACGGTGGATTGATTGTGACGGGCCGTCTCATAGATGCCTCGAATGCAACTTTGTATGCCAAAGTAACTCTTGGAAGCGAGGAATCTGCGTGCATCTATAAACCTGTTGCCGGTGAACGTCCTCTCTGGGATTTTCCAGATGGAACTCTTGCCGATCGAGAGTATGCAGCTTTTTTAGTTAGTGATTTCTTGGAGCTAGATATTGTCCCTTTAACTATTTTGCGTGATGGCCCTTACGGAATCGGAATGGTTCAAGAGTGGATCGATATAGATGACTCCGTTGATTTAGCCGAGTTCTTTTCAAAGGATTTAGATTCCCTACGTGCGATGGCGTTATTTGATGCGATCATTAACAACACCGATCGTAAAATTGGACACTTACTACCCACTGAAGGTGGCAAACTATTCGGATGTGATCACGGAGTTACTTTCCATCATGAAGATAAGTTGCGCACAGTATTGTGGCAATGGGCTGGGCAAGCGCTCAATCAAAAGGAGATTGAACTTCTCGTGAAATTGAAGGCAGCTATCGGGACTGCCTTGAATTTGAACGCCCACTTAACGGATATGGAAATTGAAGCGTTACGCAAACGTGTTGAAATATTGTTGCAACACGGCACCATGCCTCACCCCAATCCAGACTGGCCAGCTATTCCTTGGCCTGCATTCTGATGAGCATCTAACTAGGATGTGTGAATGAATTCTTGGCCGAGCGTTGTGGTTCCCGCAACAGATCTACATTTATCACTTCCGAAACTATCTCTAATGGATTCTAAGAGCGGAACGATTAACGCAATACCCAACAAAGATCTCTACCGCATGTACGTCTGTGGAATCACTCCTTACGATGCAACACACTTGGGTCATGCCGCTACATACCTGACTTTCGATCTCATCAATCGATACCTTCGCATTCAAGGTTCTGAAGTCCTCTATGTGCAAAATATTACAGATATAGATGATCCACTATTGGAACGTGCACAGAGAGATAATGTTGACTGGCAAGATCTAGCTACTTCCCAAATTGATCTCTTTCGAGATGACATGGTTAACCTGCGTATTCTTCCACCTCGTCATTACATTGGGGCTGTTGAGGCCATTGATTTAGTTTCAGAAGCTGTCTCTGCGCTACAGAAAGCGGACACAATTTATGCAATAGATAAGGATCTCTATTTTAAAAATCGTAGTACTGCACATTTTGGCGAACTGTCTCATCTAAATGTTGAGGAAATGAAAGAGATTTTTTCTCAACGTGGGGGAAATCCAACTCTAGTCGGAAAGATTGATCCGCTTGATTGCTTAGTATGGATGGCAAAGCGCGAGAACGAACCAGGATGGCCATCAACGCATGGAGTTGGTCGCCCAGGGTGGCATATTGAATGCACGGCGATTGCGTTGAAATATCTTTCTCCTGACCTACATGAGCACACAAGCATCGATATTCAAGGTGGCGGAAGTGATTTGATTTTTCCACACCACGAAATGTGCGTTTCACAGGCCCGTGTTTTAACTGGCAAAGAGTTTGCAACATCGTATGTCCACAGCGCAATGATTGGACTCGATGGAGAAAAGATGAGCAAGTCGAAAGGTAATTTGGTTTTTGTCTCAACACTTGTTAATTCAGGAGTGGATCCCATGGCGATTCGTCTGGCATTACTGTCTGCGCATTATCGATTAGATCGAATGTGGAGCCAAACACTTCTCGATGGGGCAAATACACTTCTAAGCAAACTGCGACTCGCATTTTCTCATCAAGAATGTGCCCCAATCAATGAAGTAATAGAGCAAGTTATTGCATCCATAAGTAGTGATCTAGATACGCCATCGGCATTGGCTGCATTAGAAGAATGGGCCGATAACACCATAGCTGGCGAACGTGGTGGGTCAAGCAAGTCTCTCGAGACCCTCATTGATGCTTTATTAGGTGTTGCTATTTAATCTTGCGGACGACGCCGTAGATATCTTTCAAACTCTTTAGCTATCGAATCGCCTGAAACTTCTGGCAGTTCGGCTGCATCTTTAGATTCTTCAAGAGCTTTTACATACTGCGCCACATCTGAATCCTCTTGAGACATTTCATTAATTTCTCTTTCCCACTCTTCTGCGGCCTCAGGAAGCTCATTTGACGGAATACTTATGTCAAGAAAATCTTCCAACGAATTTATCAATGACAGTGATGCTTTCGGAGAAGGAGCAGAGGATGCATAATGTGGAATCGCTGCCCACAGCGAGACGGCATCAATTCCCCGGCGAAGACAACCATCACTAATTACTCCGAGAATGCCAGTTGGTCCTTCATAGCGCGAGACTTCAACGCCTAAACGCGTTGCCAAATCTGGATGAACTCCAGTAGAGCTCACTGCGATGGGACGGGTATGTGGAACGTCGGCCATCAATGATCCAAATGTAATCACGAGAGATACTTCTAAATCATCGGCTAAATCAAGTATCTCGCGACTAAAGCTTTTCCAGCGCATGGATGGTTCCACGCCTTTCACGACTACAAAGTCACGGTCTAAAATGGGGATTGATAAACCAAAGACTTCAGTATTTGGCCAAGTAATTTCACGTATGAGTGAATCATCAATCAATACGTGAGGTCGATTAACTTGAAAGTCGTAGTAATCCTCAGCCTCCAAATCGGCGATTAATACAGGATTGATTGCTTCATCATCCACACTCCATGCTTCGAGTAGGTGATCTACGGCTGCACTTGCAGCTTCTCCGGCATCGTTCCATCCTGTAAATGCGATAATCATTATTGGATTTCGCAATTCGGGGATGTGGTGAATCTGCATGGTAGAAACCTTAGGGTAATCTTGCGCAAAGTAAATACACCGTGCAGAGGAATTTTGGAGCAGAGTGAAAAATTTTTTTGATGCAGTTTTCTTTGACATGGATGGCTTAATGGTTGACTCCGAGCCTCAGTGGCTTGAATCTGAAATAGAAATCACTGCCAAATATGGGTACGCATGGCAATCCGAAGATCAAGTAGCGTGCTTAGGTGGGCCTTTAACTCGCGTCGGCGAATACATGTATTCCAAGTGCAATCAAGTTCAATCTCCTGCATATTTCACTCAAACGTTAATAGATGTACAGGCTCAGAAAATGCGGCGTCAAACACCTTTCATGCCAGGGGCCCGAGAACTTGTACAGGAATTGCAATCTCATGGCGTAAAAACTGGTTTGGTTTCTGCTAGTCCGCGAATAATTGTTGACGCAGTACTTGAAAATGTTGGCCCCTCACTTTTCCCTTTTTCTATTTCAAGTGATGACGTGGAACGTACAAAACCCTTCCCAGATGCCTATATGCAAGCGGCAGCGTCAACGGAGTCTGAGATTTCCAAATGCCTCATTTTTGAAGATTCGCTTACCGGAGTTCAAGCCGCGAAAAGTTCAGGGGCTTGGCTTATTGCCGTACCGCATCTTGTAATTGTTGAAGAAAGCGCACGTGTGCGATCGATTAAATCCCTGGCGCAAATTAATTATGAGAAACTAAACGAGCTATGGCTGGATTTCCAAAGCGCAATTTAATCAGTATGCGCAGGACAGATATTTTTAAAGTAGCACCAGTCGCATAGTCGGCTAGGTTTTGGTGGCCAATAGTCTTTTTCGGTTGAACTAAAAATATCCCTGGCCACTCGTTTGAGAATTTTCTCAGTAGCCTCTAAATCACTTAATGTTGGTGAATTTTTAACAGTCTTTGCATCTCCAAGATAAATTAACTGCAACAGCTTAGGAAGAACATTGTTCGTTTTAAAATACAGTAGCGCATACACTCTCAGTTGAAAGAGTGCCTTTTCTTCCCAACCCGGTTTCGGTGCTTTACCGGTTTTGTAATCAATTATTCGAACTTCACCGCTTGGTGCTACATCAAGGCGATCTACGTAACCATGCAGATAAATATTTGAATCAAAGTCATTTTCTAAGTGCAACTCTCGATGCGTTGCCTCAAATGTCGTCGGATTCTCCAAAGTGAAGTAAGTCTGGATGAGCGATTGCGCTCTATCCAGCCACTCTTTTTCATCGCTCACCATCGCAGCTAAATCGGGCTTTGCATCTAGCTGGGCGCGCCAACGCGAAGGCAATAAATCAATTGCAGTTTGTGGTGTTCGTTCAATGGCGGGGCTTTCAAATAGGTCGTGGAGAATTGTGTGGACCAAAGTTCCACGTTCTGCATCAAGAGAAGGGGGCTGAGGCAGTTGATCAATGACCCTGTATTTATAGAGTTGCGGGCAGTTCTCAAACTCACTGACTCGACTGGGGGATAGGCGAAGAATCTCTGGGCTACTCACGTGCGTCAAGATACTCGTATTCCCTCGGCAAATTTGACCTAAGATGCTCCCGTGTCGAATCAAGGATTCTTTGCTGCGGGCGATCGCATTCAGCTCACTGACCCAAAAGGTAAGTTGTATAGCTTCACGATTGTTCCTGGAAAGGAATGGCACACTCATAAGGGCTGGATTACCCATGACGATCTCATTGGTTTGCCTGAAGGCTCGGTGGTAAGCACAACAGCGGGACTTCGTTTTACTGCATTCAAACCACTTCTTGCAGATTATGTTTTAACAATGCCACGAGGCGCCACAATTGTTTATCCAAAAGATGCCGCCATGATTATTGGTTTGGCCGATATTTTTCCCGGTGCGCGCGTCCTAGAAGCTGGGGTCGGCAGCGGCGCTTTAACGATTTCACTTCTTCGTGCTGTCGGAAATCAAGGCACAGTTCATTCCGTTGAACGTCGCGCAGAGTTTGCAGAAAACGCCCGCGCTAATGTTGGTAACTATTTTCAAGAAGAACCTTCAAACTGGGTCCTTAGCGTTGGAGATCTTCAGGATTACGTCGTTGATTCAAATTTTGATCGCGTAATCCTCGACATGCTAGCTCCATGGGAGTGCGTTGATACTGCCGCTCGGGCACTTCGACCTGGTGGTGTTTTCATGTCATACGTAGCAACTACAACTCAATTATCTGCGGTAGCTGAAGCAATCAAAGCAGATGGCCGATTTACCGAACCTGAGAGTTCTGAGACTTTAGTACGTGGTTGGCACCATGAAGGCTTGGCAGTAAGACCTCAACAACGCATGATCGGTCACACTGGTTTCTTGATTCAAACTCGACGCATGGCCCCAGGAGTTGAAGTACTTGCACGTAGAAGAAGGCCATCAAAAGGAGCCTACGGTGTCGCGGAAGAGTGAGCGCTTAGTTAATTTAACTATTGCCTTGTTGGCTACAAAAAGATATTTGACCAAAAATGAAATTTTCAAAAGTATCGAAGGCTACGAGGGCTCTGATGAATCGAAGGAGCGAATGTTCGAGAGAGACAAAGATGATTTACGATCTCTCGGAATTGAAATTGAGGTGGGAGGCTTTGACCCACTTTTCAACGATGAGGCTGGGTATCGAATAAAGCCAGAAACCTACAGACTCGATCTAGGTGAATTATCAGGAACCGACATAGCGCTTTTATCCCTAGCTGCCCAAGCTTGGAATGGGCAGGCATTAAATGAAGCAGCTCACTCGGCAATTGTTAAGTTGAAATCTATCGGAATAGATTCAGATGTAGATTCAATCCCAACGCTTGCACCACGCATGGCATGGTCAACTACCGAACTCACCTCTGTTTTGGAAGCAATAGCTTCACGCAAAGTAATCACTTTCGATTATTTTTCCGTGCAACTTGAAAAAGTAACGCGCCGGATCCAGCCATATGCCGTTGCATCAAGAGGTGGGTACTGGTATTTCACGGGATTCGATATCGATAAAGAGGATTTACGTACTTTCCGTTTTGATCGCGTTGCACATGAAATAATCATCGCAAATAAACCAGATTCATATGAAATTCCAGAAGGTTTTGATTTGTTGACAAATTTTGATGGTGATGTGACCACCTCTGTAGCTATTCTTGATGTGAGAAAAGATAAGTGTTTCGCGCTACGCAAAAATGCACACCGGATTGAGGATGCAGGGGAGTGGGATCGCATCTGGCTCGACTACTCCGATACCAACTCATTTGTAGACCTTATTTTATGGCACATGGACGATGTGATCGTTATAGAGCCAAAGGCACTGCAAGAAAACGTTGTGCAACGACTTAAAGATTTAGTTGCCACCCATGAATAAGAATCGTCCAACACCTTTAGTACACACCGAACGTCTACTTGCTTTAGTTCCCTATATAAGTGCCAATCAGGGCATCAGCACCGTAGAGCTAGCTAAAACTTTCAATGTGAGCCTTTCGCAGATGAATAATGACTTGATGACTTTGTGGATGTGTGGACTACCTGGTTACACAGCCCTTGAGTTAATGGATCTTTCTTTTGATTCCGGCTATGTCACTATTCATAACGCCCCTACCTTGCAAAAACCACGATCACTAAACTTTGATGAAATCGTTTCGTTACTTTTCGGTTTAGACCTTATCAAAGAGTCGATTCCCTCTGACTCAGAGCTACAAGGCAAAGTCACAGAGCTAATTGGACGCCTTTCTGCTAAATCCCCAATAAGTTCAAAATTACGAGCCACGGACACGGTTGCAAGTTCATTGCGAGCACAAATCGAGATGGCGATAAACTCTAAGAAATCTCTGAAGATTGATTACCACTCGCTCTATAACGACAAATTCTCCAATCGAGTTATCACACCCTTAGAACTTCGAACCGAGTCGGGCATTGAATATGTTTTCGCCTATTGCAATTCCGCCACATCATTCAGGGTTTTTCGCCTCGATCGAATGCAGAATGTCATAGCTGCCGAAATTGATATTGAAGCTTTGCATGGACAAAACGTTAACTCCAATAAGGAAATTGAGTACGTGCTCACGATTTCTGATAGATCGCGCCTAATGAAGGAGCGATTTGCAATTGAGGATGTAGGAAATGGGCAAGATATACAACTGCAGTCATTTTCTGAGCAGTGGATTGAACGCAGTATTTTCGCAAGTTCGGCAAGTGCCACGCTAGTTAGACCTGCAAAAATACGGGCAGAAATCGCCAAAAAGGCTAAACTGTTGCTAGAACGTTATCAGGTGGTTCGGGACGCATAGCGGTTTCACTGCCTACTGATGTAACCTACGACCAAGAAATTCAATCTATTCAAGGAGTAACGATGAACGCGATCAAGCCCGCACACATAGCAGTTCTACTAGTTGTTGTGATGGTTCTCTTTGGAGCCAAGCGCCTTCCAGACTCAGCCCGTTCTCTTGGCCGCTCATTACGTATTTTTAAGAGTGAGATAAAGGAATTGCAAGAGGATGACAACAAGCCAACTGGCGAAGTCACCGATAAATAAGAGTTCTTTATGGCATCTAATACTGCGGCAAGGATGCCACTTCTAGATCACCTGCGAGAATTTCGTAAGCGAATTTTTAGGGCATCACTAGCGATACTTTTAGGCTCTATTGTTGGGTGGATTTTCTATAATGAAATCATCACAACATTGGCTTCACCTGTTTGCGACCTAAAGGGAGCTCAAAAGGCGGGCGCCTCATCGTGTGGCGGTCTATATATCAATGGAGTACTCGGCCCCTTTAACTTGCAAGTGAAAGTGGCCTTACTGGCCGGAATCATTATGTCTGCGCCATTGTGGCTCTATCAATTATGGGCGTTCATTGCACCGGCGCTTCACAGGAAAGAAAAGCGCAACACAATTCTGTTCATAGTTTTTGCGACCCCTTTCTTTTCTGTCGGGGCTTATCTTGGTTATCTAATTTTGCCTCTTGCCATAAAAATGCTTTTTGGTTTTACTCCAACCGCGCTTTCCAATTTAATAAAATTTGATGATTACTTGGATTTTGTTCTCAGAATTATTCTAATCTTTGGACTTGCATTTGAACTGCCGGTTTTCTTGGTTACATTCAATTTAATTGGCTTCATCCGCGGCAGTACGATTTTGAAACCTTGGAGAGCCTGGGTTTTCGCAATTTTTCTTTTCACGGCCGCGTTTACGCCAACTCCAGATCCATTAACTATGACTCTCTTAGCCCTACCCCTCATCCTGCTGTATTTCATGGCAGGTGGAATTGGGGTGCTAGTAGATAAGAAAAGAGATAGGAAGTTGGTAAAAATTGAAACCAAAGCAACTTCTATCGACGCTCCAACACCTATAAGCGAATAGTTAGATAGGGTCGGCATATGTGGGCGCTGGTCATTAATCCTGTTTCAGGACAGGGTAAAGGGGCAAACCTGGGCACATACGTTGCTGGCTATTTGAATTCACGGAAAATAGATTACGAAATAATTATTGGAAAGAACGCGGTCGATCAAGGTGATTCGCTGCAAAGATTTATAGCAAGGTATCCCAATTGCGATGGGGTCATTGCTGTTGGTGGTGATGGACTTTTCCATTTGGTACTTCAAAAAACCACCCCAGCGCAAATTCCTCTAGCAATTATTCCCGCCGGAACAGGAAATGATTTCGTTCGGACTTTGGGCTGGTCACTAACTGAAATTGATACTCTGTTAAATGCCATTCTCAATGCAAAACCTGCTTCGGTCGATCTTGGGCTTGTAGACGGAGAATGGTTCGGGGCAATACTTTCTACAGGATTTGATTCAATTGTGAATGAGAAAGCAAATGCAATGTCATGGCCTAAAGGTCCCATGAAATATAACGTCGCTATAGCTATTGAGTTGCCCCGCTTTAGTCCACGCCATTACGACATAACGTTAGATGATCGAACAATTTCTACACAAGCAATGCTCATCGCCGTCTCTAATGGACGTTCTTACGGTGGGGGAATGCTCGTGTGTCCCGATGCAGATATGAAAGATGGACTCTTCGACGTAATGGTTTTGCATCCAATCTCAAAAATGGAGTTCACTAAAGTATTTCCAAAGGTATTTAAAGGCACCCATGTTACGCATCCAGCAGTAGAAATTGTTAGAAGCAGGAAAGTGACAATCTCTGCCAAAGCAGTTGCTTACGCCGATGGTGAGCGAATTGGCCAACTACCAATTTCTGCAGAATGCATCTCGGGGGCCCTTGCAACATGGATTCCATGACATCGCCTGCAGAAAAATACGCGGCAGCAAAAATTAGGAATCAATTCAAAGAGACAACTACCTTTGTTCAAAGTTTCGATTTTGAATTTGATCCTTTTCAGATTGCAGCCTGTCATGCAGTTGAGCAGGGGAGTGGCGTCTTAGTTGCCGCACCTACCGGTGCCGGTAAAACGGTTGTCGGAGAGTTTGCGGCGCACTTGGCAATTAAATTGGGTAAAAAATGTTTCTATACGACTCCGATCAAAGCGCTTTCAAATCAAAAGTACAGTGAATTTGTCGCAAAATTTGGTGAAGAGCGCGTCGGACTTCTTACAGGTGACACAAGTATTAATGGTGATGCAGAGATACTAGTCATGACGACCGAAGTATTGCGTAACATGCTCTATGCCGGTTCGAACACATTGACCAACTTGGGATACGTAGTAATGGATGAAGTTCACTATTTGGCAGATAAATTTCGAGGCGCAGTATGGGAAGAAGTACTGATTCATTTGATGGAAAGCGTGCAAGTTATTTCGCTTTCGGCAACAGTTTCTAATGCCGAAGAGTTTGGCGAATGGCTCGGGGAAGTTCGAGGAAATACCCAAGTAATAGTTAGTGAGATTCGACCTATTCCCTTATATCAACACGTGCTAATCGGAAATCGACTGCTAGATTTATTTGAAAAGCCAGGCCAAATTAATCCAGAGATATTGCAGCGAGAGCGCGAAGCGGTACGAAAAGCTGCCGTAAGTCGCCACCGTCGCGGACGATTCAGCGAACCTCAAGATCGTCTGAGTCGAGCCGATATTATTGAAAAACTGCAGCGTGAAAACTTATTGCCCGCTATAACTTTTATTTTCTCTAGGGTGGGCTGTGATGCCGCAGTCAAGCAATGTCTGCATTCTGGCTTACGGTTAACAACTACAGAAGAGCGTGCAGAAATTCGTCAGACTGCGCTTAAATACACTCAAAATATCGCCGAAGAAGATCTCGAAGTTTTAGGTTTCCAAGAGTGGCTGACTGCGCTAGAGCGTGGCATCGCTGCGCACCACGCGGGCTTACTTCCTAGCTTCAAATCAGCGGTAGAAGATTTGTTTCAAAGAGGTTTGGTGAAAGCGGTTTTTGCTACTGAAACTTTGGCACTTGGAATTAACATGCCTGCCAGAACAGTGGTTCTTGAGAAATTAATTAAGTACAACGGTGAAGCTCACGTTCCAATAACTCCTGGCGAGTACACACAGTTGACTGGACGAGCTGGTCGCCGGGGAATCGATATTGAAGGTAATGCCGTTATTCAATGGTCTCCAACAGTTGATTCAGCTTCGGCCGCAGGTCTTGCATCTACTCGCACATATCCGCTGCGCTCATCATTTGCTCCAACATATAACATGTCCATCAATCTCATTGCTCGCTTTGGTCGAGAGCGCGCTCGTCGTTCCCTCGAATCATCATTTGCGCAGTTTCAAGCCGATAGAGCCGTGGTTGGTTTGTCTAGACAGATTCATAAAAATGAAGGAGCAATTGAGGAATTGCTCGCGCAAGTTAATTGCCACTTAGGAGATTTTCTGGAGTATGCAGCTATACGTCGCGAGATCAAGGAAGTAGAGGTTCTACTTTCTAAGCGAGATCAAAAGAAAACTTTTGATAATCGACAAAGGGCGCGTTTGGAAACCGACTTATCAGATTTGCGAAAGGCTATGCGCAATCACAGTTGTCATGGTTGCAATGAACGTGAAGACCATGCGCGACTTGCTGAACGAGCTGCCAGACTCAATCGCGAAAATGATGGCCTACGTACACGAGTGCAGAGCAGAACCCACGTGATAGCCAAGGTTTTTGATCAAATTTGCCAGGTATTGACCCAATTACAATATATTGAAGGCGAAAAACCAACCGAACAAGGAAAAATTCTCACCAAGATTTATGCCGAGTCCGATTTGCTTTTAACAGAGGCGATTCGACGTGGACTCTTAGATGATCTCAATGCTCCTGAACTGTTATCGGTTGTGTCAACGATGATATTTGAGTCTCGCGGTTCAGATAACGTAGCACCGAAACTACCTACACCAAGAGTTTCCGCTGCTTTGTCCGACGTAATATCACTATGGGCCGATATCGAAGAGATTGAAACTGAATATGGAGTTAAAACACAACGACAACCAGATGCCGGATTTTGTTTAGTTTCCTATAAATGGGCAAATGGAAATTCATTACAAAATGTCCTCAAGGGAACAGACATGTCAGTTGGTGATTTTGTGCGCTCCACGAAACAGTTGATAGATCTTCTCAATCAAATAGCTGGTGCGAGTGAAAATCTTCGAGCAGTATGCAAGGATGCGATAAAGCGCATCGACAGGGGAGTGGTTGCATTCCTTATGGGAGAGATATGACATTAATGCTTTTAGATAGCGCCTCACTGTGGTACCGCGCATATTATGGAATGCCAGATACATTAGTTGCACCAGATGGCACACCGGTAAATGCAATTCGTGGTTACATCGATATGAGCGCGAGATTAATCTCTGTTTATAAACCCAATCGAATAGTTGCTTGCTTAGATGGTGACTGGCGTCCCACTTGGCGGGTGGAGTTATTTCCTGACTATAAAGCTAATCGATTAGAGGAAGATGGGGACGAGGAAGAAGAGCCAGAAACTTTAACTCCGCAGATTCCGATTCTTCTGGATCTATTAGATCTCTTCGGAATCCCTGTCGTAGGTGTCGATGATTACGAAGCCGATGATGTAATGGCGACATATGCTGAGATCGAAAAAGGTCCGATACGAATAGTGACGGGTGATCGCGATTTATTTCAAATGGTCGATGACAAACGCGATATAAAAGTTGTCTATTTGGCTAGGGGAATTTCGGCTCATGACTTAGTCGATAGTGCTTATGTAAAAAATAAGTATTCAATACCTGGCGACAGATATGCACTCTTTGCAATGTTTCGAGGTGATCCTTCTGATGGATTACCTGGCGTTCGCGGAATTGGCGAAAAGGGAGCAGCTGTGATTGCTAATCTCTTTAGTACCGTTGACGAAACTCTTGCGGCTGCGCATTCTGGTCATGCTGGGTTACCGCCTGCTTTGGCCAAAAAAATTATTTACGGTACCGATTATTTAAAAATTGCACCGACGGTAGTTCAAGTCGCAAGAAATGCTCCATTACCAAATGTGAATCTTGCATTACCAAAAGCACCCAGTGATCTTTCAGCTATCTATCAATTCAAGGAACGCTACGGTTTGGGCGCTAGCGTTGATCGTTTGATCAGTGCATTAGGTTGGTAAATCTCTTCTTATCTGCTTTGAGTGGATTTATTCTGAGCACCGCATTTGCTCCAGTTGGTAAATGGTGGTGTGCTCCGATTGCAATCGCACTGCACATGTTTGTTCTAAATCGCAGCGAACGTAAATTCACTTCGGTGATTGCATTTGCACTTACCTACAATTTGTTTCTCCTGCATTGGACAAGCATTTATGTTGGAGCGACGCCTTGGTTGATTCTTGTTTGTGGATTGACGATTTTCTACCTTCCTCTGGCCGCCATTTCGCGTTGGGGGATAGGTGCATATCCATTGTTATTTCTGCTACTGGAAGAGTTGCGCAATCACTTTCCATTTGGTGGATTTGGTTGGGGCAGAGTTGCCTACTCTCAAGCCAGCTCTCCCTATTCAATATTCGCTCGTTATGGGGGAGCCGCTGGCCTTTCTGCAATCGTTCTGCTTCTGGCGCTATTCCTATTCAGAATATCCCAGCGCCGAATTCAGTTGTGGATTCTCTTTCCTTTGCTTATTACCTTATTTCCATTGCATGTAGTTAGTGATGCAACTACCAGAGCGCTATTGATCCAAGGAAATGTTCCGACGTATGGATTAGATTTTAATGCACGAGCTACACAAGTGTTTTTTAATCACGTAAAGGAAAGTCACAAAGCTCTTGCAAAGAATCCCAATGTCGATTTTCTACTGTGGCCAGAGAACGCGGTAGATGTTGATCCATTTGCTAATGTGCAAGTGAAGAAGGCGTTAGATTCCTTCACTAAACCCTTAATTGTTGGCGCAATTGTTAGCAAGAATGGGAAAATATTCAATACATCTATATTGTGGGAAAAAAGCGGGCAAGTTATCTATACAAAACAACATTTAACACCTTTCGGTGAGTACATTCCATTAAGGAGTTTGGCATCGCACATCTCACCTCTAACCGATCAAGTTGTCGATTTTTCACCCGGCAGCCATCCAGTTAGTTTCACTGTTGGCACTGCAGTAATCGCCCCAGTCATCTGTTACGAATTACTTGATGACTTAATAGTGGCCAATGCCGCCAAAAGCTCCAATATTTTGGCGATACAAACCAACAGTGCAACATTTGGAATGTCAGCAGAAAGCGCACAACAATTGGCGATAACTCGCATTCGAGCGATTGAACATTCTCGTAATGTTTTGTCAGTTTCGACAACTGGATATTCGGCGATTATTGATTACCGAGGCAGAATTATCGATAAAACAAATATGGGAATTGCCAATCACTTGTACGCCACAATTGGATTAATTAGCCAGCAATCTCCACGGGATAAATATGGGGATTGGGTCTTAATCATGACGCTAATCTGGCTGCTTGTGGTTGCCCGCCGTGCATATCCATATCGCCGATAAGTTACATTATGTAAAGTAATGTGAACTCAGCAGACAAGCACAGTCTTCAGAGCGCTCTCCTACCTGTAATCCTCCATAGGCGTGCAAGAGCAGACCAAATTGCGATCACCATGGGCGCCATCGATACGTGAAACCGGCGGCCAGTACTTTATCCGAGAGCCAATTGATTCACCTGCCACCAAACCATCTAATGCAACGGGATAGCCACCCTTTTCTCGACTATAGCTTCGGTCCCATTCGCTGGACACGACAGAAAGCGC
>CAIQRN010000028.1 GCA_903874255.1 uncultured Actinomycetes bacterium
CGATTACGTGAAGGTTCGACGTCGCCGTGAAGTTCTTTGGCAAGACGATCTAGATCCATATCTTGTGAGTTATATTTCAAATCACGTGCAACTTTGGTCTGTTTTGCTTTGGCTCGGCCGCGACCCATTTGCGAGCTCCTTAACTATTCACGTATTCGTCAGAGGCGTAGGTTATCGCGCTCTGTAGGTGCCTTCCAAAGTTGAGCGTGAATCGGAGGCCTTCCTAGCCTCTACAACGCCAGCGACCCAGGCTTTCATTCCCCGGGCGGCCAGTGAGCGCAGGGCTAAATCGGCAGATTCAGGCGAGACGATGGCTGTCATGCCGATGCCGCAGTTCCAGGTCCGCTCCATATCGGCCTGAGGGACTCCGCCAACTTGTGACAAGAATTCCATCTCAATTGGAACCGACCATGTGGAACGATCATAAATAGCAGTCAGGTGATCGGGAATTACGCGCGCAGTATTTTCTGCGATCCCGCCGCCAGTGATATGTGAGAAGCCACGCAATGTGCCTTGCATTGATTTAATCAACGCTAAACAGTCAAGTGCATAAATTTCAGTTGGAATTAGAAAAACTTCACCAGAGGTTTTGCCATATTCACTGACATGGGCATCAAGAGAAAGTTTTGCCGTTTTAATAATATGTCGAACTAGTGAAAAACCATTTGCATGGAATCCGCTTGATGGCATTGCAATTAATACATCGCCCTCTTGAACAAGGTGGGCACCAAGTTGCAGATCTGCATCAACTACTCCAGTTGCGGCACCGGCAACATCGAATTCATCATCATCTAATAAACCAGGGTGCTCTGCTGTTTCGCCACCGATTAATGCGGTGCCGGCTTTTTCACAACCCCGTGCAATTCCAGCAACGATTTCAGCAATACGTTCTGGGATTACTTTTCCAACTGCAATGTAATCAGTCATAAATAAAGGCTCGGCGCCACAGACAACTAAATCATCGACAACCATGGCGACTAGATCTTCACCGATGGTGTCGTATTTTCCGACTGCTCGTGCAATTTCAGTTTTAGTTCCTACGCCATCAGTAGATGTTGCAAGTAATGGCTTTTTCATATTCTTTAATGCACTTGCATCAAATAACCCAGCAAAGCCACCGATGCCGCCCATTACTTCAGGACGTGATGCCTTTGTGATGGAGGCTTTCATTAATTCAACTGCGCGATCTCCCGCATCGATATCGACGCCTGCATCTTTATATGTACTCATTTAGTGACCATGTACTTCCGTGATTTCAAGGCGCATCTTGCCTTCCGACATATCGGCTGGAATACGAATTGGATATTTGCCCGTAAAGCAAGCCCCGCAAAGCTTATTTTCATCGACCTGCGTGGATGCAATTAGGCCCTCTAATGAAACATAGCCAAGGGAATCGGCACCGATAGAGCGGCGGATCTCTTCAATCTCTAACCCACTTGCAACTAATTCGGCACGAGTTGCAAAATCGATTCCATAAAAACATGGCCACTTCACTGGAGGCGATGAGATACGAACATGAATCTCACGAGCTCCGGCTTCGCGAAGCATCCGCACGATTGCACGTTGTGTGTTTCCGCGAACGATTGAGTCATCGACAACAACAATGCGCTTGCCCTCGATAATTTCGCGAAGTGGGTTAAGTTTTAAGCGGATACCTAATTGACGAATTGTCTGAGACGGCTGAATAAAAGTACGGCCAACATAAGAGTTCTTTACCAGTCCCATACCAAATGGAATCCCTGAACCCTTTGCATAACCAATCGCTGCTGGAGTTCCTGATTCGGGAACTGGAATAACAAGATCCGCTTCAACTGGTGATTCTTTCGCTAACTGTTCACCGATTCGAACTCGAGTTGCATGAATACCTTGGCCAGCGATAGTTGTATCGGGACGGGCAAGGTATACGTATTCAAATAAACAGCCTTTAGGTTCGGCCGGTGCCCAGCGCTTTGAACGAACACCGTTGGCATCGATAGCAACAAACTCACCAGGTTCGATTTCTCGCACAAAGGCTGCACCAACAATGTCAAGGGCTGCTGATTCAGATGCAACTACCCAACCATTTTCTAACTTACCTAAAACTAATGGGCGCACTCCATGGCGATCGCGCGCTGCATACAAAGTATGTTCATCCATAAATACAAGGGAAAACGCGCCTTCGAGCTGTGGCAAAACCGAGATTGCACTTGCTTCTACATTTTTTTCATTTTGTAGAGAGATAAGCGCTGTCATGATTTCAGTATCGGTTGTAGCGCCTCGATCGCGACCTGCACTGGGTTCAAGTTTTTGCACTAACTCCGCTAAATCCCCTGTATTTGTGAGGTTTCCATTGTGGGCTAAAGCCAGTGTTCCGTACTTAGTTGGGCGCAGAGTTGGTTGAGCATTGACCCATGTACTTGACCCGGTTGTGCTGTATCGGCAGTGACCGATGGCAAGATTTCCTGGCAGAGTTGCTAAATCACTTTCGGTAAAGACCTGTGAAACTAGACCCATATCTTTATAGACAAGAATTCTGCTTCCATCACTTGTAGCAATCCCGGCCGATTCTGTTCCACGATGTTGTAATGCATAGAGTCCGTAGAAAGCTAACTTTGCAACTTCTTCTCCGGGTGCCCAAACGCCAAAGACACCACATGCATCTTGTGGGCCTTTATCTTCACCTAAGACGTTGTGATTAAGTAATCCATCAGGGCGTCTCATGGATGCATCCTAAGTGGTAAATACTCTGAAAGATCTGCGCGAACACCTGATGCAATTATGTCGCCATTACTAAGCGCATCGGCCCACATGATTTCACCCTTTGCCAACGCAAGCCACGTCAGAGCATTCATTTCAATGACATTTGCTGGAGTTCCGCGCGTATGTGTTGGACCATCACCACATTGCACAGCTGCATACGGTGGAATCCGAACTTCAATTGCGCGGCCAGGTGCTTTAGCGGTTAATAGCGCAAGTGTGCTCTTAACCTCATCAAGTACCTGCTGATCGCGCATATTATTTATCCAAACAACCGTGGAAAAGTTGATGTATGAACAGTGCGCAGTTCATCTAGAGGAATTACCGCATCGTTGATGGTAAGTGAATCTCCCCCGGTTGTTCCAAGTTTTGAAATCACGATGGAGTATTTGGTTGCTAGAGCCTGCAGTTGTGGAACTTTCTCTGTCTCTATCGCAACGATTACACGACCTGGCGATTCGCTCAGCAGATCAATAGCTGGATTATTAAGTGAAACTTTTGCACCGACGTTGTGACGCAAAACCATCTCAGTTAATCCAGCAGATAATCCGCCTTGGCTTAAATCATGAGCTGCACTAAAGAATGCATTGCCCTCTAGAAGTAGCTCAATTAAGCGCATTTCGCGGGCTAAATCAGCATCGGGTGACTGTCCAACGCGCTGCCCGTGCAAGAAAGCCCACTCGCTTCCAGCCAGATCTTCTTTAGTTTCGCCCAATAAAAACAGTTCGAGGCCAGCGGTTTTATAACTCATTGGTGTCCGATTTCGGACATCCTGAATTACGCCAAGCACACCGATAACTGGCGTAGGCAGAATAGCAACTGTTCCAGTTTGATTATAGAAAGAAACATTTCCGCCAGTTACTGGCAGACCCATCTCTAGGCATCCATCGGCTAGTCCGCGAACTGATTCAGCAAACTGCCACATCACACCTGGATCTTCAGGAGAACCAAAGTTAAGACAATTAGTAACTGCAAGGGGCCGAGCTCCTGCAGTTGCGATATTTCGCGCAGCTTCTGCTAAAGCTAACTTTGCACCTTGATAAGGATTCAAATAGGACCAGTTTGCGTTTGCATCGGTCGAGATTGCAACACCTAA
>CAIQRN010000029.1 GCA_903874255.1 uncultured Actinomycetes bacterium
CAGCAAGGCCCCGGTTGCTGATAGGTTTCCACCTGCATTCAAGCGTTTCCGGCGGTTGGATGCCTCGGGTTGTTAGCTCAGTTGGTAGAGCAGGTGACTCTTAATCACCGGGTCGGGGGTTCGAGTCCCTCACAACCCACTTATAGGCGTAAGTGGTTCTGGAAATCAATGCACTTTAAGTCAATGACTTAGCTGGTTGATGTATCTATTTCTTCATCTTTAACAACATGGGAGTCAAACTATTTAAACTTCTTACTGGATTTCCAATAGTAAGAATATGAACCATGTATCCAGCTAAGGCAATCCAGGGATTTACCAAACAAATCGACACAAGGATTAGGCCAATAACGGCAGGTATTGCATTGAAAATTATAAGGAATCTATCTCGCTCTTTTGGAGAAAATGATGCCAAAATAAAATCCTCAGTGAAACTAACTGATGTATCACCTTTAAATATCCCAACTATCAATCTTTGAATTGTTACCGTCCAATTTTGCCCAAAGAGACACACTCCGAAATAAAACACACCCCACTTCATGTTGTGTGTGTTTAGATTTTCAGCTAATAACGCCACGCCAAACGGCATAAGAGCAACCCAAGCCATAGTTAAACCATGGTTCCAAACGATCATCGCACTTGTACCTGCAACATATTGCCCAGTTACGTGATATTGATACCACCAAGAAAAGAGCACGACGAAACCAAGGACATATGCAAGAAAAGTGGGCCAATGTGCAAACAGAGTGGCATTGAAATCTTCACTCTCGCTGATTTTGCGTACCAAAGCCACAACATCCAACCCTAAAAGGGTTAGCGCAATCGAAAATACGCCATCGCTTAGTGAATCAATCAATTTATGACTGATGTGCTTTATTTTAAAATCCATTTAGCTCTCCGTTAAATCAAATCATGAACTTAAAGAAACTATTGCTTTAGTGCTTTCATGGTCAGCGGAATAAATGCTGCCTGCACGATTATTGTGACAATAGTAAAAGTGCCAGGTGAACCGTCGGCAAAAATACTTAGGACTTGTCCTACAGTCCAACCAATCACAGTAAGCAGGATGAAATAAAGCGCCGGTTCCTGATACTTAGTATGTGAGAGTGAATAGATCGCGAATATACAAAGTGCAACTTCTGCGGCTGTAAAAGCGCGCAAGTTAGACAATATAACGACGCTCAAATTATCTTCGCCGAATGCAGTTGCCGGCATAAGCATCCCAGCAAGTGCTAATAGCCCTTGGATTATTCCGGTGAAGCCAAGTACAAACGTACGGGTGTTGAGTTTCATCTAGAAAACTTCCCATTCTGAGTTAGTTGGATTAGCTCAGCAATAAAGTATTCATGAGCAATAAACTCATTACAAGGAACTCGCCGTACATGCGATTAAATTTTGGCTTGCGGTTTACGGTTTCCCCAATGTGGATGCCTAGGGTTGTTAGCTCAGTTGGTAGACCCGGTGACTATTAATCACCGGGTCGGGGGTTCGAACCCCTCACAACCCACTGAGATCACTTCTTTTTATAACCAGCAGAACAGACTGGTTTTACTGCAGTTACTTTCTTGGCCAGCTTCCCTTTGACACAGGTGATTGTTGTTTTCTTAAGTGCAGCAGCTTTAGCGCCAGCTTCTTGTTTGGCTTTCAACTCAGCTGCTGCTTTCAACTCAGCTGCTGCTTTCAACTCAGCTGCTGCTTTCAACTCAGCTGCTGCTTTCTCCTCAGCGAACTTGTTAGATCCCCCAGAAATCGTGACATCAGTTGGTAAGGATTCGATTCCAGTTGCAATTACATATAACTTTGAAGGACCACTCTCAACATCCGATCCAATTGTCATATTAAATGTCGATGGCACCATCGGAGTGATGGATGTACTACTAATGCCAGAAGTAGTTGCGTAAAAAACATGATGAGATGCATTGTTTACGATTCGAACAAGCGGGTAATTAGTGGCAGCTTGCCATTCATCTCCCCAATGTAGACCTTGCGTTAAGCCAGAAAGTTGCTTACCCGAGATCGTGTATTGAGTCTTTGGTGCTAGATCTTTCGAAGAAACTGAAGTAACAACTGGAGCCCAGCTTGCTTCTGGAGATCCGGTACCTGTAAAGAATTGAATACCGCCACCTTCGGAAATCATTATTTGACCATTAGGCAAGGGTAGAAAAAACGTCATGTTGGGTCCACCCCAGGATGGGACAGACAACAAACCTTCTGGCAAATCTATCCAAGAATTTGTTCTCCAGTCGTACTCTTCATATCTTGCAGGGGCCATCGAGCGGCCGGGAGCTATTCCGTTACCAGAAATGGTGGAATGAATATAGGTAGCAGTAATCGTGAGTATATTTCCATTTGGAAGAATCGCAGCCTCATTGTCCTGAGCAACAAGTTGTAAACCATTCTTCAACTTTGTTAACGGAGGCACAACAGACCACGAATTAGTTGTTGGGTTGTAGAGTCCATTTTCTCCAAGCGCACCAGTTTGAAGTACATTCCCGTTTCGCAAGCCAAGAGCCGGTCCGACTTCAACGAAGTTAAATAGAGCATTGGTTTCTCCAGCCGATGACCATAGCCCCGTTGCAGGATCGTATATTTCAGCGATAGTTGTTCCAGAACCTAAAGTGCCGCGCGGTTGTTGAGTTGTAAGAATTTTATTGTTCTGAAGTAGCGTGAAACCTGCTTCGTTATTCTCGCTCACTTTATTCAATCCAGTGAGCGCCCAACTATTTGTTATTGGGTCATACAACATAGATTCATTCGCATTGGAGCCATCTGGTGAGGCGCCAATTAATATGCGCCCATCAGCCAACGCGGCGTTGGGACCCATGAGCGCTCTCCAGTCACCTTGGCCATTATTTGGAGGCGCAATCTGCGTCCAAGAGTTAGTTGCTACATTATAGATTTGGCAAATATTTGTACCATTCGTGACAACTCCAGCATCATTGGCGTTTTGCTCTCCTCCGAAAACCATGAGATTGCCATCATGCAAGATCGCCCCGCTGTATGTTGTTGGGTTGTAATCCTTTGGACTTGGAGCTTGCTCCCAGGTACCCGTGTCATAGTTACCATTTATATCTGGAGTTAGTAACCACCATTTTTGGCGACTCTCGACACCTCCATTAGAAGTTTGAACCATGACTTTTCCATTTGTCAGCAAAAACATCAAGCGCGCACTTCCGCCAAGATCTGGCTGTGGGCTCATAAGTTTCCATGGCGAATTACTCTTCGCTGGTTTTTGTATTTCAGTAGTTAGGATCCATGCGCCGTCCGAATTTTGAACAACAGGTTCGTCTGCCATTGAAAGAACTTCAAACGTCCCATCACTTTTGGGTTGAATTAGATATGCGGTAGCACCACTCCTTCTGGCAGGTGCGTTGCAAGGACCGCAATACCAGTCGAGTCCGTATCGCTCTTGGTCAGGAGTAAAAGTTACAACACCGTTAGCATCTGTTCTTAAATCAGTGCGCTGCTGAGGATGATTAATTGGATAGATTGAAACCTGAATTCCAGAACCTACGTTGGCTTTAGTCTGCGGATTCATCATCACAAAGGAAATCTGTACCGTTGAGGCGGAGCTAGCCTGAGTTACTGCGGTCCCTGATGCAATCAGTAAAAGTGTAAGAAAAATTGAAAACTTGCGCATCGAAATCTACCTCTCCGTAGATTCAGTACCCCGTGGCGGGATTTCACTAGTAAAACAGTAACTTGAAATCACTAAATGCGCGCAAACACGGCCATGAATTGCGCAAACCTTTCGATTCCATTTACTTAATAGCTGCAAGTTCCTTAAGTAGCGCACGTGCAATATAAGAGCTTCCCAGTCTTGTGGGATGGCCTTGCGATAGTTGTCCTTGCCCATTATTGCTCTGATCAAAGAGCGGCAGATTTATAAAGTCGATGTATGGGACTCCAATTCGCATGGCCTCAGCCTTCATTGCCTTATTCTGCCCCGGGGCTTTTTGATCCCCACCTGTTGCGTATGGCGAACAAACAATAATCAAAACATCCGGGTTGGCCTTTTGTAGGGCTTGAATATCTCTACCCATTTCATCTGCAATTTGTTGATCGGAAAATAAGTGGTCATTTGATGAGCCGGTAAATATAACAACATCAGGATTCTGTGGAAGAACATCGCGCACAATTCGGTCCTTATATGTTTCATTTGCAGCAACTGATAAATAACCTTGACCCCGAACTCCAGCTGAAATTACGTTCCATTCTGAGAGCCAAGAAAGGGCTCCTGGATAGCCATCCCATACATGAACTGGGCCAGATTCTTCGAACGCTGGCCAAACCCACGAATCTCCTACAATTAAAACTCGCACTGCAGCTGTATCAAGTAATGGTGTGACTGATGCAGCATAATCGGCCAGGCCCAAACCATAAAAAGTTGTCTTTGCTTCAAATTCTAGTCGGATTGAATAGTTGCCAGGTGCACCAAGAGAAACTTCATCAAAATACTTCTGGTTATCATTTGGATGTGAAACTCCGGAAATACTTTGGTATTTCCATATTCCAGATCCTTCTTTATATGCAAGCCGCCAAGAATGTGTTTGCCCAGGGTCACCTGAACCGCTCGATACTAAATTAAAGCGACCTTGTAAATCTGTAATGGATAGTTTGAATCCAACAGCCCAAGGTGGAAGAGCGCTATCTGATTCATAAACTTTGCGATTATCTCGCGTTATCAATGACAGGGCTCCCGCGCGACTAGCATCGCTCTCGATAAGGGGTGTTGGCCCAAAGAAAGTAAATTTGTCTGGAGTACTGGCGGCAAGGAAATTTGCCAAACTATTCTTGTTCTTAAGAGCAATCGTAACCTTGCCCATAGGATCAAAAATGGGTACTGCGTTTTCAGAATTTGCAATTGCAGATTTAGCAGCGCTTGCGAAAGAGGAAAGCGTTATCTTCTGCATCGTTGGGATACTTAAAGATTGTGTTGGGGTTGGGGTTGGGGTTGGGGTTGGGGTTGGGGTTGGGGTTGGAGTTGGCGAAGGTGTTGGAGTTGGCGAAGGTGAAGTAACGGCGACTCCTTTATTCCAAACCAACTTCTTACCTGACTTAATACAGGTATAGGTCACCTTTTGATAAATAGTTTTTTGCTTGTAGGCCTTGCATGCACTGCCGGGAGTAATCTTTTGAGCAGAAGAAGCTGTGGCGGGAATAAGGGCAAGAACCAAGGTCAGTAAGACCACTCTTGATAAAGTTCCCCTAATTTGCATCCCAAAATCCTACTGGGGATCGCTAATTTTGACTGACTTTCCATATATGACTCACTGACATTCACCGGGTCGGGGTTTGCTACATTTTAACCCTACAAAGCAAGTTCACTTTTTATTCGATGGGAATCAAAATTTTGAAGATACTGATTGGTGCATTTGGGTCATATTCATCGCCATAAATTTCAATGTGCTGCCCAGTTCTACCCTTTAATCCAGAACTCGGAAAAGCATTCATATAAGCATCTTCAAATCCCTTTTCGATATCAACAACATAACCTTCGTAGCGATATTCGAAATAATTGCCACCATCTACATGTAACGATTCAAAACCGTCAACATCGAAATCTGACTTAAAGCCACAGAAATATGTGACTACCTGTGGGGGCATGTTTTCATCGGCGGGCCAACTAATGCCATACATATCTTGATCGAGAGAGATGCCTGCAGCAATTACTCTGTCAATGAATTCGTGCCATATTTTGCTACTGAATTCTGCTCTCGCGTTTTCTTCTTGATTGAAAATAGAAGGTCCAGTACTTTGAATTCCGTAAACCTTAAAAGGTGCGACCTTGATTGAATTTGTCATAATTCTTCCTGACCCTCCATTTTGTTAATCAAATCGACTATAGCTTTTTTCTGATCAAATTCCCCTGTTGAATATGCGAGTTCAGATTTCCAATTTGAAGTATTCACAAGTGCCATCAAACTAAAACCAGGACCTCCGCCACCATGGCCGACATATCGTGGTTCAGAATCCACCCAACCGCCATCTGACATAAAACCTATTCCGTAACCTGGCTCCTCAAAACCTGTATCACGGTATGAAAGAGGAGTTATTCCAACACTTAGCCCAATGCTCGCTTGCCGGTGTCTTGCAAGTTTCATAACCGAGGAAGCAATTAACTTCGGATCGCCAAGAAAAGTTCCAGAAAAAACCCAATGTGGATCGTAGTTTGGAATGCTTGGGTGCCTGGTCAGCCACGGCTCAAAACCTTGTATATCCAAAGGTGTCAGAACCAACTCGGAAATAGCTTCAAAATATGGATGCTGAGTTTGCTTTTCAATAAGTAAAACTAAAAGTAGATAACCAATGTTTGAATAATGAAATCCAACATTATTATGAGTTCGTCGTGACGCCAAGTTAAGAAGATAATCGCGACTCCAAGCGGGCTGATGCGCTTTTACTGCCTCGTGATATTCAGGCATATCGATGTAGTCATCTAGGCCTGACGTGTGATTCAAGATATTTGCGACTAACCTGTTTTTATAACAGTCATGGAGACCCGGCAGATATTGACCGATTTCGGTGTCGAGTGAAATATCAAGTGCAAGCACGGCCTCTGCCAAAAATGGCTTAGAGATGGAATAGATTGGAATTAAATCTGACATTTTCGTAAATGATTTAGCGGCCGTTATTGAACTTTGGCAGATGCAGATCAAACTGGATTGAAATTATTCGAGTAATCACTACCACCGCTCCCCCAATGATTGCGGCAAGGTTTCCAGCCACTTCAAGTTGAAGCAATGCTACAAACACCGCAGCTCCAGCCAACGAGGATGTTCCAACAGTTTCGCGGTGCAGCAACACTGGCTCTACTTGGCATAAAACATCTCGTAATAGCCCTCCGCTTACCGCGGTAATAAGACCAATGAGTATCGCTGCAAACCATGCGGTATCCATTTCAAATGCCAGTTGAACTCCAGACATTGTTGCAACGGCAAGGCCGAAAGTATCCATAATCAAAAGTGATTTTCCAATGTGAGTAACCCGTCTAAATACCAAAGTTAGAATCACCGCTGCGATAATGCTGGTAATAATCCATGGATCAATAATCCAGATTGGGCGCAAACCTAAAAATAGATTTCGAAAGGTTCCTCCTGCCACAGAGGCAACTGCTGCAATAAAACCAATCCCGCCATAATCAAGGCCTTTATCAGCAGCAACTCGTGCGCCAACTAATGCAAAGGTGAATGTGGAGAGTAAGTCCAAAATATGCAGTAGCGACATTACTAAATCAGTTCCCCAGGTAAGCCTTCTGCATAGTGGATAAATCAATCTTCTTCATTTCGAGCATGGCCTTAGTTGCGCGTTGTGCGCCCTCTTGATCAGGCCCACCAAGATACTTGCCCATTTCTGGGGATATTACCTGCCATGAAACTCCAAATTTATCCTTTAGCCAACCGCACTGACTTTCTGCCCCTCCATCTGCAATTAGTAAATCCCAAAACTTATTAATTTCCTCTTGATCGGCGCATGGAATTTGAAAGGAGATAGCTTCACTATGGGGAAACTGTGGTCCACCATTGAGGCCAATAAATGGGCGGCCAAATATTTTAAAGTTAACCATAATTTCCTCGCCTTGAACATTGCCTGGCGTATCAGTTGGTGC
>CAIQRN010000030.1 GCA_903874255.1 uncultured Actinomycetes bacterium
AGTAGCTTGTATAACTCTTTCAAGTAACTATCCACCTATTTCATCCACATGTCTTTCAGTGTGTCCAGCACCAAATGTCAACTCATTCGCACCACCAACAGTTGCATCAGTTGCACCTGCAGGTGGCGGAGCCGGAACACTGGTAACAATTACTGGAACTAACTTCCGCACAGTTGGTGGGGGAACAACAGTTACATTCAATGGCGTACAGGCAACGGATGTGACGGTCTTGGATACGATGACATTGACATGCCGAACACCAGTAAACGTAACAACAGGTCCAATCGTCGTTACAACACTTGGTGGAAGCGCTACGTCTCCAACATCATTCACGGTAGTTCCAGCTCCAACAATCACTAAGTTGAGCGTAGTTACAGGTACGTCAGGAACAGCAGTGACAGTCACTGGAACTAACTTGACCTACTTGGTAAGCGTTGATATCAACGGTGCACCTGCACTAGTTCGTACTAAGACAGCGACAACTATTGGTATAACTGTTCCAAATAACGCATCAACTGGTGCAGTTCACGTAATCACAACTAGCGGTACTGCTACAAGTGCGAACTTCACAGTTAAGCCAACAATTACAACTCTGACACCTGCAACTGGTGCCCGTGGAAGTTCAGTGACAATTACTGGAACAAACTTCACCGGAACAACTGCAGTGACAGTGGGCGGAATTGCTGTTGTGAGTGGAAACATTCGCGTGGTTTCACCAACATCGCTCATGATCACTGTGCCAAACACGGCCATCACTGGACGTGTCGTTGTAACAAACGCGGGTGGAATAGCAACCTCGGCTGCGAACTACACAGTCGTGATTCCACCAGCATTTAACGGTGCGAACCCATTCTGCGTATCTTCAGCTGCAACTGCGCCGGTTCCATGTACTACTAGTGGTCCAGCAGGATCTGTTGTTACTGCGTACGGAACAACTCTTACCGGTTCTTCACTAGTCAAGATTGGCAATGTTGTAGCACCAATTGCAGCAGTCACCGGTTCTACAGCAGTTCGTTTCACGATTCCGACTGGTGCTCCTCTTGGCGCACAACGAATTGCGATTACGACTCCTGGTGGAACAATCACCTCTGCTACGAGCTTCACGGTTACAAACCCAGCTCCAACAATTAGCACATTTACTGCTAACACTGGCGGCGGATTTACTACAGTGAAAATCAACGGAACAAACTTCACTGGTGTAACAGCCGTGAAGTTCGGTGGATCAGCGGGAACAGCAGCTTCATACAAGGTAATTAACTCGACCTTGATTATTGCTGATGCACCTGCTGGCTTAGCAACAGCTTCACATGCAATCTATGTCGCAGCTGCCGGTGGTTCTGTAACCTCAGGTTCAACTTTTGCGAAGACCGCTGGAACCGCAGCTGCACCAACAATCGCATCCATCTCTCCATCACTTGGTAGCGTAGGAAGCACGGTAACCATCACGGTTCCCGGTACTTCATACCTAGCCAGCTTGGTTGCAGTGAAGTTCGGTGCAGTAACCGCCCCATTCACAATCACCTCAGCAACATCAATTCTGACTGCAGTGCCTGCAGGTGCCACAACAAATAACATCACACTGGTTTACCCAGGATCTGTTGTTTCTAATGGCGCCTCATTTACGGTGAGTGGAGCTACAGCTGCACCAACGTTGACTACTTTCTCTCCAAATCAAGCATCAATTGGAGCGACAATAACTGCCTCAGGAACAAATCTTGCAGGAACTACGGGTGTCTCTTTCAAGGGAATACCAGTTTCATACAAGGTTAACTCTGCGACATCAATTTCCTTCGTTGTTCCAGTTGGAGCAACTACTGGAACACTTACAGTTGTTACAACCGGAGGTTCTACAACCTCTACATCAACTGTTTCGATTCTGTAGAGTCGATACTTAATTCACGATGACTGCAATTGCGAGCATCTGGAGTTCTCTTACCCACGGTAAGAAAATTTCCAGGGCCGCAATTGCAGTCATATTAATTTCCGGGCTTTTTGCAACATCCAACGCCGTAGCAGCTCCGACTCCTACTCCCTCACCAAAGTTAACTCTTTCAGTAAAGATTCCTAAAGGCGCTATTGGGCCTTCATATGGAATCGTCTTCAACCCTTCTGCAAAGAAAGTTGTAGACATTTGGGAAGATTACCAATGCCCAAAGTGCGCTGTTTTTGAGTCAATAAATCGAGGCAACATCGCTCAACTTATTAAGACTAAAGGCGTTCGAGTCGTTTTTCACCCACTCTCATTCATTGGAATTGAGTCAGAACGCGCAGCAATGGTTGCTGCTTGTGCATCTGATCAAGGCAAGTTCTTGCAAGCCAACGAACTACTATTTAAGTCTCAAGCAACAAAAGAAAACAGCGGTCGTTGGACATATGTTTATTTGCTCAAAAAGATGGCCACTATTGGCCTTAAGAGCACAGCTTTTAAGAACTGTGTAAGCAGTGAGAAATATTCATCTTGGAAGTCTACGGCTCAACAATCTGTTGTGAATACATCTGTAGTTGCTACTCCAACTGTTGTTGTTAACGGTATTCAGTTAAACCGAAGTACCGATTACTCAGACCCTGCAGCTTTTATGAAGGCAATTTCAAATCCAGCAAGTATTGCAACTGCAACACCAACACCTTCTCCCACCCAATTCGAATTAACTTTTAGCATCAGTAAAGAAATGGGAGTTGAACCAACAATTGGCAAGCCAACTGGGGCCGCTCCGAAGACTTTAGTGTTGGGTGATTTAGTTGCTGGCAATGGGGATACAGTAAAAGCTGGTGACACCGTGACTGTGCAATATGTCTTAATGGATTGGGCCACCGGCAAAGTCTTGGAATCTTCTTGGAAGAGCACTCCAGCAACGTTTGCACTCTCATCTGTTATTTCAGCATGGCAGCGCGGTATTCCAGGAATGAAAGTTGGAGGGCGGCGCTTGCTGATCGCTCCACCAGATTGGGCATATGGCGCAAATGGAAATGGAAAAGTTGGCGCTAATGCCAATCTAGTTTTTGTAGTTGATCTACTCGCGATTCCTTCACGTGTGATTCCATCTGCAACACCATCGCCAACATCATCAAAATAATATAATTAAATTTAATAAGAAACTAACGTGGCTTGGGCCGGGATCGAACCGGCGACCTAACGATTTTCAGTCGTTCGCTCGTACCAACTGAGCTACCAAGCCAAACAAGGTTTCAATCTCGGCCACCATAAGCGTACGAAACCAAAACCTTTGCGACCCGGACGGGACTTGAACCCGCGACCTCCGCCGTGACAGGGCGGCGCGCTAACCAACTGCGCTACCGGGCCTTGAAAAAATATTTGTAAATATCTCTGTCACATAAGTGGCTCTTATGTCACCTTCAAAGCCGTTACTACTTGTATTACTAGTCTTGCGTGCCCCCAACGGGATTCGAACCCGTGTTACCGCCGTGAAAGGGCGATGTCCTAGGCCCCTAGACGATGGGGACGTTTGAGGCTTGGCAATCTTACCCGTTAAACATGGCCAGACCAAACCCGATTATTCGCCGTGAAATCGATGGAAATTGCCTATAAATCAACGGATTAATCAAGGGTTTTTAGTGGGGTGCTAGCACGACAGTTAATCAACTTTGAGCTTTTTAGATTGAACCAGATTTGCTCAGCCGTCACACTCGCTCAGTCAGATTAAGGAAGACAAAAACGGGAGCATCAATGAATTCACCAACTCTGTTCGGTCAGACAAAGCTGCTACAACGCAAGATTTCATCACTCATTGTGATCGCATTTCTTGGATCTCTAATCGTTGCTCCCAGCGCACACGCAGTTGCCACAATTTCATTGACATCTGCAAATCGAAATTTTGGACTAATTGATAGTCCCGCAGATCTTGCCACTTTTCCGGACAACGACAAATTAGTTATAACAGGTGCGAACATCCCCGCTAATGTGACCGTTTCATTTGTTTCAGATGGTTGGTTTTCATCACCGGCAACAGTTGATTTAGTAACATCGACTTCAATTTCTGTAACCATGAATGTGGCCGAGATGCGGATACATCATTTTGGCAACCCACTGAAGTGGGACATTGTTGTTACCCAAGTTGATAATCTTGTAAACACGGCAACACTCACGGGCGCATATACAACTGCTTCAAGTCTTCTGCCTAAAAATGCGACTGTCGGAACAGTTCTAACTCCTATTCGCGCTGCAAATCCAATTTCACCTGACTTTTCAAGTTGGTTTTGGTCACTCAATTGTTTAACAATCGATGGCGGCAACGGCGCATCGTTTATACCCGGCTGGTCAAGTGGATCAGACCCAAAGAGTTACACGGTTCAACCTAGCGATCTTGGTAAATGTTTAGGTGTCTGGACAGGTGGTGGAGTTATAGCTGGCTGGTCGACAGTTGTTGGTCCAATTTCTACTACCGTCCCAGACTTAACCGGTCTAACTAAGTCAGCTGCAGAAGCAGCAATCACCGCAGCAGGATTAACCATTGGAACTGAAACTCCTATGGGAATCGGCGCAAACTATTCGAATAATTTCAAAGTGATCTCAGCATCTCAAAGCCCCGTTGCTTCTACAGCGACTATTAATCCAGCGCAAACGGTTTCATTTACTTACTACCAAGCACCAACGTTGACCGTCCCAGACTTAACCGGTTTAACTAAATCAGCCGCAGAAGCAGCAATTACCGCAGCAGGATTAACAATCGGTACGCAAACACCAACAGATCTTGACGCAGTCTTTGCAAATAATTTCAAAGTCGTCGCATCAACTCAGAGCCCAGATGCATTGGTAACAACGTTTAACCCAGCAGATACCGTCTCCTTTACGTATTACCAAGCCCCAACACTCACAGTTCCTTCCCTTACAGGCCTAACTAAATCTGCCGCCGAGAACGCGATTACAAATGCGGGACTGACAGTTGGAACCGAGACACCAACCGGGATTGGCGCAACATATGCCAACAATCTAAAAGTAGTGACATCAACTCAGAATCCAACTGCAACAACTACAACGTTTAACCCAGCAGATACCGTCTCCTTCACTTATTACGTTGCGCCAACTCTGACCGTTCCAAATCTAACTGGCCTTACGAAATCTGCAGCCGAAGCCGCTATCACAGGGGCAGGCTTAACTGTTGGAACGGAAACAGCAATCACGGATGGTTCGACTCCAGATAACCTATACAAAGTTATTTCATCTACCCAGGCTCCAGGTTCTGGCGCAACAACAATAAACCCAGCAGATACGGTTTCATTTTCGTACTATGCGCCAGCTATTTCTTTGACTTCCATTAATCGCCCTGTTGGTTTGATTGAAAATCCATTGAATTCATCTATATTCCCTAACAACGATAAATTGGTAATAACTGGCGCACACTTTCCAAATAATGTGACAGTTTCCTTAGTAGCTGATGGTTGGTTTACCTCATTAGCCACAGTTAATTCTTCGACCTCAACTTCAATATCGATAACGCTTAATTTGGCGGAAATGAAACTTCATTTTTCTGGAAATCCAATTTCCTGGAACATAGTCGTAAATAACGCAGACCACGTGGCTAATACAGCAACACTTGTAGATGTGTACATGACGGCTTCTAGTATGCTTCCAACAAACGCATCTGTTGGAACAGTATTAATTCCTTTGCGTGCACCAAATAGCGACGAACGATATTATTACAGTTGGCAATATGCCTTAAGTTGTAGAGCGATCGGTGGGCTTGGTGGCACTTACATTGATGGCTGGTCGAGCGGCGGATCAGATAGCTCAACTTTCACTGTGCGAGTAGCAGATATCGGTAAATGTATTGGCGTCTGGACCGGACTTGGAGCGAATGCAGGTTGGTCGACAGTGGTTGGTCCAATTACTGCTGTAGTTCCTGATTTAACTGGTTTAACAAAATCAGAGGCCGAAGCAGCAATCGTTAACGCCGGCTTAACTGTTGGAACCGAATCGCCAACAAATATTGATGCAACTTATATTAATAACCTCAAGGTTGTTTCAGCTACGCAGAGCCCAGTTGCATCAACCACAACAATCAACCCAACAGATGCAGTTTCGTTTACTTACTACCAGGCTCCTACATTGACTGTCCCTGACTTAACTGGTTTAACAAAGTCAGAAGCCGAAGCAGCAATCGTGGATGCCGGCTTAACTGTTGGAACATTAACACCGGTCACGGATGGATCTACTCTTGAGAATCTTTCAAAAGTGATTACTTCTTCACAGATTCCAGAAGTTAACGCAACAACTTTTAACCCTGCAGATACAGTTTCATTTTCATATTACGCACCGGCAATATCATTGACTTCAATCAATCGTTCCGTAGGTTTAATTGAAAATCCACTTGTTGATTCTTTGCTCCCAGACAACGACAAATTAGTAATAACAGGCGAGAACTTCCCAACAAATGTTGAAGTTGTTCTAGAAGCAGCGGGGTGGTTCTTTTCAGCAACAACGGTTGATTCATCATCCGCTACTTCAATTTCAATTACTTTGAACCTAGCAGAGATACGTTCTTGGTTTAACGGTAACCCGATTGAATTTAACATTGTTGTTAGGAACTCTGATCATCCTGCCAATTCTTCAACACTTGTAGGCGCATATACGATTGCTTCAAGTATTCTTCCCATGAATGCATCTGTTGGGGCTGTTTTGACGCCATTGCGGGCACCTAATAGTGACCCACGTGTCTATTTCAGTTGGCAATACTCAACGGGATGCCTTGCAGTCGGTGGCCTTGGCGGAACTTATATTCCTGATTGGTCAACTGGATTAGATCCAGAGATTTATACGGTTCAAGTAAGAGACATCGGTAAATGTATTGGCATCTGGACTGGATTAGGCGCAAATGCAGGTTGGTCGACGGTCGTTGGTCCAATCACCGCAGTCATCCCTGATTTAAGTGGTTTAAGTATCACTGAAGCCGAAGCTGCTATACATGCGGCGGGTCTAACTGTCGGAATCGAAACACCTACAGCAGTTGGTGCAACATTTAGCAATCACCTAAAAGTTTCGACAACTCAAGCTCCGGCCGCATTAAGCACGACTATAAATCCAGCTGCAACTATTTCATTCTCGTACTACGTAGCTCCAACATTCACTGTTCCTGACCTAACTGGCTTAACTAAATTAGAGGCAGAGGCAGCAATTACTAGTGCAGGTTTGATGGTCGGAACTGCAACAGCAATCACTGCTGGTTCAACATCTGAAAACAACCTCAAAGTAATTTCAGCAACACAGAGTCCAGTTTCAGCAACTACAACCATAAATCCAGCTGACTCCGTCTCCTTTTCTTACTACTCATACTCGCCTCCACCGGCACCTCCAGCTCCTGTATATGTAGCACCATTTGTTCCAGTGGCTACTGAAACTTCACCAGCAACTGCGACAGTTACGGCTGCTGCGGGTGGAACTCTAAACGCACAAATACCTGGTGCAACAAGTGCAGCGACACAAACTGTTTCTATCGTTATTCCAGCTAACTCAGTAACGGAAAGCGTTGTCTTTAGCCTCGCACCAGTAATTAATGGTGCGGACACAACTCCTGGCTACAGCGTGATCAAGTTGACTGCGGCAGCAACAACAGGCGGCGCAGCAGTTACCAAATTCGCACAACCAGTTGCAATCACTATTCCCGCAGGCGCAACAGGATCTGCACCAGCTTGGTCAGTGGATGGTTTCTCTTGGACCACCATGACTAAGTTGACCTCAGCAGCGTTGCCAGACGGATTAGCCGATGGTTTCTTCATTAATTCAGATGGAAGTTATTTATTACTAACACGTCACTTAACTCAATTTGGTTTCCGAAAAGCACAAACCGTACTATCCGTTAAGAGTGTTGACGCAGTTGTGCAATTAACGAAATCAACACAGCTTTCAACTGAAGGCGGATCTGGAATTGGCGCAGTTGAATACTTAACAACAACGCCAGGAATTTGTTCTATAAGTGCAACTGGTTTGATGACTGCTATTGCAGCGGGTGATTGCTCGGTTTCTGTGCACAAACTTGCTTCAACAATTTATCTTGATGTCACAGCATCGGCCTCGGTCAAAGTTAGTGATTCAGATGCGGTTGCTGCAGCAGCATTAGTTGTTAAAGCTGCAGAAGAAGCTGCAGCCGCACAAGCCGCCGCCGAAGCAGCGAAAATCATAAGAACATCTATCAATAAGGCAAAGACATTAGTTGTTAAATCCAGCGATGCAAACGGGACATCAATCGCGCTTAACTTTGCAAGAAACTATGCTGGAAAAACAGTAAAAGTTGAAATCTACACAAAAGCCAATGGGAAAACTGTTGAGCGAGTAATTGCAACTTTAAAGCTAAATAGCCAGGGCGATAAAACATATACAAGCAAGTCTCTTAAAATTGCAGGGGCGACCATCAAAGTGAAATACGGCTCTAAGTACATTGGGGCTGTAGCGTTAGGTAAGTAATCGAAGGGATAGCCATATGCGCGTGCTCATGGTGGATGACGATCCGTTCACTAGAACAATGTTGGTTGCCAACCTACAGATACTCAATTGCTACGTATCTGTAGGTGCCTCAGCACCTGAAGCCATGGCCAAGATGCGTGCCATAAATCCTGCTGAACTGCCTGAAGTTGCTTTACTTGATCTCGATTTAGGTGAAGGACCGACGGGAATTGATTTGGCAACAGCGTTAAGGGATATCTCGCCATCAATTGGCATCGTAATTCTTTCTACTTATGAAAATCCGCGCTTACTCGGAACCAGGCAAGTAGAGATGCCCGAAGGTTCAATTTACTTAATTAAAGCTTCAATTATTTCTCCGAAAATATTGGGTGAAGCTCTACAGGCTGCAATCGACAACATGGCATTTGCCAATATTCCAACGAAAACACAGTCACTCTCTGACGATAGTTCGAAAAAATTACCAGAAACTCAAATAGAAATAATGCGTCTGATTGCAGCTGGTTATTCAAATGCAGAAATTGCCAAGGAATGCTGGATGAGCGAAGCGGCCGTCGAAAAAGCTATTGCACGGTTGGCTAAAAATATCGGCCTTAAAGTTTCGAAAGATCGAAATCTACGCGTACTAATTGCCCGGAGATATTATGAAATGGCCGGGGCTGGCGTTGCTAGAAGAATCTGATTCCGTTGCAACACGAACATGGCAGGATCGTTTAGGTGGTCCTTGGGTAATCGCGTGGCAGTCCTACTTAATTACTTCAGTATTTGCTGGCCTTGCCTTAGCCTCCGTAGAAAAAATTACGCAACTGCCATTTAGTCAACTCTTAAAATGGTTAGAGGTCTATCTGCTGGGACTAATAGCTGCTGGGCTGGTCAATTTAGTATTAATCACCACGATTTATCGCACCAGAAGAATTCAATCCATTCCCGTGGTGCGGGTGCTTTTTGGCTATGCGAGCACATCTCTTGCATATAGCAGCGCATGTCTGTATTCCATTCACCTATTGAACTTACATACAGAAACTCCTGGATATTTACGGATTTCCTTTAGCGTTATCGCCGCAACTTGGTGGGGTTCTGTGCTTACAATCTTTTTAGATTTTCAAGATGAACATAAAAAGATTCAAGCAAAAGTAATTGAAAATGCCGTAAGCGTAGAAATCGCAGCAATGCAAGAAAATGAAACCAGTCGCCGTTTTCAGGAGGCAATTGAAGCTCAAATCTATAATGAACTAGAAAATGCCCGTGCAATGATTTCAACTGACCAAGATCAAAAGAGTTGGAAAGAAACCACAGAGTTGCTACAACAGACTGCAGAAAAAACGGTTCGCGCGCTGAGTACAAATCTTTTACGTCAAGAAACAATTGAATACCCAAGAACATCCTTTTTCCAGTTACTAAAGAATGTTCTCTATTTCCAATCCTTTGGCACCTTAACTATTGTCATGATTGACATTATTGGCGCAGGCCCTGCCCAACTGTTGGAATTTGGATTCTCACGTGGGTTCTACTTAGTTCTTTTGATAGCCAGCCTCATTATTCTTGTTTGCAATCTAAGCAATTATGCGATGAGGCGGTATCCACATTTACATGTTCAGATCTATTTGTGCGGGTATGTACTTCTCGAGACAAGTATTTTGATTCGCACGCACTACCGCGAGATTTGGAAACCAGGATCTGCGCCTTTGAGTTGGCAGATATTGCAGCTCATACTTGGCACAACGGTAGTATTTTTGGGCTCTATTTTTGGCGCATGGAAAGATTATTTTTCTCGTAATAACCGTAACTTCATTTCAAAGATTAATGAAACCACAATCGCATCCATAGCCCAGAGCCGAGAAATCGTGAAACTTACAACTGAGGCTTCTCGAAGTTTGCATGGTGCAGTTCAGACGCGATTGATTTCATGTGCCATGGTGATTGAACAAGCTTCACTATCTGGAGATGTTAAACGAATCAATGAGGCTATTACCGAGGCTCTGCTAATTCTAAACTCACCACTTCGAAACGTAGAAACAAGTGCAACAATTAAAGGTGAAATCATCCGCAAAGTCTCGTTATGGGAAGGGCTTTGTGTTTTTGATCTTGCATTAACAAATGAGTTTGAAACTGAAGATGAAGGACTGGCCATGCTAGTTGGCCGTGTTGTAGAAGAGGGAATTAGTAATGCAATTCGCCATGGCAAGGCAAAGAACATAGAAATTATTGTTCTCGTAAACCATAACCTGTCTATAGATATTCAAATAAAAGATGATGGAGTTGGCCCTAAGCATGGAATTGCAGGACTGGGTAGCGCACTTTTAGAACAAGCTAGCAGCGGAAAATGGTCACTAAATAAATTAGAGGCAGGGACACTATTGAAAGTATCCCTGCCTCCAAGAAATTAGAAGTAATTAACTAATTGACCAACGAACTGTTACTGAAACAGTGACATTCTGCTCGCCTAGATCAACCTGAGTAGCAACGCCATCTGCTTTAGCTGATGCGTACATGATTGGGTAAGAGATAGGTGAAGAGCTTTCTTCAATGTAAATAACTTTGCCCAGCTTGATTCCAAGCAATGATGCATAAGCCTTTGCCTTTGCCTTTGCCTTGTAGATTGCTGAATAACGGGCGCTTGTTGTTGCCTTTGCATCATCTGACACAAATGGACTTACTCCGCCAATTTGAACGTTATCTCCACCGGCTTCGACAATTGCATCAACAACGTCTCCAGCAGTTGCTGTTTTGCGAACAACAATATTGAAGCTCTGTGATGCACGGTAGCCAGAAATTACTGGAGTGCTATTTGCTGGGTACGAATATTCAGGGTAAACCGTGATTGACTGTGTTGAGAAATCTTTTGTAGATACCTTGTTGGCCACCAAAGCTGCACGAACGGCAGCTGATGTCTTGCTGGCATCGGCTAGAGCTAGCTTGCTTGTCGTGCCAAGCACAGTAACGGTGGCATTGATGCGAACTGCATCTGGCACAACACTGGTTGATCCTGTGGCGTTAATTGTTATGTAGTGAGCGGTATCGGCCGCTGAGGCCGGCATCGCAAGACCAACGCCTGAGACAAGCGAAAGTGCGATTGCGATAGCTGCGAATGAGCGAAGTTTTGTAGTTTTCATGGCTTAAGTATCGCTTATCAACTGTGAATCGCGCCAATTTAAACTGTGAAAAGTGGGAGAATTATCCGGTGAGCCCCTCCCAGTTTTTATCGCAATGCACTGCATCAGCTATCTCCGATGCCGCACAAGTATTAGCTAATGGCGGGCTCGTAGCATTTCCAACTGAAACTGTTTATGGCCTTGGAGCAGATGCAAATAATGCCGATGCTGTCGCCCGAATCTATGAAGTAAAAGGCCGACCATCTGACCATCCATTAATTGTGCACATTGCATCGATGCAACAGATGGGTCAATGGTCAGATGAAATTCCTGAATTCGCAATTGATCTTGCACGAGATTTTTGGCCCGGCCCAATGACGTTGATTCTAAAGCGTTCTGATTTGGCTAAGGATTTTATTACCGGTGGCCAGAACACTGTGGGGGTTCGAATTCCCAATCACGTTGTTGCTCTTGCACTTCTAGAAGCTGCGGAAAAAGTTGGAATACAGGGAATCGCAGCACCTAGCGCTAATCGCTTTGGGCAACTCTCACCAACAACTGCCGCCGCAGTTCAAGTCGAACTAGGTGCATTTATGAAAGATGCAGATTTAGTTATTGATGGTGGAACATCTGCCGTCGGCGTTGAATCAACAATCATCGATTGCACTGGAGATATCCCACGTGTTTTACGTCCAGGTGCAATAACCGATGAAATGATTGTTGAAAGCACCGGCCTACAACTTCGTACACATAATGCCAGGGAAGAAGAGATTCGAGTCAGTGGGTCATTGGAAAATCACTATGCACCAATCGCTACGGTGATTTTGGATCAACAACCCGTTGCCGGGCAGGGCTTTATTGCGCTCGCAAATATCTCTACGCCAGAAGGTGTTAGTCGCTTAGCGGCCCCTGCAGATAATGATGAATTCGCTCATCTTTTATATGCCGCCCTGCGCGATGGTGATATTAAAGGTTTGTCGCACATTGTTGTCACACAACCAGTTGGCTCGGGAATCGCAGTGGCTATAAGGGATCGACTGATGCGAGCGGCGAATTCTTCAGAAACTGCTTGAGTAAAGCTCAAGGCCAAGTTACTCTTCCGAGGTGCGTGCGATGAAACCTAGATGGATAGTAATTGCAATGCTTTTGGTCTTCTGCTCAGCCAATATAAATACAGCGAGCGCAACGGTGGAACAATTCTCGTTCGCTGCGACTATAACTAAGCCCCAATATTCAAAAATTGGAACATCTCTTTATATAAAGATGCCTACAACGGCTAAAGGAAATTACTTCAAGCTGACACTGTTAACTAAAAAAGGTAAAACCTATAGTTCGGCAATCAAATTGCAACCAAATACTGTGGCCGCAATTGACCTTGCTAAAAGTGGAGTAAAAGAGCCGATAACTTCGATTACATGGGTTACATATAGTTCCAAGGGAAAGAAGTTAAAAACCCAAAGTTCACTCCTTTCAAAGCTCTCAACTTTTAAAGCCACCCCAATCCCAACTCCAAAAGC
>CAIQRN010000031.1 GCA_903874255.1 uncultured Actinomycetes bacterium
AGGAACTGCGCCTGTTGCTGGAAAATCAAAACGGAAACGGCCTGGTGAATTCTCTGAACCAGCCTGTGTCGCAGTTTCACCGAGTAGTTCTCTAAAGGCTTTATGTACCATGTGCGTTGCAGTATGTGCACGCGAAATAGCGTGTCTACGTTCGATATCTATAGCTGCAAGTGCGCTTGCACCCAATTCCACTGCACCGTTTCGTATTCTGCCTCTGTGAACAAAAACTCCTGGAACAGGTGTCTGAACATCTTCCACTTCAACCACGGAACCGTTTGTAAGAGTTATTAATCCACCATCGGCAAGTTGACCGCCACCTTCTGCGTAAAAAGAAGTTCGATCAAGAACAATTTCTACATCTTGGCCTTCATGTGCTGAACCAACGGCAACGCCATCAACAAATACCGCATTAATTTTTGCCTCGTTTTCAAGCAATGTATAACCAACGAACTCACTCTTACCGAATTTATCTGCGACTTGACGATAAACAGAGAGATCCGTGTGTCCGCTCTTTTTAGCTTTGGAATCTGCCTTAGCGCGATCCTTTTGCTCCTTCATTAAACGGCGGAAACCTTCTTCATCGACCGTTAACCCTTCTTCACGGGCCATTTCTAAAGTTAAATCAAATGGAAAACCATAGGTATCGTGAAGTTTAAAAGCATCTTCACCGGCTAGAACTGTCCCTGCACTCTTTTTCAAAGAAGTGCTGGCGACATCAAAGATTTGTGTACCACTCTTTAAAGTCTGCAAGAAGCTTTCCTCTTCGGAGACGCTAACTGACAAAATACGTTTGGTGTCTGTTATTAACTCTGGGTACTGCGCACCCATCGCACCAATTGCGGCAACGGTCAGTTCGGACATGATCGGATCCATTGAACCAAGAAGTCTCATATTTCGAATTGTGCGACGCATCATGCGTCGTAAAACATAACCACGACCCTCATTTCCAGGTGTAACACCATCGCCAATAAGCATCGCTGAAGTACGAGCATGATCGGCGATAATTCTTAGTGAAACATCTGACTTTTCATTGCTGCCATATTTAACGCCAGTTAATTCTGATGCACGATTAAGAATTTGTACGGTCGTGTCAATTTCATAGATATTTTCTACACCTTGCAAAAGAGCGGCCATGCGTTCCAAACCAAGTCCGGTATCAATGCTCTTAGCGGGTAATTCACCGAGAATTGGAAAATCATCTTTTCCGGATCCGACACCGCGTTCATTTTGCATGAAAACTAAGTTCCAAACTTCCATGTAACGATTTTCATCGGCGATTGGGCCGCCTTCTTGGCCATATTCTGGACCACGGTCATAATAAATTTCAGAGCAGGGGCCACATGGACCAGGAACTCCCATTGACCAAAAATTATCTGCCATATCGCGACGTTGGATTCGCTCTTTTGGTACGCCCATTTTTTTGTGCCAAATATCTGCCGCTTCATCATCATCAAGATAAACAGTGACCCATAAGCGTTCCTCCGGGAATCCATATCCCCCATCATTAACTGGACGCGTTAATAACTCCCAGGCAAGTGCGATTGCGCCCTCTTTGAAGTAATCACCGAAAGAGAAATTGCCACACATCTGAAAAAATGAGGCATGTCGTGTCGTCTTTCCAACTTCATCAATATCTAGCGTGCGAACACACTTTTGAACTGAGGTTGCTCTTTTGTATGGAGCCGCAATTTCGCCTAAAAAGTATGGCTTGAATGGCACCATTCCGGCATTAACAAGCAAGAGATTTGGATCATCGGCAATAAGGGATGCTGAAGGAACAACCGTATGTGTTAGACCTTGACGGTTATCAGATTCAAAGAAGCGCAGCCAGCGCGAACGGATCTCGGCGGATTCCACTGTTTGGGATCACTCCGCCTTCTTCTTGGCGCGAGTGCGTTTAGCAGAAGCCGCTGTTAACAAAGCTCCGGCAACTTTTACTGCAGCACCATTTTTATTCATAAATGATGATGTCGCTTCATTTACCTTGTCGGAAAGCTCTTCTGCCGTTTTGGTAATGCGATTCAAACTCTGTAGCGGGCCGTTCACTAAAGTTACAGTTGTGTGCACTTCTTCGATGAGCGGTGCAGTCTCATCGGTAAGAGATTTCAACGAGGCCTTTGCCTCGTCAACGAGATTTCCAACACGAATGATTACGTATGCGACAGCAAGTGCAATAATCATTAACGCGCAACTTGCGATTATCGTTGCAATTCCACCTGGACCCATGTTGTTAGCCTACCTGAGGGTTCTGTTTAGGTGCGCCATCAATACCACTTTCCTTGCGTTGTGCCGCAGTTATAGGAGTTGGTGCGCCAGTGAGCGGGTCACCACCGCTAGCAGTTTTAGGGAAAGCAATAACCTCACGAATTGAATCAGAGCCAGTAAGAAGTGCGCACACTCGATCAAGGCCCAGAGCAATTCCGCCATGAGGAGGTGGACCGTAATTGAAAGCCTCTAGTAGAAAACCAAACTTACTTGTAGCTTCTTCATCGCTTAATCCAATTACGCTAAACACATCTTTTTGTATTTGGCGATCATGAATACGGATGGAGCCTCCGCCCAACTCTGTTCCGTTAAGAACGATGTCATATGCATAAGCCAGCGCACTGCCAGGATCGGATGCGAAAGTTTTTGCGAACTCTGGCTTTGGTCCAGTAAATGGATGATGAACTGCGGTCCAACCGCCGTTATCAGTTGGCTCAAACATAGGTGCATCAACTACCCACAGAAACTCCCATTTACCTTCAGGGATAAGGTTGCAACGTTTGCCAATTTCCAATCTAACTGCGCCAAGTAAATTCAAAGACGCGCTTCGCTCGCCTGCCGCAAAGAAGATTGCATCTCCAGCTTTTGCACCAGCAGCCTGAGCGATTCCCGCGCATTCCTGCTCTGAAATATTTTTAGCAACTGGTCCGCCAAGTGTTCCATCCTCATTAACAAGAATGTAGGCAAGACCCTTTGCTCCGCGCGCTTTTGCCCAGTCCTGCCAAGCATCAAGTTCACGTCGAGGAGAAGATGCGCCACCAGGCATTACAACGCTACCTACATACGGTGCTTGAAAAACGCGAAATGATGTAGCTGTAAAATATTGAGTTTGTTCAACAAGTTCTAATCCGAAACGTAAATCAGGTTTATCAGAACCAAATCGCGACATGGCATCGGCATAGGTCATTCTCTTAAGAGGAAGTGGGATCGAGTAGTCCACCGCTTCTTTCCAAACCTTTGCAACAATCTTTTCAGCTACAGCCAGAATATCTTCCTGATCAATAAAAGACATCTCTATATCTAGCTGTGTGAACTCTGGTTGACGATCTGCTCGGAAATCTTCATCGCGGAAACATCGAGCGATTTGATAATACTTTTCCATTCCAGCGACCATGAGCAACTGCTTGAAAAGTTGAGGAGATTGTGGCAGTGCATACCAGCTGCCGGGTTGCAAGCGGACTGGAACTAAAAAGTCACGAGCACCTTCGGGAGTAGATCGCGTTAAATACGGTGTTTCAATTTCAAGAAATGATTCTTCTTCCATCACTCGACGAATCGTGGAAGTCACCTTTGATCGCAAACGTAGGTTCGCTGCAGGTTTTTCACGACGTAAATCAAGGTAACGGTACTTCAACCGAACTTCCTCGCTAATATCCGAATCATTTCCTGAGTCGACTGGGAAAGGAAGCGGTGCAGATTCACTAAGAACGACAACCGTGTCACCCATGACTTCAATTTCACCAGTTGGGATATTTGAATTTTCATTACCTTCTGGGCGGGCTAGAACTTCACCTGTGATTAACAAACACCATTCAGCACGAAGAGAACCAGCTATTTTTTCATCTCGGATAACAACTTGAACTGATCCCGAGGCATCACGCAAATCAATAAAGGCAACGCCACCATGATCGCGTCGGCGGGAGACCCACCCTGCCAAAGTAACAACCTGACCAGCGTTGGATTTGCGAAGTGAACCTGCATGATGAGTTCTTAACATAAGAGCCGTCTACATCCCTATATCTAAAGTGCGCCGAGTAATGAATCAATCTTAACTGAAGAAGTTGAACCAGTTTTCATCTCTTTTAGTTCAACGCTTTGGGTTGTAATCTCTGTATCGCCGAGCACAATCACAAAGCGTGCACCACTTTTATCTGCACCCTTCATAGCCCCCTTTAATGCGCGGTCGCCAAAGGCGATCTCAATGGTTTTACCGGCAGCACGAAGTTCAGATGCAATAAGTAAGGCCTTTTCTTTAGCCAAATCTCCCAACGGAATGATGAATAAATCCGAGGCAAAGGAGTCAGATGTAATTACCCCTTCGGCTTCTGCAGCTAAAAGCGCACGATCAATACCCAAGCCAAAGCCAATTCCAGAGAGCTCCTGTCCCCCAAGTTCAGACATCAAACCGTCGTAGCGGCCACCGCCACCAATTCCCGATTGAGCCCCAAGTAATTCGTGAACAAATTCGAAAGTAGTTCCGGTGTAGTAATCCAGACCGCGAACCATTTTAGGATTCAATGTATAGGCAATTCCGAGTGCATCTAAATAACTTTTCACTTTTGCGAAATGTTGCTTAGATGAATCACTCAAGTAATCCATGAGAAGCGGTGCATTATTCATAGCATCACGAATCTCTGGTCGCTTGTCATCAAAAAGACGTAGAGGATTAATCGCGGCGCGTGCCCGTGTTGCTTCATCCAGATCGAGTTGTGCAATAAATGCAACTAAATCTATGCGATGCGCCGCCCGCGAATGCGCATCTCCCAATGAAGTTAAATCTAAACGGTATTTGTTTAATCCGATTGCCTTGAATCCTGCATCAGCAATTGCAATAACTTCAGCATCTATGGCTGGATCATCCAAGCCAATTGCCTCAATACCCACTTGGTAAAATTGACGATAACGTCCGGCTTGAGGTCGCTCTGCACGAAAAAATGCACCCGCATACCAAAGCTTTGATGGAAGTTGACCACGATCTAATCCATGCTCAATTACCGCGCGCATAACACCTGCGGTTCCTTCGGGACGAAGAGTTATAGAACGTCCGCCTCGATCTTCAAAGGTATACATTTCTTTCGAGACTACATCGGTGGACTCGCCCACGCCCCGTGTAAAAAGTTCAGTGTCTTCGAAGACCGGCAGTTCTATCGGCAAATACCCAGCTTTGCGTGCAGGATTAATCAAACATTCACGAACAAATTCGAAAGCCGATGAACGGGGTGGCACATATTCACTCACACCTTTGGGCGCTTGAATTTTTTGCTTTGCCATTTAATAGCGACCCTTCAGTGACGTTAAATATGGATTGCTCTTTTTTTCAATTCCAACCACTGTTTCCTCGCCATGTCCAGGTAGGACTCTTAAATGGTCGGGCAAAGTCAAAACCTTTTTACGCAACGTTTGCTCCATCTCCTGCGCAGATCCAGATGGCAAATCTGTGCGCCCAATAGAACCAGCAAATAGAACATCCCCGCTGATTAATATTTCGTTATCAACCTCAAACATAAGGGAGCCTGCTGTATGACCAGGGGCGTGAATCGCTTTAAATTTCATGCCGACAAGCTCCACAACTTCTCCATTTCGCAATTCTCTTACATCGCGTGGCTCAACAAAGTCGGATGCGCAATATGTCGCGATAAATTCTCGTCCGTGGATTCGTTCTGGATGGGCTAAAGCATCGCGATCTTGTGAATGTATGTACGCTGGAATTTCAAAGCCATCGGCGATTGGTTGGATAGAAAACGTATGATCTAAATGACCATGCGTTGCAATTACCGCGACAGGTTTAAGCGAGTGTTTCTTGAGCAGGTCTGCAAGAGTGTGCGATACATCGGGCATGCCTGGGTCGATAACCACGCATTCACTTCCCGCCTTGGGGGCAATAACCCAACAGTTAGTAGCAAACAGTGGGGCGGCAAATGAGTCGATAAGCATCTGGGCACCCGCTTTCCTACGCTCAAATTATGGAGCGATTGACGCTCATAGCGGTAGACAGGGTACCTTTTACCTCCGCACCATTCACGCTCATACAGGCTGCGCCCTGGGTGAGCACGCACACTGATAGCGACGTTCTAGATAAGAACAACGCGCTGAAAGGGATCCACACTATGAGCGAATTCAATCCAACACACCAAGCAAGTGCAGCCTCAGCATTAATCGGAGATCCTGCAGCCTTTGGACGAGTAGCCGAAGATGGCACCGTTTATGTAAGAACTTCATCAGGTGAAAAAGCCGTTGGTTCATATCCAGGAAAAACTCCCGAAGAAGCGTTGGGTTATTTCGTCCGTAAATTTGAGGTACTAGCTGCAGAGGTTGCACTGCTAGCTGCTCGAATTAAAAGTGGAGCGTTGGTTCCATCAGATGCATATGCAGCCGTGAAGAAATTGCGCGAGCAAGTCAAAGAACTTAACGGTGTTGGCGATTTAGATGCTTTATCCGCATCAGTCGAACAAATTGAACCTCTCATCGAAGGCCATCGCGAAGCGTATGAAGCAAAGAAGGCGGCAGAAACTGCAGCCAAGGCGGCCCGTCGCGAACAAATTCTTGTAGAGAAGGAAAAGATTGTTGCTGAAGCAGAATCATTAGCACTATCTGAAAGTTGGAAGACAACTGGTGACCGACTTAAAGTGCTACTAGATGAGTGGAAATCAGCACCTAGATTAGATAAGAAAGATGACGCAGATTTGTGGAAGCGTTTTTCATCTTCGCGCAATAAATTCGATAAACGTCGACGCACACACTTTGCAGCCCTGGAATCAACGCAGAAGATTGTCACTGATGCAAAGAAAGCAATTATCGAAGAAGCTGAGAAACTGGCTTCCTCTAGCGATTGGGTAGCAACTGCAAAACGCTTTAAGGCGTTAATGGATCAGTGGAAGGCCGCAGGTCGCGGAAAGCCAAGTGATGATGCAAAGATGTGGGCTCGCTTTAAAGCAGCTCAAGATCAGTTCTTCACTGCAAAGAATGCGGATCTGGAAAAACGCGATACAACAATGGCCACAAATCTTATTAAGCGTGAAGAGTTAGTCATTGAAATTGAATCACTTCTGCCAATCACTAATTTGGAACAGAACAAAAAGCTTCTTCGCGATCACTTGAATGCATGGAGCAAGATCGGCATGACTCATCGCGATAAGCGAGCTTCCCTTGATGCACGAGTTCACGTCGTCGAACAAGCTTTCAAAGAGGCTGAGGCTGAACTGTGGCGCAAAACTGACCCTGCTGCAAAAGCCAGAGCACAAGAAGTTGTTAAACAACTTAATGACTCTATTGAGAACTACGAAAAAATCGCAGCTAAATCTGAGGCCGCCGGAAATACAAAGAAGGCTGCAGAAGCCCGTGAATCAGCGACTGCGCGCAGAGTTTGGTTAGAAGAAGCCGAAAAAGGTTTAGCAGAATTTAATTAATTGTTGGTAGTGCGATAAACGTCGTACACACCTTCAATATGTCTGACGGCAGCCAACACTGAATCTAAATGGGTCGCATCGGCCATTTCAAAAGTAAAACGTGAAATTGCTGTGCGATCTTTAGATGTGCTTACTGCTGCACTCAAAATATTTACGTGTTGGTCCGAGAGCATTCTTGTAACATCTGCCAAAAGCGAAGCTCTATCCAAGGCCTCTACTTGAATATTGACCAAGAAAACACTTGCCGCACCTAAGCGCCAAGATACCTGCACAATACGATCGCTTTGGTTGCGTTCAAGATCGGCTGCATTAATGCAATCGCTACGGTGAATTGATACCCCGCTCCCCTTGGTTATGAATCCCATGATGAGATCTCCTGGAACTGGCGTACAGCATCGTGCCAATTTCACTAAAACATCATCGGCGCCTTCTACATCAACTGCATTGCTCGATCTTCTTGTAGTCGGTGTGCGAGTAGGGAAAACCTCCATCGTTGGTTCTGGGTGAGAATCTTCAACACCTAGTGCCACGACCAACTTATCGATAATTGATGCAGCAGATACGTGCCCATCACCCACTGCTGAATACAGAGCCTCAATATCGGGATAGCGAAGATCGTGCGCTAATTCAAGAAGTGAATGACCCGCGAAAATCTTTTGCAGTGGTAAGCCAGCTTTTCGCATCTGCCGTGCAATTGATTCACGGCCGGCATCAATTGCTTCTTCCCGACGTTCCTTACTGAACCAAGCCTTAATCTTGGAACGAGCACGTGGGCTCTTAACAAAATTTAGCCAATCACGACTTGGGCCTGCATGTTCGCCTTTATTTGTAACAATCTCAACAACGTCTCCGTTATTTAATCTGGATTCAAGTGGCACCAAACGCCCATTTACTTTTGCACCGGCGCATCTAATACCAACATCAGTGTGGACCGAAAAAGCGAAGTCAACTGGAGTCGAACCGCTAGGAAGAGCTACAACACTTCCCTTTGGAGTGAAAACAAAGACTTCTGGGGTACCCAAATCAAAGCGCAATGCTTCAAGAAATTCTGATGGATCCTCTGTTTCCTTCTGCCATTCATGAAGTTGCCGCAGCCAAAGCATCTCAGGTGATGATTCGTTATTTTCATGACCTTGTTTATATTTCCAATGTGCCGCAATTCCATACTCTGCCCGCGAATGCATGTCATACGTGCGGATTTGGATCTCGATAGCTTTTCCAGTCGGTCCAATAACTGTCGTGTGCAGCGATTGATATAAGTTGAATTTTGGCATCGCAATGTAATCTTTAAATCGACCTGGTACTGGACTCCATCTAGCGTGAATCGCACCTAAAACCGCGTAACAGTCGCGAACATCTTCAACCAAAACACGTATGCCCACGAGATCGTAAATGTCATTGAAGTCGCGGCCTCTAACAACCATCTTTTGATAGACGGAAAAGAAGTGCTTCTTTCTGCCCGTAACAGTTGCCTGAATTCCATCATTGTCTAGATCTTGTGTAACTATCTCAATCACATCGTGCGTTAACTTGTCACGAGATGGAGAACGATCAGCTACTAGACGTGAAATCTCTTCAAACTTCTTAGGCTCCAAAACCTCAAAAGAAAGATCCTCGAGCTCCCACTTAATGGCATTCATTCCCAGCCGATGCGCAAGCGGGGCGTAAATATCCAGAGTTTCGCGGGCTTTGCGCGCAGCACTCTCGGTAGAAACATATTTCCATGTTCGTGCATTGTGAAGTCGATCAGCTAACTTGATAACCAAAACTCGAATATCTCGAGACATTGCCACAACCATTTTGCGAACAGTCTCTGCCTCTGCGGTCGGACCATACGTTAATTTGTCCAGCTTCGTTACACCGTCAACTAAACCCGCAATTTCATCGCCAAAATCATGCCGAAGTTCCTTTAAGGAGTATTGCGTATCCTCAACCGTGTCATGTAATAACGCCGCAATTATTGTCTCTGTATTCAAACCCAACTCAGCCAGAATCGCAGCAACTGCAACTGGATGAGTTATATAGGCCTCACCTGATTTGCGGAGTTGTCCTTCATGGGCTTTTTCGGCAACAACGAAGGCGCGTTCTATATCCGAGAAATCACTGGCGGCATGATTTTCCTTGAGCGCACTGATTATTGGTGCAATCAAAGTATTCATGAAACTAAATTATTTGCGATTTTTACGCTTTGGTTGATTGCGTGGACCACGACGCTCACCTGAAGTGTTTGCAACAATTACCGTTTCAGCTAATGGAGAACCGCGATGGTTCACACGCTTAGCCAAAGCGATCATTGCAGGCTCCTTTTCGCGTAACTGAGCAAGAACTGGAGGCGCAATGAACACTGAAGAATAAGTTCCGATTGCTAGGCCAATAAATAACGCCAAAGATAAATCCTTCAATGTTCCGGCGCCAAGTAATCCTGCTCCTACAAAGAGAATGGATCCCACTGGCAGTAGAGCGATAAAGGAAGTATTGAAGGAACGAACTAAAGATTGATTTACAGCAAGATTTACTGCTTGTGAATACGTGCTCTTTGAGCTAGCCGTAATAGTTCGAGTATTTTCGCGAACGCGATCGAAAACAACCACGGTGTCATAAAGAGAATAACCAAGGATAGTTAAGAACCCGATAACCGTTGCTGGTGTGACATCGAAACCAATGAGTGCGTATATACCCACTGTAATAAATACGTCGTGAACAACGGCAATGATGGCTGCAATCGCCATCTTTGGCTCAAAAGCCATAGCTAGGTACAAGACAACGCAAATTAAGAACACGACCAAAGCTTTAAGAGCGCCTGACGTAATTTCTTTGCCCCATGAAGGTCCGATGATTTGCGAATCTATAGATTCAACAGTTACAGAAAACTTAGTAGCTAATGCATCCTGAACGGCAGTGTTTTGCGCAGTATCTAAGGCACCTGTTTGGACGCGAACCTTATCTGTACCGATATTTTGAACAATTATTTCTCCGGGAACTCCTACCGCTTCAACAGCAGAACGTGCATCCTCAATTGATGCTCCAGCTTTTGAAACCGTAAAAGATGATCCACCCTTGAATTCGATTCCTAGATGAAGCCCCTGCAAGGAAAGTGTAGCGATTGAAAGGATGATGAATAACCCAGAAACTGCATACCAACGGCGACGACGACCGATGAAATCGATTGAGGTTTGACCGCGATAAAGACGACCGCCTAATCCAGAAAGTTTCGACATTTCTTATGCCTCCTTAGGTGCAGACAGTGTTCCTGAACTCTTTGCCGAAAGGCCTGAGAGAGGATGTCCAGATGAGAAGAATGAAAGTCGTGACAAAATTGTCACGAGCGGCTTTGTAAATGCAAAGACAACGATTAAGTCAACCAGTGTCGTGAGGCCCAAAGTGAATGCGAAACCGCGAACCCCGCTTGTCGAAAGAACATACAAGACAACCGCTGCAATTATTGAAACAAAGTCGGCTACCAAAATAGTGCGTCGCGCACGATCCCAACCACTTTGCACCGCAGTACGCAGAGATCTGCCTTCTCGAATCTCATCTCGTACACGTTCAAAATAGACGATAAACGAGTCAGCGGTAATACCAATGGAAACAATCGCTCCAGCGATACCTGCCAAAGTAAGTGTGAAACCGATCCACTTTCCTAGAAGAAGGAAGAGTAGATATACAAGAGAACCGGCAACCGTAAGGGAACCAAAAGTTACAAATCCCAAACCGCGGTAGTAAAAAATTGAGTAAAGAAGAACCAAAATCAGACCGATTCCTCCAGCAAGCAAGCCCGCCCTGAGTTGATCAGAACCAAGGGTTGGAGAAATTTGCTGAACTTCACCGCGATCAAAGGCAAGTGGCAAAGCACCGTACTTTAAAACATTGGAAAGATCTTGCGCTTCTAGTTGAGAAAAACTTCCAGTAATTTGTGCGTTACCTGAAGGAATTGCTTCAGTAATACGAGGCGCTGAGACAACAAGACCATCAAGAACAATTGCCACCTGATTTAACGGTGCGGCAAGTGTTGTTACACGCTTAGTCAGTGCACCGAATGCAGTTGTTCCTTCGCCATTGAATGTAAGAGAAACAAACCATGCGCTTCCGCCCTGTGTATCGATACTTGCCGAAGCTTTAGAAACTTGACGACCAAGAACTTCAGCTGGTGCTAGAACATATTTATTTTGTCCCGCGCGATCACAAGCGACAATCGTGTCAGTCGGTGCATCAGTACCTGAGCCTTGAAGATTTTCAGCTTTTGTACAATCCAATGCTGCAAACTTTGCATTTACGTCGGCTGATACTCCAGTTACTGGAGTTGCCGTTGCATCTGCAGCACCTGTTGATGTTGCAGTCGCTAAAACTTGGCGGAATCTAAGTTCGGCAGTTTGTCCAACTAGCTCAACAACTCGACGACCAGTATCACCGGGAACGGAAATAACAATCTGACGATTGGTTCCGCTTCCTTGCGCCGAAACTTCAGACTCTGCAACACCGAGTGAGTTAACGCGTTGACGAATAATGGAGACTGCTTGATCAATAGCTTCATTGGTAACTTTGCCATTTTCTCCAGAACCTAAACGCGGTTGGAGAGTGACAGATGTGCCACCACGAAGATCAAGACCTAGACGAACGGCAGTTGCCCCTTGAACGAAAACAAGTCCGGTTAGTGCAATTAGCACTAACGCCAAAATCGCTAGCGAACGGCCAGGGCGAGAGGTCGTCTTTACTGGTTTAGTAGTTGTAGACATAGAGGCAGAGTCTAGGCTTCAGATGCAGGTGTGTCGAAAAGGGAGGCGTTTTGGGCCGGTGGTGTTCGTCCTATATGGGCAAAACCCGCCGCCGTTGCTACCCGTCCACGCGCAGTTCGGGCCATTAATCCATTCCTTACTAGAAAAGGCTCAGCTACAGATTCAACGGTTTCGACCTCTTCGCCTACTGCAATTGCAAGGGTAGATAAACCAACCGGGCCTCCATTGAAGCGTTCAACGAGAGCAACCAAGACCCCGCGATCGAGGCGATCTAGGCCAATTTCATCGACTTCATACATCTCTAATGCGGCGCGAGCATCAACTAAAGAAATAACTTCACTTTTATGCACCTGGGCATAATCGCGCACACGTCGAAGAAGTCGATTTGCAATACGCGGCGTGCCTCGCGAACGTCGTGAGACTTCAACAATTGCATCTTTATCAATATGTATGTCGAGCAGCGCCGAGCTTCGTGAAATCACTTGTGCTAATTCAGAGTCATCATAAAAATCCAAATGCGCAGTAAAGCCAAAACGATCACGTAACGGACTCGGTAATAATCCCGCACGTGTTGTTGCACCTACTAAAGTGAAATGCGGAAGTTGTAAAGGAATCGCCGTCGCTCCCGGACCTTTTCCAACCACAATGTCTACACGAAAATCCTCCATTGCTAAATAGAGAAGTTCTTCAGCAGGACGTGGAAGTCGATGAATTTCATCTAGAAAAAGAATTTCACCCTCAACTAGTGACGATAAAATTGCGGCAAGATCACCAGCATGTGTAATGGCTGGGCCGCTTGTAATTCTAATTGGTGCATTCATTTCACTCGCCAAAATTAACGCCAACGTCGTTTTTCCTAAGCCTGGTGGGCCAGAGAGCAAAATGTGATCTGCAGGTTTATTTCGATGTCTGGCAGCAGTTAACAAAACATCTATTTGCTCACGCACTCGATGTTGACCAATAAAATCTTTAAGTGTTTTCGGGCGCAGCGCTTGCTCTAGCGCCGACTCTTCACCCTTTATTTGTGATGTCACCAAACGCTCTTCGTTATCAGCCACGGGCGTTCTTTCCACTAGCAAGTGCAAGTTTGAGAAGCTCGCTTAGATCCATTGCAGCGGGGTCTGCACTATCTTCACGAAGTTGGTTAACAACGGTTGTGATTGCTGAATCCGATTCCTTTGGTGTGAATCCTAATGAAACTAATGCGCTAGTTAACTGCTCGCGCCAAGGTGGCTGATGGCCTTGGTATGACTGCCCTGTGGATAGTTCGGCGATTTTTCCTTTAAGTTCCAGGATCATTCTTTGCGCACCTTTTTTACCAATACCTGGAACGCGTTCGATGATTGATGTGTCCTCTTGCGAAATTGCGCGCGCGAGATCTTCGGCTGAAAGCGCACCCATGATTGAAAGCGCAACCTTTGGGCCGATTCCAGAAACAGTTTGTACTAACTCAAAAAGTTTTCGAGTCTCTTCCATTAAGAACCCAAATAGAGTCAGCGAATCCTCACGAACAACCAGTGATGTATAAAGCGTTGTTTGAGTACCTAAAGTTAACGACAAACTAGTTTGCGAATTTACGAGAACACTTAATCCGACTCCCCCGACTTCAATGATGACGCGGTCAGTTGAAATCGAACGTACGTTGCCAGTCAGGGTAGAAATCATTTAACCACGCAGCTTACGTAGGCGAATCTTTTCCGCATCGACGGCTTGGTTAATCCTCGCAGTGGCGCCTCCGCGCCAGATATTGCAGATTGCAAGTGCGAGTGCATCGGTTGCATCTACAGGTTTTGGAATAGTTTCGAGATTGAGAATCTTTTGAACCATCTGTGCGACTTGAACCTTATTGGCTCTGCCAGATCCTGAAACCGCTGCTTTAACTTCACTTGGAGTATGCATCATTACTGGAATTCCAGCTTTGGCGGCAATAAGCAAAGCGACTCCTGCAGCTTGGCCTGTTCCCATCACAGTGCGAACGTTGTGTTGAGCAAAGACTCGTTCAATTGCTATTACATCTGGATTCCAAAGAGATATCCATTCGTTAATACCGCGATCTACTTCTAGCAGACGTTGCTCGAGTGCCATATCTGACGGAGTCGTAACCACCCCTACAGCAACCATGGAAAGCGCAGATCCTGCAACACCCTCAACTATGCCAATGCCACATCGAGTTAAGCCAGGATCAATTCCTAGAACTCGCATCTCGGCTCTTCCATTTCTATTCTTGTAAAGGTTTATAGCCTACGGCGTAACAGCATTTTACTTATTCGAGGCTCGCCATAACCTCATCTGAAACATCAAAATTACTGTAAACATTTTGCACATCATCTAACTCTTCAATTGCATCAATGAGCTCGAAAACTTTCTTTGCACCATCTGCGTCAAGAGGAATAGACATCGAAGGTAAGAACGAAGAATCTGCGGACTCATAGTCAATCCCAGCGGCTTGTAACGCAGTGCGAACTGGTACGAGATCTACTGGTTCACATACAATCTCAAATGAATCACCAAGATCGTTGACTTCTTCAGCACCAGCTTCAAGAACAGCTTCAAGAATTGAATCCTCTGTTAGCCCATCAATCTTGTTGAGAATGATTACGCCTTTGCGATTGAAGAGGTATGAAACGGAACCGAGATCGGCCATTGACCCACCATTGCGGGTGACAGCAACTTTAATTTCGGAAGCTGAACGATTTCTATTATCAGAAAGACATTCAATCATTATTGCGACACCGTTAGGACCATAACCTTCATACATGATTGTGATCCACTCTTTTGCACCAGCTTCAAGGCCAGCGCCACGCTTTATTGCACGATCAATATTGTCGGCAGGCATGGAGGATTTCTTAGCCTTTGCTACTGCATCAAAAAGTGTTGGATTGCCATCCATATCGGCGCCGCCATTGCGTGCCGCAACTTCAATTGCACGAATCTGCTTTGCAAAAACTTTTGCACGGCGACTATCGATAATCGCTTTCTTATGTTTTGTCGTTGCCCACTTGGAATGGCCTGACATGGCTTACACCCTCAATCCGTAACTATTGCCTTCGATTAGCAAAAACTTACTTTACCTTCTCTAATGCTGGCCTTGCCACTTCATCAATAAAGTATCGGTGAATTCGATGATCGCCAGTCAATTCTGGATGAAAAGAGGTAGCGAACAAGCTCTCTGAACGCACGGCCACCGGATGCGAATCCACCGCCGCAAGTACTTGAATTTCTGAGCCGATTCTTTCAACCCATGGTGCTCTAATAAATACAGCATGCACTAGATCATCGGAGCCATCTTTAAAGACAATATCATTTTCAAAAGAATCTACTTGGCGCCCGAAAGCATTTCGACGAACCGTGATGTCCAATCCACCAAAAGTTTTTTGACCATCTTTTGCATCAAGAATTGAATCAGCTAAAAGAATCATTCCGGCGCACGAACCATAAACGGGCATTCCCGCTGATATTCGGTCACGAATAGGTTGAAACAAACCAAAAATTTCAGAGAGTTGTGCAATCGTCGTTGATTCGCCCCCAGGCAAAATCAGAGCATCAACGCTGGCTAACTCACTTGGTCGTCGAACTTCAACTGGATTAATTCCACAGGCAGTAAGTGCGGCCATGTGTTCGCGCACGTCACCTTGGAGTGCAAGAACTCCAACTTTCATAATGGGAGTTGTTTTACCAGCCGCGTTCGGCAAGACGATGTGGCGCGGGTAGATCCGCAACATTGATACCAACCATTGCATCACCTAATCCGCGAGATGCATCGGCAATCACCTTTGCATCATTCCAAAATGTCGTTGCTTTAACACATGCCGCTGCACGCTGTGCGGGATTTCCAGATTTGAAAATACCTGAGCCAATAAATACTCCATCGGCGCCCATGCTCATCATTAATGCCGCATCTGCTGGAGTTGCGATTCCGCCTGCAGTGAAGAGAACAACGGGAAGTTTTCCAGCTTGTGCAACTTCTTTAACTAATTCGTAAGGTGCTTGAAGCTCTTTCGCCGCAACGTACAACTCATCTTCGCGCAATGAAGATAGGCGGCGAATTTCTCCGTTAATTTCTCTCATATGCTGCATGGCATTTGAAACATCCCCTGTACCAGCTTCGCCCTTCGAGCGAATCATTGCAGCGCCTTCATTAATGCGACGTAGCGCTTCGCCAAGATTAGTTGCACCACAAACAAAGGGAACCGTGAACTCCCATTTATCAATGTGATTCTTGTAATCGGCTGGTGTCAAAACCTCAGACTCATCGATGTAATCAACACCAAGAGATTGCAAAACCTGTGCTTCAACAAAGTGACCAATGCGAGCTTTTGCCATTACTGGAATCGAAACTGCAGCTTGGATTTTTTCAATCATGTCAGGATCTGACATGCGAGCAACACCGCCTTGGGCACGAATATCTGCTGGAACTCGCTCAAGTGCCATGACAGCAACTGCACCAGCATCTTCGGCAATTTTGGCCTGCTCTGCATTTACGACATCCATGATGACGCCGCCCTTTAGCATCTCAGCCATACCGCGCTTGACTCTGCCTGTGCCTTTAACTTCTGTCATTGCTCTTTACTCACCTTCGCTGATGTAGGGGTACATACTACTTTGAGTTTGAAGGCTTCGCGCTCGCAACTACGTAGGTAAAGTTCGGCTCAGTATCGGTCAACGCCACCCACACTTGTCCAGGTGCGAATTTAATCTCGCTGCCATCGGCCAACTTCCATGTCGTGCCTACCTCTAAAGACGGACGGCTCCATGTAGCAACAAAACTCTTGCCATCGCGCAAAATGAATCCTCGGCCGGTGCCAACTGTTTGGGAAAATGGAGTAATTCCTCCAACTCTGTCGTGATACTCAGAGGGCGTGATTGAAACCATCTGAATAACCACAGTGGATGGACCCAAGATTTTTCCAGAGTCACTTAAATCTGGCGAACCATTATGAGTTAACAACCAACGCTTTTCACTTATCGACCATGTGGCTTTGTAACTTGCGGCAGGCCAGTGCAAAGCAACTTCTGAAGTTTGCCTGCCAGTCTCTGGTGCATCCCCAAAACTCCAACCTAAAGATTTAGCTGTATCAATTTGGTAATTTTTCTCAATCATTCGTGCCATTAATAAATCTGCTCGCAAAATCATTGCAACAGGCGGTGTGCGCAATGGATCGCGTGTATAAATTGTTGGCGATTGGCGTTGTGCACCCATATCTTGCAAATTGGCTGCAGCAATTACTGGAAGAAGTTTTTTCTGCGCTCCGCTATATGCAAAGGCCACATGACCATATTGAGCCAAAATATCGATATCAGAAATTCGGGCGCTTCTAACTGGGCCAATGCGAACTGGAATTACTGACGAGAAGACTGCAGCAAGTCTAGTAAGTCCACCTTCAACCTGTTCGATGTAAACGACATCTGCGTCCTCTAATCCAGCTTGAGGATGAGCAGCATTGGTGTCATCGACTTTCACAACAAGTACTGGACCATTTGTGCCGGCACGACCACTAAGAAGATTGGTTTCCACCGGCTTTGCTGCAGAACCAGAGAATAGTTTCGGTACTGATTCGCAGCCGGTTAGCAATACCGCAAATAATGACAGTAGAAGAATGATTTTTGATTTAGAGAACATCGGACTCAAATTCATAAGTAACAGGCAGTGGCGCGGTGCCAGCCAGGCGAAAAGTTCTAACAACAAGTTTTTTACGGACCATCTGCGTCGATGAAACCGCGTCGGTGTGAATAGCAATTGCAATACGGATTTTTTCAGTTAAGAAAGAAAGTTCTCGTAATAAAGCCTGCTCGAGTTCTGTTGCATGTCCCTGACCATCGGAGAGTAAAAGTCCCAAAGCACCTGATAGGCCACTTTCTGCCATTGAACGGCTTTGAATGTCCGCATCTCTTGCTTGATAAGCAGCACCAGTTAACAGCATGGAGGAAGCGGGATCGGCTAAATCGCTATGCGCAATTTCAAGGGCAACTGCCGCTCTCTTTTGTAACAAGACATCTAAGTTAGCCCAACTCGTTTCTACTCGATGATGCAATCGATCTAACCGAGTTGCTAAGAACGACAAGTACCACATCGCTAGCAGCAGAAGAAAACCAAGTGTTAATGCAGTTTTCAATTTTTCTCCTCATCGCGGGATAAGAAACGATTCCAGGAACGTGAATCAGAACCAAGTTTGACGCCGCTTCCACCAACAATTGCCATCTCATAAATTGAAAAAATCTGCTCTGCAACAACATCCCAATCAAAATCCTGAGCTCTGATCTGTCCCGCCTTGGCGAATACTTCTCTCTTCTTGGCATCTCGCAGCAAATCAATAACTGTCTTTGCCAAATCAGTTGAGTCCTCCGACTTAAAGAGCGCGCCATATGCGCCACCTCCGAGCAGAGAATCAAAGGCGGGAATATCGCTAGCGATAACGCAAGCACCGCCAGCCAAGGCTTCGGCCAGGATTATTCCAAAAGACTCACCGCCAGTATTTGGTGCAACATAGATAGATACCGAAGACATGAAATTCGCTTTGTCTTCTTCGGAAATTCTCCCAAGGAATTCAAAGCGATCTCGCAGTTGCGGATTGATATTTTTCTTTGTTTCCTCGATATCCCCTGGCCCTGCGACAAAAACCTTAACGTCTGGAGCAAATCTTGAAATTATTGGCAGAGCATCAACCAAAACTTGTAATCCTTTTCGTGGTTCATCAAATCTTCCAATAAAACCAATTGTGTTTCCCTGCCATTTATTTTGTGGAACACCTTGGGCGTAGCGTTTGGCGTAAATTCCATTAGGGATAATTACCGCATCGGTTTCCAGATGATCCGTTAGCGTTAGGCGCGCGGCTTCTGATACGGCAATTCGTGCAGAGAGTTTTTCAATCGCGGGCTCAAGGATTGGACCAATCGCGAAGATGACTTTCTGACGCTTTGCAGCTGCATGGAATGTGCCAACCATTGGTCCTTCGGCTGCCCAGCACGCCAAAAGTGAAATCGATGGAATGGCTGGTTCATGCAGATGTAGGAGATCAAAATCTCCCGCAGAAATCCATTGACGCACACGTGCGTAGGCGATCGGACCAAATAGAACTCGCGCAACTGCGCCGTTGTATGGAATTGAAATTGGTTTTCCAGCACTCACAACATAGTTAGGAAGTTTTTCTTCATCTATAACCGGTGCGAGAACTGAAACATCATGACCAGCACCGATTAGAAATTCTGCCAAATCTCGAATGTGGTTTTGAACTCCGCCAGGAGTGTCCCAGCCGTATGGGCAAACAATCCCAATTTTTAGCTTCTTGGTTAACACTATTGTCGATCCTTAAAATCGCCGTCGATCCAGATTCTTTGCATCATATGCCAGTCTTGTGGATTATTTCGAATTCCATCTGCAAAATGATCTGCTGAAATCTGAACAATCGCAGCAACTTTTTCGACTTCACTTCCCTGGTCAGGAAGTTGGATTAAACGTAAATCAATATGGATCCCACTTGGTGTGTAAGAAATATAGGCACTCAATAAAGGCGCACCAGTTCTTAAGGCAAGAATTGCCGGACCTGCTGGCATCCTTGCGGGTCCATCAAAAAAATTGACGTCGATACCAGATCGAGACAGGTCGCGATCAGCGGCTAAAGCAACTACACACCCACCCTTAATTCTTTGCATAAGTGTAGGAATAACACGGGAATCAAGTGGCAAAGCTTCCATCCCGAAATCTGCACGATATTGCATAAATTTCTTGAAGAGTTTTTCAGGTTTCAAATGCTCTGCAACGGTTACGATTTTGGCGCCTTTGGCACAGAAATAGGCTGCAGCGTGATCATAATTACCGCAATGTGGCAACGTAACGATTACGCCATTGCCCGCAGCGATTGCATCTAAGAGCAAACTTTCATCATTGAAAGTAACAGTGCCAAGAATTCGCTCTTTAGACCAGTCAGGAAATCTGAAAGTGTCGCACCAATAACGAAGTGCAGAACGCATTGCGCGATATGTGAGTAAATCTAAATCGAGATCTGTTATCTCGGGCTGGGTTCTTGCCAAATTCGAACGTAGTCGTGCAACACTTTTGCCATTCTTTTTTACCAAATAATCTGCGACTGAATTGGCTTTGGCATATACAAACTTTTCTGGCAACCATCGAAGAATTCGCCAAGCCGCGAAGTATCCCCACGCAACGAGATTTTGTGTCATTTATGTAAAGCTTTTCGAACGATGAGCATGCGTTGCGCAACTGTAACGAGACCCAGGACTGCAAGTAGCCACATCCCAACTGCTAAGACAAAAGAAATTCCCAAGCCGTGAAGACCAATAGCGGTGAGAGAGATCATTAACCTTTCAGTACGTTCTGCGATTCCTCCTGAACATTGAATCGAAAAACTTTCAGCTTTAGCACGAATATAGGGAACCAACATTCCAGTCACTAGCGTCACTAAAACTACGTAACTTAATGAATCCTGTTCATTAATTAAATAAATGGCGATACCAAGCAATATCGCAGAATCCGTTACTCGATCAATTGTTGAATCTAAGAAACTGCCCCATCTGCTTGCGCCTGACTTTGAAATTCTCGCCATCGTTCCATCAAAAAGATCGCTCAGTGCCAGAATTACTATCGCTACCGAACCTGCAAAGAACTGCCCTCGGGGGTAAAAATAGAGCGCCGATACAACGACGCCAATGGCTCCCACCCAAGTTACGCCGTTGGGCGTGATGCCCAAACGCAAGGCAGCAGAAGCTACGGGTGTTATTAATCTCGTAACTGCGGGTTTTAAAGAACGGCTAATCATTAGGAGACATCGTAGGCTGAGCCCGTGCAGAATTACACATCCAACTCCAATATTGCCGTTTTTGGTCATGAAAGCGCTCATCCCAGCGCCGTGGCTGACGTCTTTAATGCATCTACTTCTGTTTCGGATATAAGCACATTGGACTGCGCAATTTTTGCAATTAACCCAAACACTGGCATCGATCAAGTGACAATTGATGCTTGGCACTCTCTTGATGAATTTCTTATACCGCGCTTGGTTGTGGTCACGCATCTAGAGGAAGATGCAGGTGATTTTGATGACGCAGTTTTAATCGCAAATCGAGTTTTTGATCAAATGGTTACGCCGTATCTAGTTTTGCATGATGATAATGGATTGCCGTGCGCTTTGATTTCACTAATAGATATGACGGTTACTGATTACTCCAAATCTCCCGCGGTACAACAGCCCTGTGAACCAGAGCATGAAACTTTGGTGCAGGAATTTCGCGATGAGTATTTGGAGTTAAAGACATCGATGGGTGATGGCGCATTTGCAGCTGGTGTGCTTTTCCCAGCAATTCCGCTGTGGATTGAATGCACGATTGGTATAGATATTGTTAATTCTTACTTGAATCAGTTACAGAAATAACTACCAGGCGTCAGCAATCTCGTCTCGCGTTATTTGCAATAATTGGGGCAACACCTTTGTCTTGCCAATAATCGGCATGAAATTTGCATCACCACTCCAGCGAGGAACAACATGCTGATGAATATGTTCTGCTACTCCCGCACCCGATATGGCACCTTGATTCATTCCTAAATTAAATCCACCGGGAGATGAAACTTTTCGGATAGTAGTCATAGCGTGTGCCGTTAATGCAGATATTTCATCTCGCTCTTCGGTAGTTAAATCCGTAAGGTCTGGCACATGTCGATATGCACAAACAAGTAAGTGTCCCGGGTTGTATGGATACAAATTCATAACAACAAAGGCATCCGTGCCTCGATGTACCACTAAGCCTTGGGCATCATCTAGTTTCGGAATTCTGCAAAATGGGCATTCAACTTCATTGTCAGCGAGTGGCCTATTTTCTCCACGCAGATATTCCAAACGATGCGGCGCCCACAATCGATGCCAGCCATCTGGCATTCCTGCACCGTCAATTGACACGACTAAACCTGAGTCCGCTCTATGACAACTTTCTTAATTTCAGCAATCGCTTCGGCGACTGGAATTCCATTTCTCTGCTCGCCATTTCGATATCTAAATGAAACCGCACCAGCGGCCATATCTTCTTCGCCGGCAATGACCATAAATGGAATCTTTTGCAACTGCGCATTACGCACTTTCTTTTGCATGCGATCATCTGAAGCGTCGAGCTCAGCCCTTATCCCCGCAGCACGCATCTCTTTAATTACATCAGCCAAATAATCGGCAAAAGCTTCGGCAACAGGAATACCAATTGCCTGCACCGGAGCAAGCCATGGTGGAAATGCGCCAGAATAATGTTCAGTTAATACGCCAAAGAAACGTTCGATGGAACCAAAGAGTGCTCTATGAATCATTACTGGACGTTGGCGTGAACCATCTGCTGCAGAATATTCAAGTTCGAATCGTTGTGGCAGTTGGAAATCAACTTGAATGGTAGACATCTGCCAAGTTCGCCCGATTGCATCTTTAGCTTGTACGGAGATTTTTGGACCATAAAACGCCGCGCCACCTTCATCTAAAACAAGTTCAAGATTTTGTGCCATGGCAGCTTTTCGCAAAGTTTCAGTCGCTTCTTGCCAATCAGAATCCTCGCCTACAAATTTTTCTGGGTTTTTGGTAGAGAGCTCTAAGTAAAAATCATTAAGACCGTAGTCGCGAAGTAAGTTGAGCACGAATGTTAATAATGAATCTAGTTCAGCGGCCATCTGATCTTTAGTGCAATAAATATGCGCATCATCTTGTGTAAAACCACGCGCCCTGGTTATTCCATGCAAAACACCAGACTTTTCGTAGCGATACACCGTTCCAAATTCGAAAAGCCGCAAAGGAAGTTCGCGATACGAGCGCTGACGAGATTGAAAAATTAAATTATGAAATGGGCAGTTCATAGGTTTCATGTAGTACTGCTGGCCTGGCTTTTTAATTGTTCCATCAGCATGGAGCTCTTCATCCATAATCATTGGTGGATACATACCCTCTGAATACCAATCAAGGTGCCCAGATTTCTCAAACAATGCAGCTTTTGTTAAATGGGGCGAGTACACAAATTCATAGTTCTCTTCTTCATGGCGCTTGCGTGAGTAATCCTCCATCGCACGGCGAATAATTCCGCCCTTGGGATGAAAAACCGCAAGACCTGACCCGATTTCCTCTGGAAATGAAAACAAATCTAACTCTGTACCAAGTCGGCGATGATCGCGCTTTTCTGCCTCGATCAGTAATTCCAAATGGGCATTGAGCTGATCTTGAGAAGGCCATGCAGTTCCGTAAATGCGTTGCAACATTGGATTCTTTTCAGAACCACGCCAATATGCTGCGGCACTGCGCATTAATTTAAAAGCTGGAATGTGTTTAGTGGATGGTAGATGTGGACCGCGACATAAATCTGACCAAATTGGATTTCCATCTCTGCCCAAATTGTCATAAATAGTTAATTCACTGCCGCCAACTTCAACACTTGCCTCTTCACCTGCTGGCCCTTTGATTCCTATTAATTCGCATTTGTAAGGCTCGTTGGCCAGTTCTTTTAATGCATCAGATTCAGTTACAACTCGGCGACGAAAGCGCTGACCATCTTTAACAATCTTGCGCATGACACTTTCTATCTTTACTAAATCATCCGGGTTAAATGGTGTCTGCGGATCAAAGTCATAGTAAAAGCCATCTTTTATCGGTGGGCCAATTCCAAGTTTAGTGTCAGCAAAAACTTCTTGCACTGCCTGCGCCATCACGTGCGCAGTTGAATGTCTTAGAACAAATAGTCCATCAGGTGAATTTATCGATACAGATTCAACTAGGTCACCCTCGGTCAAGTCACTCCAGAGATCCTTGAGTACTCCATTAATTCGGCACACAACTATCTCTTTATTCTCTGCAAAAAGATGGGTAGGACGTTGATCGGCCTCAATCTGGCGCGAAATACCGTCAACCGTTACCTGAATCATGGGATTAGCCTACCGAATACTTAACTGCTAACGCGTGGATTTGCTCGGCATAGGCATGTGAAAGATGCAACGCACGCCCATCAATTGCCGCAATTGATTGGGCCATTCGCAAACTACTGAGTAGAAATGCAGATGAAATATCAGAAACTTCGGATCTATGAATAGAACGCTCTTTAACCAGGTTATTTTCAATTAGCAGTTGACGCAATATACCCGGCAAAAGACCATCAGAGGTTGGCGGAGTGATCCATTCTTCGCCCACTTTTGCAATAAAATTTGTAACTGAGCCTTCACAAATATTTCCGGATTCGTTAAAAGTCAGTGCATCATCAAATCCAGCTGCTCGCGCATCCTTCAATATTGCAATGCGTTGAGTATAAGGAAAGCGTTTGAACACTGCTCCGTCTACGCATTCTGGGTGAATTCTTATTTCTGCCGCTTCCGTAGGCGCTTCATATGCAAGATGCACCATGAGCCAACGTGAATCATCAGCAAATGAGATTCGCAAAACTCCGCTGGAATGAGGTTCAGCTTTTAAAAGTTTGCCTACACATGAATTAATAACATCTCTGTCCGGCAACTCGATACCAAAGTGCAAGGCAGCATTTTGCGCACGGTCTAAATGCCTACCAAGAGCATATGGAAGATTATTAACGGTTTTGATTGTTTCAAAAATTCCTTGGCCATCAAGCCATCCGGAGTTAATGTCCACTTCCTGCAGATTGCCGTTAGAAATTATTTTCACAGTAATCCCCCGGCTATCGAGACAAGTCTGCGCGCTTTCAATTGCGTTTCTTCCCATTCTTGAACTGGATCACTTCCCCATGTGATTCCAGCGCCTGTACCAAATCTAAGTTTGTCATCTTTGTAAAAAATTCGAATGGCAACTGATAACTCGCATTGATCACCCTGCACCCAACCAAGAACTCCGCAATACGGACCTCGTGCTACTTCATTAGATTGAATTACTTTGATAGCCGACGATTTCGGTGCACCGCTTATAGAACCGGGTGGGGTAATGGCAGAAAGAATCTCATTCCAAGAAAGACCATCTTTGAGTTCGCCTTTAATATCTGAAACTAAATGCACTAAGCCAGGATGCACCTCTGTTGCCAGCAAACGTGGAACAGAAACTGTTCCACTCTTACAAATTTGCCCCATGTCATTTCGCATTAAATCAACAATCATCACATTTTCTGCGCGATCCTTATTTCCAAAACTATTTTCACCAACAGGTGCAGTCCCCTTAATAGGAGATGTCAACACTTGGTTACCTTGACGCTTTAGAAATAGTTCAGGCGATGCCGATGCGATATTTAAAGATGGAATCTCTAAATAACTAGCCCAAGGCGCCGGATTGTTAGCGATAATCTCAGTGAAGAGCCCACGTAAGTTATCTACTCCTATCTCTATGGAAATTTCTCGACACGCATTGACTTGATAGACCCAACCCTGTGCTATGGCCTCTTGAATCCTCTCAACATAGGCAACATATTCGCTCTGAGAAATCGAACTCTGCCAATTTCCAGCAATCTTCTGCCAGGGATGCCGCGGAAAATCGCTTAAGCGCAGATTTTCGAACTTGGCAGCCATAAAGCCGCCTTCAAAAGTTGTTGAAACAGCCCAAAACCCCCCGTCTTGCAGGCAACGAGGATCCGTAGAGATTTCTGATAATTGCGTGGCAAGGCGCCCATTCATCCAAAAAATGGAGGTGCTCTGCAGTGAACTCACGGGGCTACGGTAGCCAGTAAACACAGGGCGAACCATACGTGAACGGGAGTAGCCAAAGCCTTTGTCCATACCTTATTATTCCGAGGCAAGACCTGATTTGAGGAATCGCTCATCCATTAGAGGGTAGTGATGCCGCCGGTCGAGGTCCAACTAACAAGGAGAAATCTATATGAGAAAAAAAATGGCAATTCGTGCCTTTGCTGCATCAGCAGCCATCGCGCTAGTTGCAGCTGGACTTTCTGTTGGTGCAATCGCCCCGGCACAGGCTGCAGCTAAATCAACGGTGACTCTGCTTTCATCTGCAGACATCACTTCTTTGAACTCAGGTACTAGCGACGGAAACACTTCCTATAACGCAATCTCCGGTTCATTAACAGGCATGGGTTTCTCTTACTATAACTCTGACGCCAAATTAATCATGAACACTAAGTTCGGAACAATGAAGATTGTTAAGCAGGCACCAAAGGATTTCCAGATCGAATACACAGTTACAAAGGGCCAGGTTTGGTCTGATGGAACTCCAATCGATGCTGTAGATCTCCTTCTTTCACACATTGTTGCCGCTGATAAGTACTCAAAGGCTGCTGGTCTCGGTGACCCAGCTAATGCAGATGCTAAGCCAGCTTTCGATAGCGTTGGCTACGGCGGAACTTACGGATCTCACGTTGTTGGATTACCAACATTGAGCGCAGACAAGATGAAGTTGACAGTCAAGTTCGATCAGCCACTTCCAGACTGGGAGTTGTTAGCACCTGGACCAACACCTGTCCACGCACTTGAATTAATTATTGATGGCAAGAAGTCACTTCAATCTGCAGCAGCGAATAAGGCTGCAAAGGCTGCGTTCTTAAAGGATTTCACAACTAAGAACACTGCACGCTTGAAGAAGATTGGTGCTCTTTGGAGCACTGGTTATGACGTAACTAAGGTTGACTCAACAACAAACCCACTTCTGCTTATCAGCAATGGTGGCTTTATTGTTTCTAAGTTCACTTTGGGTGACTCAATGACTTTGGTTCGTAACCCTAAGTACACATCAGGTCCAGCGATGGCTACTAAGAATCCAATCAAAACTGTTGTAATCAAGATCATCAAGGACAACACAGCCTCAGTACAGGCGTTGCGCAATGGTGACATTGATATTTATTACAACACATTGCCAACAGGTAATGACAAGATTTCACTTTCAGCGTTGCCAAACGTCACTGTTCTTACAAAGACTGGTGGAAACTATTCTCACCTAGATCTTCGTGTTGACACTGCCTTCGGCGAAACAGATAGCTACACAGGTCCATTTGCCGGTAATGGTGCAAAGGCAAAAGATCTACGCCACGCATTCTTGCTAGCACTTCCACGCGAGCAAATGGTTTCAGTGATTGTTGCTCCGGTTAAGTCTGATGCAACTCCATTGGATTCTGCGCTTACTTTCCAGGGAACTCCTGAATACAACGCAATCACTAAGGCATCTGGAGTTAGTGAATATTCAAAGGGAACTCAAGCTGATCGCACTGCAAAGGCTTTGGCACTTGTAAAGAAGTACTATCCAAATGCCTCAGAAGATGCACCAGCTGTTAAGGTCAACTTTGCACATGCAAACACAACAACACGTAACAATCTCGCGAAGTTGGTTGCAGCAGAAGCAAAGAAGGCTGGCTTTGATGTGATCGATAAGCCTTATGCCGATCTATTTGGCGAAAAAGGTAACACGAGCGCAGAAAATGACGTGACGATGTATGGCTTTGGCTTGAACTCATTGAGCCAGTCAAACGGAACTGAAATCTTCAAATCAGACGGTGGAAACAACGTTTGGGGTTGGAACGATTCAGCTCTCGATATTCTTGCTAAGAGCCTGCAGGGTGACATCTTGAGCGCTAAAGATGCAACTGCAAAGCGTTTAGCAATGGATAAGATCGTCAACAGCAACTACTGGGGTCTTCCACTGTATGCAAATCCAACGATTACTGCATACAACAAGGCACTAAAGAACATCAAGCCTGCACCAGTTGGTGCAAACATCACTTGGAACTTCTTCGAGTGGTCTTACTAGGCAATAAGTTCTAACTTGTAATAAAAAAGAAACTGGGATGTCTCAAGGGACATCCCAGTTTCTTTTTACCAGTGCTAGCATTCCTCAATACTTTTATAAATAGAATATTTAAAAAAATTAAGAAAACGCGTGCGGTGTGGCCGCAGTCAGGGTGATACTTTGTTTCAGTATGTATTAAGACGCTTAGGCATGATGTTGGTCATTGTTTTTGGTGCCAGTTTCTTGGCCTATAACCTTGAAGCCTACTCATCAGATCCGCTCTCGATTTTTGGTGAAAGCACGGAAAAAAACAAGGATTACCTGATGGCCAAGATGATCAGAGATCTGCAACTAGATGTTCCTCCCCCAATTCGCTATTTCTCATGGCTTCGCGGAATCGTCTCTGGATTGTGGGGGCATTTCGATATGGGAATGACCCGTGGCAATATTCATGTGACCTCGATGTTAGCTCAGGCAATTCCAGTAACTATTCGATTAGTGATTACATCTACTTTTCTTGCAATTATTTTGGGAATAGCGGTCGGAATGATCACGGCCATCCGACAATACAGTCGCTTTGATTATGTTATGACATTTATTTCTTTCCTCCTCTTTTCACTACCAATCTTCTGGGTTGCCGTACTTCTCAAAGAATTCATGGCGATCCAGTTCAATGATTTCCTGGTTGACCCCATAATTTCTCCCTCTGTAATTGTCATTGCAGCCTTGATATTTGGTTTTGTCATTGCTGGTTTCGTGGGCGGTAAAAGGATTCAGTTCTTCTCAGTTTTGGCAGGAGCCGCATCATTTGCTGCCGTTATTCTTACTTTTGTCAGCGCAACTAAATGGTTCATAGATCCATCATTGGGTATTTTTGGCGTTACCTTTCTTGCACTTGTCAGTGCTGCAATAGTTATACAACTAATTTCCGGTTTGGATAGTAAAAAAGGTCGCTTTACTGGATTTGGTACCGCAATTGCGGTCGCAGTTTTGTACTACCCACTACAAGCTTTGATGTCAGCCAATGCATCTCTTTTAAACGTATTTGCAATATTTGTAATTACGATCGCAGTTGGATTGATAATTGGTTACTTTGTTAGTTCAATAGATCGCCGCGTTTATCTACGCATCGGGTTCTTTACGGCTCTACTCTCAACCGTACCTGTAATCATCGATCGATTCATGCGCGAATTCCCCCAATATATGAATTCTGATGCGGTGGGTGGGCGACCAGTTCCAACATTAGGTCAAAGAAACGATCTGCTTACCCCTGAACAAATTGGTAACTTTTGGATTTCTGGTTTAGATACCTCAGTCCACCTAGTTCTACCAACAATTGCCTTAACTCTGATCTCATTTGCCGGTTACGTGCGATTCTCCCGCGGAAGCTTGCTAGAAGTTCTAAACATGGACTACATCCGTACTGCACGTGCAAAAGGCTTGAGTGAGCGAACTGTGATTGTCCGTCACGGCATGCGTAACGCAATGCTCCCGCTAACAACAATTCTGGTGAATGATTTTGCTGGATTACTAGGCGGAGCAATCATCACCGAAGGTGTGTTTGCGTGGAAAGGTATGGGGCAACTCTTCAATGACGCCTTGCGAAGTTACGACCTGAATCTCTTCATGGGTGTATTCATTCTTGGCGCTTCCCTAACAGTTACAGCTAACTTTGTTTCAGATCTTTTGTACGGCGTTGTTGATCCACGAATCCGGATTAGGAAGTAGGAGGCCATGGCCGACATGAAATTAGAAGATGGAACTACGCCAGAAAAAAACGAGAATGAGATTACAAGTCGTGAAACTCAAGGACTCAACCAACGACAAATTATTCTCAAAAGGTTTTTCAAGCACAAAGCTGCAATGGCTTCTTTGTTCACTCTCATCACAATCATTCTTGTTGTCTACACATCGCTTGGCTTAAATGTCGGCTTTGGAAAGTTTAAAGTTCATATCCCAGGTTGGTGGCCATATAAAATCACTGATATCGATCCAGAAGGCGCGATGGCAAGTTCTTGCAATGGTGGCGTTACGGGATGTCCAACTCTTGACCTAGCACCCAAGTTTTTAGATGGTGACGGAATAAGATTTGGATCGCACCCATTTGGAACCGACATGATCGGAAC
>CAIQRN010000032.1 GCA_903874255.1 uncultured Actinomycetes bacterium
AACGACGATCAGGTTCATCAGTTCGAACCTCAATCGTCGCTTCTCCAAGAATTCCGTGGGCGCGACCAATGCGCCCCACGAGTAAACGCATTGTTAGCGTGCTTCGTCGGTCTCGATGAGATCGACGCGAACAGTACGTCCAGCAATTGCACTTACGACCGTACGAAGTGCTTTTGCGGTGCGACCATTACGACCAATTACTTTGCCGATATCTTCTGGGTTCACGCGAACCTCAAGAGTTGTTCCACGACGATGGTTTTTTTCTGCAACAACAACATCATCGGGATTATCGACTATTCCCTTTACTAAATGCTCGAGGGCTTCATCCATCATTGTTATTCGGCAGCCGCTTCTTCAGTTGGTGTCTCAACAACTGCTTCTACAGTCGCTTCTACAGTCGCTTCCACAGCTGGAGCCTCGGAGACTGCTTCGATTACAGGTTCTTCAGAGACTACTGGCGCTTCAACTACTGCTTCTTCAATTACTGGATTTGCTTTAGCAGCTAACTTCTCTTGAGCTTTTTTCTTAAGAGTTGTTGCGCCTTCTTTTGGTTCATCCATTGCTGACTTCATCGCGGCTTCATAAGCAACATGCTTGCCAACCTTTGGCGCTGCAACACGAAGTGTTCCTTCAGTTCCAGGAAGTCCCTTAAATTTTTGCCAATCTCCAGTGACTTTCAATAGCGCCTCTACAGCTTCTGAAGGTTGTGCACCAACACCGAGCCAGTACAGAGCACGCTCTGAGTTGATCTCAATAAGTGATGGTTCCTGTCCTGGTACATAACGGCCAATTTCTTCAATTGAAAGACCGTTACGTGCCTTGCGTGAGTCTGTTACGACTACACGGAAAAATGGTGTGCGGATTTTACCCATGCGCATTAAACGAATTTTTGTAGCCAAGTGAGGTTGTGCTCCTGTTTATGTGTGTCGTAAAAATCAATCGCAGCGGGGTGCGCAATCAATTACATACAACTATCGGTCGTGGATGTTGAACGGGGGTAGAGGGCCCCATCAACAGGGTGCTAATTCTGCCATCTGCGGGTCAATTCGTGAAATCGCCTACCTACTGGCCATCCTCTATCGCCCTTTTGGCTGGATTACCAGATTTTGACTTCTTCTTGTGTACAACTGCCTTTGCAGGGCCCTTTGGCATGGTCGGGAGCCCCATTGCGCCCATACCTGCCGGCATCGCCCCATTCCTGACCTGCTTCATCATCTTTTGAGCAGCAGAGAAGCGATCGACAAGGTTATTTACATCAGAGACTTTGCGGCCTGATCCAAGTGCAATCCGAGCCCGTCTTGATCCATTGAGAACTTTGGGGTCGCGGCGCTCAGTCGGGGTCATTGATTGAACGATTGCTTTCGTGCGAACAATTTCGCTTTCATCAAAATTCTCAATCTGCTTCTTCATTGCTCCAGCACCTGGAAGCATTCCCAAAATCTTAGACATCGAGCCCATCTTCGACATTGCTTGGAGCTGTTCTAAGAAATCTTCCAAAGTAAAATCTTCACCGCTTGCAAATTTTGCTTCAAGTTTTGCCGAACTCTCACCATCAAAAGCTTTCTTTGCTTGTTCAGCCAACGTTGCAACATCGCCCATGCCAAGTATTCGAGAGGCCATGCGATCTGGATAGAAAATATCGAAATCACCAATTTTTTCGCCAGTCGATGCGAACATAATCGGACGCTTAGTAATTGAAGCAATTGATAATGCCGCGCCACCGCGTGCATCTCCATCAAGTTTAGTAAGTACTACGCCATCAAATCCAACGCCATCTAAGAATGCTTGCGAAGTACGCACAGCATCCTGACCAATCATTGCATCAACTACAAAAAGAATTTCATCTGGATTCACGGCATCGCGAATTGATATTGCCTGCTTCATTAAATCATCGTCAATACCTAACCGACCGGCGGTATCAACGATGACCATGTTGTATAACTTTGACTTTGCAAAATCAATTCCGCTTTTCGCGACCTTTACTGGATCTCCAACTCCATTTCCAGGTTCAGGTGCAAAAACAGGTACGCCGATACTTTCGCCGACAATTTGTAGCTGAGTGACGGCATTAGGGCGTTGTAAATCCGATGCAACGAGTAAAGGTGTGTTGCCTTGATCTGCATAAAACTTTGCTAGCTTTCCGGCAAGCGTTGTTTTTCCTGCACCTTGTAATCCTGCCAACATAATTACGGTTGGAGGGTTTTTTGCAAACCGAATTCTTCGAGCAGAACCACCGAGGATTTCAATTAATGCTGCGTTGACAATATTGAAAATCGCTTGTCCTTGATTACTTCCGGATTGCAAAGTTGGTAGAACCGCTAGGGACTGTTCCCGGATTTGTGCGACAAAGTTTTCAACGACAGAAAGTGCAACATCAGATTCAAGAAGAGCTTGGCGAATTTCTGCACAAGTATTTTCTATGTCAGCGTTGCTAAGTTTGCCTCTTGAGCGAAGTGAGGAAAATGCAGAGGTAAATCTGCTACTGAGTGACTCAAACATAAGGCGCTAAGACTACTTGAGTAATTGACGCAAGCGAGTAGCAACTTCCTCTGCACGAACTTCGCTCAATGGTCCGCCAGAGATTTCCGTGACATACAAAGTGTCAATCGCCTCTGCGCCAAGCGTCGTAACAATTGCAGAGCGAATATCGACTCTAGATTGAGTAATGCCAGCACCAATCCTAAATAGAAGGCCCGGACGGTCATGGCTTCGTACTTCAATTATTGTGGCTTCAGTCGCCCCATCGTTAAAAATCTCGACAATTGGATCTGGTACCGGGATTGAAGGTGTTGACGCATATGCCTCAGCTCGTGCAATTAACTTTTCTTCTATATGTGTCGCATCTTTATATGCGCTCTCAATCTCTCGTCGAAGGTACTCAGCGCTTACATCGGGCGCATGTGGTTCGGGGGTCACTATCCATGTCATAACCGCGGAATTTGCGTGCGATTTGGTTCGTGCAGATTTCACATCTAAACGAGATGAATTCAAGACTCCTGCGACAAGTGATAATAATCCTGGCTTATCTGGAGAGATTATTTCAATTGAATAACCATTTTCTCGCTGCTCTAATTTAACTTGAAGTACTCCAGTTTCAGCAATCTGCAACTGCTCTTGATCTATTTCTGGTTGTTGTGCAACAGTACTTGAGCCAGTCATAGCTTTTTTAACTCGAGATACTAAGTCTGAAACTAGGGTCGCTTTCCAATCACTCCAGCCCGCACTTCCAGTTGCTTCACCATCAGCGATGCTTAGGGCATGCAAAAGTTCCAGAGTATTTAAATCTGGAATCTCGGACAGGATTGATTGAATTGTTGCCGGGTCATCCAAATCTCGACGCGTTGCTGTTGACGATAAAAGGAGATGATGTTTGACAAGTAATTTAATTATTGTGATATCTGATTCCGGAAAACCAATTCGCGCAGCCAGTGGTGCTATTAGGCGTTCTCCTCGTACTGAATGATCTTCTTCGCTGCCTTTACCAATGTCATGAAAAAGTGCTGCAAATAGAAGTAAATCAGGTCTATGGACTTTACGGGTTAGTGCAGCTGCATGAACTGCGGTTTCAACCATATGTCTATCAACGGTATGTCGGTGAAGCGCATTTCGTTGAGGCAAAGAGCGAAGCGCACGCCACTCAGGAACCCAGTGGAAAATAATCTCCTCTTGATCTAGCGCTTCAAAGATTGAAATCATTGATTCACCGGCACCAATCAATGAAATGAGATATTCACGGGCCTCGCGCGGCCACGGAGTTGGCAACAAGGCTTTGCCTTCATTGAGCGCGCTAGAGAGCAGCGAGTATGAATCCATTGAGATTGGAAGACCCAATTGGGCTGCGGTTGCTGCAGCGCGTAAACCTAAAACTGGGTCACTTTCAATATCAACAAATGGATCTATAACTACTTCTTTTTGAGAAACACTTAAATTTCTAGCGACCGTATCTGTACGTGGTTTGCGATGAAAACGGCCAAATCCATCTTTCCCTTTATGTTCAATCTGATGCCACATAAACTCAAGCAGGTAATCGACTAACCGTGCCGCTTGCGCAACATCACTCATCAACGCATCGGCGTCGGCATAATTTAATTTTCGTGCCACCGCATCTTGCTCTTGGAAAAGTAGTCGATCTTTATTTCTTCCACTTGTTTCATGTAGAGTTTCACGGACATCGTTGAGCTTTGATTCTGCCCAACCGATGCGCTCCAATGGAACTGAGACAACACCAGAAAGTGCAATAGCTCTCAAAGCATTTATGTCTCGTAGTCCCCCGCGAGCTTCTTTCACATCGGGTTCAAGTAAGTATGCAAGCTCGCCGGCTCGCTCATGCCGCGCTCTTAGAGACTGACGTAATTCAGGCAAACGTTTCGTTGCTTGTTTTCGCCAACTTTCCAAACTATCGCTTTGAACTGCGGCAACTAGATCGGCATCTCCGGCAACAAGTCGAATATCGAGTAAGCCAAGTGCAACTTTCAAATCTGATTCAGCAGCATCACGTACTTCGGTCCGTGTTCGTACTGAATGATCAACACTATTTCTATCCCACAAGGGATACAGCAAAGCATTTACAAATTCGTTCAGGGTATTTACGGCAAACTGACCTTGATGAAGAATGACAATATCCAAATCTGAACCTGGTGAAAGTTCACCTCTTCCGTAACCTCCCACGGCAGCAATTGCAACACCTTTGGAGTTCTTTCCAATTTTTGCTAAGGCCTCTGAAAATAGCGAAAGAAGGTAGCGATCGCTCTCGTTCGATCGCTCCCTTCTTTCGCGTGTACTCATGTATCTATCTTAGATTGCGTCAGACCCACGCTCTCCAGTGCGTACGCGAACAACTTGATCAACCGGAGTACTCCAAACTTTTCCATCTCCGATTGAGCCTGTTGATGCTGCTTTAACTATGACGTCGATAACTGCGGCCGCTTCAGCATCATCTGCAAGAACTTCAAGGCGAACTTTTGGAACCAAGTCGACGGTGTACTCAGCGCCGCGGTAAACCTCGGTATGACCTTTTTGGCGTCCAAATCCACTTGCCTCTGAAACTGTCATTCCAGTAACACCGTGTGCTTGAAGCGCGTTCTTAACATCCTCTAATTTAAAAGGTTTCAATATTGCGGTAATTAGTTTCATTAGAAAGAACCTCCACGTGAAGAGCTAGACATTTCATAGGCTGTCTCAGCATGTTCTGCTAAGTCAATACCCTCAACTTCTGCCGCCTTTGGCAAGCGGAAACCGATGGTTTTTTCAATGATAAAGCCAAGTACCAATGTAACGAGGAATGAATACAGTGCAACCATTCCTACGCCAAGTGCTTGCTTTCCAAGAAGCGTAGCGCCGCCGCCATAGAACAAACCATCTAGGCCAAGTCCATTGACGACATGTGTTCCAAATAATCCGATTGCAAGTGATCCCCAGATTCCACCAACAAGGTGAACGCCGACGACATCAAGTGAATCATCAAATCCGAACTTGTACTTTAAACCAACGGCAAGTGCGCAGAAGATTCCAGCAAACAAACCAATTACTACTGCAGCCCAAGGAGCAACGAATGCACATGCAGGTGTAATAGCAACCAGACCTGCAACTGCGCCAGATGCAGCACCAAGTGAAGTTGCATGGCCATTGCGAAGTTTCTCAACAATTAACCAACCAAGAAGCGCACCGGCAGTTGCGACCTGAGTATTCATAAATGCAAGTCCGGCAGTTCCATTTGCAGCTAACGCTGATCCGGCATTGAAGCCAAACCATCCGAACCACAATAAACCTGAACCAAGAAGTACTAGTGGAAGTGAGTGAGGGCGCATTGCTTCTTTTCGCCAGCCAACGCGCTTTCCAAGAATTATTGCAAGCGCTAGTCCTGCAGCACCAGCATTGATGTGAACCGCGGTTCCACCTGCAAAGTCTTCAAGACCCTTACCCGCCAGAAAGCCTGTTCCGGTAACTGTGTCACCAACTTTATTTCCAAATGCGAACACCCAGTGTGCAACTGGGAAGTAAACAATAGTTGTCCAAATCGCAACAAAGACTGCCCATGCAGTGAACTTCGTGCGATCAGCGATTGCACCTGAAATAAGTGCTGGGGTGATAATTGCAAACATCAATTGAAATGCTGCAAAAACTAATACTGGAATTGGATAAATTCCACCATTGTTAGTTAAGTCATTTACAGCTCCGCTTAAACCTGAGAAGGAGAGATTTCCATACCAGGCAGAATCAGCCTTGTAACCAAAAGCTAATTCGAAACCATAAATAACCCACAAGACACTTACGATTCCAATTGTCACAAAAGACATCATCATCATATTTAGAACGCTCTTAGTGCGAACCATTCCGCCATAGAAAAAGGCAAGTCCAGGTGTCATAAGAAGAACGAGAGCGGTGCTTGCTAACATCCAGGCGGTATCGCCCGAGTTCAACACAATATCTGTCATATTTCCATCTGCTTTCGAGATTGATTAAAAAGATTCTCGCCTTTGAGATGGGCATACCCTCTTAGGTTTGGGTTACAGCAGATGGCGTGAACTATTTCAGCACGGTGACAAAAGCGCTCGAAGTGTTACATCTAGGTTACGAGAGCAGCCCCTGGATATAGTTTGTAGGCTCAAAAGGGGCAAAATCATTGACTGACTCCCCTGTGCCAATCCATTTGATAGGTATATCGACTTCGTTTTCTATTGCGAGAGCAACCCCACCTCGCGCACTTCCATCTAACTTAGTCAGAATTATTCCAGTTGTCTGTACTGCCTCAGTAAATATCTTTGCCTGTTGTAAACCATTTTGCCCGGTTGTCGCATCGATTACTAATAGCGTTTCATTTATTGGAAATACTTTTTCAACTACTCGCTTCACCTTTTCAAGTTCGGCCATTAAGTCATTTTTATTGTGAAGGCGTCCTGCAGTATCAATTATTAAAAAATCGGAGTTGAGTTCTTTGGCTCTCTTCGTTGCGTCAAAAGCAACAGATGCAGGATCTCCATTAGTTTTGCCAGCAACAACTTCCACACCAATTTGCGAACCCCACGTTTGGAGCTGCTCAACTGCTGCCGCTCTAAAAGTATCTCCGGCAGCCATCACGACACTCTTGCCTGACTTCTTGATGTTTGCTGCTAATTTTGCAACTGAAGTTGTTTTACCGGTTCCGTTAACACCAACCACCATAATCACAGTTGTTGTCTCACCAAGTAACATGCTTCGATCTTTGCTGGAAAGAGTTGATGTAAGAATATGAGAAAGCGCTTCATTGGCATTCTCGCTCTTTATTTTTCTAGCTTGCTCTAAGACGGTTTTTGTTAGCGTAGGTCCTAAATCTGAGAGCAATAACTCTTCTTCTAATTCATGCCAGTCGGCTGCACTAAAATCATTAGTTCCGCGAACTTTTGCGATGAACTTACTAAACAAACTCATGCTTGAAGCCTTGACTAACTTGCGTCAGATTCGCGCAAACGCTGAGAAATAACTTCAGTCACTCCATCACCGCGCATTGTTACGCCATACAACGCATCAGCAATTTCCATAGTGCGCTTTTGGTGCGTGATGATAATGAGCTGAGAACTTTGTCGAAGTTCTTCCAAAATAACTAGTAAACGCCCAAGGTTTACATCATCAAGGGCTGCTTCTACTTCATCTAGAACATAGAAAGGGCTAGGGCGCGCTTTAAAGATCGCGACTAACATCGCGACAGCTGTAAGGGATTTTTCGCCACCGGAAAGAAGTGACAGACGTTTAATGCGCTTTCCTGGTGGACGTGCTTCTACATCAACGCCACTCGTTAAAGGATTATCTGGGTCAGTCAAGATGAGACGACCGTCTCCCCCTGGGAACAAACGCGCAAATATATCTTCAAAATGCTTGGCCGTTTCTGTATAGGCCTCCATGAAGATTGATTGAACTCGATCATCAACCTCTTTAACGATATCCAGTAAGTCTTTCTTGGTGTTCTTTAGATCCTCGAGCTGCTCAGCCAAGAACTTTAAGCGCTCTTCAAGGGATGAAAACTCTTCTAAAGCTAATGGGTTAATTTTACCCAAGAGATTAAGAGAGCGTTCAGCAGAAGCTAAACGCTTTTCCTGTTGTTCGCGGCGATATGGAATCAACTCCGTTGTAACTATCTCGCCCTCTTCATTTTCAAAGAATGTTGGAACATCTTTATCAGGTCCGTATTCCTCAACTAGATTTACCGTATCGATTCCAAATTCTTCAATCGTTTTCTCTTCAAGAGCTTGCAAACGCATGCGTTGTTCTGCACGCGCAATTTCATCTTTGTGAACACTTGAAGTAAGTGCTTCAAGTGTTGCAGCCAATTCACGGCCACGTGTTCGCACGGTTAAAGTTTCTCCATCGCGCGCGGTACGTGATTCTTCAAGACGGGCGCGTTCTGAAGCAGCTTTAGCAATCGAACGTTCGATATGGATTAAAACTTCATATGCTGATTCAGCGATTGCCTGAGAAATGACTGCAGCTCGTGCGCGTGCTCCGCGACGGATTATTGCTCGCTCAGATGCTTCCCGTTCATTGCGCGCAGCATCTTCAAGTGCTTTTGCTCGGGCTGCAATTGAGTCGACGCGCTCTTCAGTTGTGCGAACAGCAAGGCGTGCTTCAACCTCACTGGTACGAGCCAAAGAAACGGCATTCCGTAAATCTTCAGTAAAACTATGGTCAGGTTCGGCGACTAATCCCTGTTGATGTAGCTGAGTTTGTGCGATTACGAGTTCACCCTCATCGCGATTCTTTGCCGTTGTCGCCTCGCTAATTGAGAGATTTAAACGTTCAACTTCAGCCAAGGCTGATTTCATATTCTGTCCTGAAACCGCTAACTGCTCGGTTAAGGCCGCAATTTTGGCATCTGACTCATTGAGTTTCGAAAGCGCGATATCAAAAGTACTTTGGCGATCGGCAACTTCGGTCGTTGCTGTAGATATTTCAAATTTAAGGCGATCGCACGTATGCGTAATCTCATTGAGTTTTATAAGGAGACCATCAATGAGGGCTTTGATTTCAATCAGTGACGATGATGATTTTGAGCCACCGCGTGCACGACCCCGACTTACAACGTCACCATCGCGAGTCACAACGGTTACTGATGGATGGGATCGAAGAATTGCTTCAGCTTCGCGAGCGTTTTCGGCAACTACTGTTGAAGCTAATAAGGATGAAACCAAATCACCGATTGAGTTAGATCGAATATGTCCAGCAAGAGCATTTAGACCTGAAGGAATGTTCGAACTTCCAGCATTTCCAGGTTCGTACACCAGAACATCGGCTTGCCCAAGATTTTCACTTCGTAGGGTGGTTAAAGCAGTAACTGCCGATGACAAATCTTTAACAACTACCGCATCAGCAAGGCTCCCGAGCGCAGCAGCGGCAGCGGCTTCCCAGCCTGCATCAATTTCAATGAGCGCTGCAACCGAACCGACGATGTGCACTCCATGTGAATCTCGCATAAGAGCTGACGCACCATCACGATTTTGTGAAGTTAATTTCATTGCTTCTAATTTTGATTCGACTGCATTTCTTTCGCGGTCTGCGGCACGTTCGGCATCAATTAATCCGGCGACTTTTGTCTTGGCACTATCAAGTGCATTTTTCGCAGATTCAAATGTTGAATCAAGCCCTAGTTCACCTGAATCAGCACTTGCAATCTCTAACTCATATGTTGAATATTCACGAGATGCAAGGTCGGCACGATTTTGAGCTTCATCGCGGGCCTTAGTTAGTCGGGAAATTTCCTCGGCGATGGCTTCAAGACGCGCTTGAAGAGATTTGATGTGCCCCTCTTGTCGCGCAGTACCTTCACGTGCATCGGCAATCGCCCGCATTGCTGCAGCAATTTTATCTTCATCAACTTTTAATTCATGTTCAGCTTTGAGAAGGGCCGTAGTCGCTGCCGCTAACTCAGCTTGTGCAATAGCTATTTTGTTGCGCAGTCCTTCCTCTTCTTGGCGCAATGTTTGCGCTTCTCTTTCAATTGACTCAGGATCACGGCCTGAAGTTCGTGCTTCCTCAGCTTCTTCATTGAGAAAGCGCGAGCGTTCTTGGGCAAGACTTTGAGTTCCTCTAAATTTTTCCCGTAAAGAATTTAACTGGTAGTACGTCTCTTGAGCTTGGACTAATAATGGAGTTTCAAGCGAAGCTTGTGCATCTAAAGCTTCTTCGCGTGCACGAATTTTTTCAAGTTCAGAGTCAACTTGCGCGCGCTGTTCTCGGAGCGCATTTTCATCGGCTACTTCAGCATCCAATGTTCGTGACATTGAAATGAAATCATCGGCTAACAAACGAAGTTTTGCATCGCGTAGATCTGCTTGGATCGTGGCGGCTTTTTTGGCAACTTCAGCCTGCTTGCCTAGCGGTCGCAGTTGGCGGCGTAGTTCCACAGTTAAGTCTTGAACTCGCGCTAAATTCGTTTGCATCGAATCAAGTTTGCGAAGTGCCTTTTCTTTACGTTTGCGATGCTTTAGAACACCCGCAGCCTCTTCGATGAATCCACGTCGCTCTTCTGGTGTCGCCATCAGAATCGCATCTAGCTGGCCTTGGCCAACAATCACGTGCATTTCGCGACCGATACCTGAATCGCTGAGAAGTTCTTGAATATCTAGTAGTCGAGAAGCTTCGCCGTTAATCTGATATTCAGATTGTCCATTGCGAAAGAGGATGCGTGAAATAGTTACTTCGGTGTAATCAATTGGAAGTGCGCCGTCGGTGTTATCAATTGTGAGTGAAACTTCAGCACGGCCAAGTGGTGCACGACCACTCGTTCCGGCGAAAATAACATCTTCCATTTTTCCACCGCGAAGAGATTTAGCGCCTTGCTCACCCATAACCCAAGTAAGTGCGTCAACAACATTTGATTTACCCGAACCATTTGGTCCGACAACGCAGGTGATACCCGGCTCAAGGCGCAAAGTCGTCGCCGAAGCAAAGGACTTAAAGCCCTTGAGGGTCATACTCTTCAAATACACGCGGCAAACCTATCGCGCCGCGCGCAGTTTTTTTACACTATTACTGCTCAGAAGAATCGGTTTTTAAGCTCTCATAGGCGATTCGGGCGGCAACTTGCTCAGCCTCTCGCTTGCTCTTTCCTGTACCGACAGCCACTGCGATACCCGCCACCATGGCAGTTGCAGTGAAATTCTTGTCGTGATCTGGGCCTTCTTCAGTAACAACATATTCGGGGGCGCCTTTGCCAAGGGATGCTGCTAACTCTTGCAGCGCAGTTTTTCCATCAAGACCAGCACCCCGTGCGACCGCAGAATCCATGGTGGATTCAATTAATCTGCGCACAATCTCTGTGCACTTCTCAAATCCAAACTGTAAATAGATTGCACCAATTAAAGCCTCAAGTGCATCGGCAAGCAGTGAGTTTTTATCGCGACCATTTGTAACTTCTTCGCCTTTTCCAAGCCGAATATATTTACCGAGTTCCAATGTTCGCGCGATATCTGCTAGCGCACGCATATTTACAACACCTGAACGAAGCGGAGACAAACGCGATTCATCAAAATCTGGATATCGTTTGTAGAGTTCTTCGGTAACAATTAAACCAAGAACTGAATCACCAAGAAATTCAAGCCGCTCATTTGTTTCTTTACTTACTGATTCATAAGCAAATGATCGGTGAGTAAAAGCTAACTGCAGAAGAGAGGGTTCAAGTTCAACCCCCAATGCTTCATTGAGCATAGAGCTAACGATCAAACCTCTAGAACTTGGCGACGGTTATAAGTACCGCACGTTGGGCAAGCAGTGTGTTGAAGTTTTGGAGACTGACATTGTCCGCATGTTGCTAAAGAGGCAGCAGTTGTCTTCCACTGGCTTCGACGAGAACGCGTCTTTGAACGCGACATTTTTCGCTTTGGTACTGGCACGGTTCGAACCTCTTCTTATCTATGAGCCACGTTCGTATAAGTGACTGCAGGCGGTAAGTATCCCTCAAAAGCCCTAATTCTTGAAATCGGCCTCAGGCAGATCAAGGCCCTTCAATCCAGCCCATCTAGCATCGACTACTTCGTGAGCGTGATCCGCGGCAAGTTCTGCCCATTTTCCACCGCACTCGGGGCATAGTCCCTGGCAGTCATCGCTGCACAAAGGGTTGATCGGCAGGGCCAAAACGATGGCATCTCGGATAGGGCTCTCTAAATCCATGATGTCACCTTCCATCATGAAATCCTCTTCAATGTCTAAGTCTAGGTCATCATCCTCGCTGCGCTTCTTTTTCGATTTCTCAATTTTTTGGGCGTAGTAATACAGCTCTTGAATTTTCCGTTCGATATCTATTGCAACTGGATCTAAACAACGCGTGCACTCACCTTTAGCAGTTGCGAAGATATCGGCCGTCAAGAGAATTCCCTCAGTGACAGACTCCAAGCGTGCATCTACTTCGATGACTTCGCCCACTGGAACGCTAATTAAATCTACGCCAACTTTTTCGTACAGAACTATGTCGAGTTCATACTCTTTCATCTCACCGGCGCGACGAGCAAGCTCGTGAGTGTTGAGTTTATAAACCTCGGGTAATCGCGACATTAAAATTAATCCGCATCTGATAGCTGGCCGAGCACGTCTTTATCATTTGCACCGGCTAGGCGATCGCGTCCACGGGCAACTGCATCTTGAGTCTTATTTAAAATAACTTCTAGTGTTGCAAGACGACCATCAATATATTCCTCAACTTCATGTTTTTCTTGTTCTGCAATACCGCGTGCATCATCGATTATTTTCCGTGCCTCATCGCGTGCGATTTGAACAATTGAAGTCTGCTCAACCATTCGCGCTACATCTTCACGTGCAATAGCAATCATTTGTTCGGCGCTCATTCGCCCCTCTTCAATAATCGCATCACGTGCTTCAATAATTTTCTTTGCAGAATCAAAATCGCTGGGAAGAGCGGCTCGGGCTTCATCGAGAATTTCTAACATCTCGCCACGATGAACCACGCAACTTGCTGAAAGCGGAACGCTTCTTGCCTCTTCCACCATGGTGATTGCAGCGGTTAACTTCTCTATTGAATCCATCGCCTTATTTCCCTGCTACTCGAAGTTTGAGCGCTTCATTGACCGATGCTGGCACCATGGTTGAAACATCTCCCCCGTAATGGGCAAGTTCTTTTACTAATGATGAAGATAAAAATGAATGTGCTGGTGCCGTTGCCATAAACATAGTTTCGACTCCTGATCCCTGCAAATTGACTTGCGCCATTTGTAGTTCGTAATCAAAATCTGAGACCGCTCTGAGTCCTTTAACAATCGCTTGGATTGAATTGCTCTTGCAATAGTCAACAAGTAAACCTGACCAAGAATCAACAACGACATTGGGCAGATTTGAAGTGGTTTCGCGAATCATTTCAATTCGTTCGGCAACCGAAAAGAGCGAAGATTTTGTGCGATTTTCAAGGACTGCCACCACAACCTGTTCAAAGTGCGAGCTAGCGCGGGTGATGATGTCGAGGTGCCCATAGGTGATTGGATCAAAGGATCCAGGACAAACAGCGCGCTTCATGGCTCAAACGCTAGCAATAGATGCCGAAGTTAGCCATTTTCAGGCGTGTAACTGCCATAGAAAATCGTGGCCTGCCCATAGTTTCTCTCTCGCAGCGCAGTGAACGCTTTGGGCCAAGAAATATGAGACCTCTTTGCGGTTCGCTCGATAGCAAGCAGGGCATCATCTTTTAAGAATCCACCAGAATGTAGAGTGCACAGAATTTCTACAACATCTTCATCAGGAAAATCATACGGCGGATCAATGTAGACAATATGGTATTTCTCTTTTGGCGGATCACTAATAAAACGCTGTGCAGACATTGAATAAAGATGGAATTTGCCGACAGGTTTGTTTTTACTAACAAGTTCATAGTTCTTCTCAATTGTTTTCTGTGCATCTACATCTTTTTCAACAACATGCACATTAGCTGCCCCTCTTGAAAGTGCTTCGAGTGCGATGGCACCACTTCCGCCAAAAAGGTCTAGAACATGTAGCCCAAGAAAATCACCGAACTCTGAGAGCAAAGAAGAAAAAAGGCCCTCACGTGCGCGATCAGAGGTTGGTCTAGTTGCCCCAGCAACACTTCCCAGAGTTCTTCCCTTTGCGACACCGGCAATAATTCTCAATGTACTAACCCTTATCCAAGTAATCGATGGCCATATCTTGTGCCATTTTATTTAGTTCATGCTTGAGTAAAGGATAACTTGTTAAATCCGCAGATTCATCAATAATTTTCGTGGCGTCATTTCGTGCACTTTCGATTAGATGCTCATCACGTAGCACCTGTAATAAACGCAGGTGCGATTTAGTTCCTGACTGCCTTGCTCCGAGAACATCGCCTTCACGCCGCTGCTCAAGATCAATTCTGGAAAGTTCAAAACCATCTAATGTGGCTGCGACCGCATCCAAGCGCTCTCGCGCTGGAGTTTGTGCCAAAGAATTTGTCACTAGCAAACACAATCCAGGTGAGGTTCCACGGCCAACTCGACCACGGAGCTGATGCAACTGCGATACACCGAATCGATCGGCATCCATAATCACCATGATGGTTGCATTAGGCACATCTACGCCAACTTCGATAACCGTTGTAGATACCAAAACATCGATTTCAGCAGCTGCAAAAGCTTTCATTGTCGATTCTTTATCTTCAGCAGAAAGTCGCCCATGCAATACCGCAACACGAAGACGGCTTAATTCATTACTCGCAAGTCTTGGAGCAAGTTCCTCTACCGATGCAATCTCACTTGACTCGGTTCCAAAAAGAAAATCAATATCGGCATTCTCATCTGAACCGGCTTGAATTCGCGGTGCAACGATATATGCCTGATGCCCTTGACTGACATCCTCGCGGATTCGTTGCCAAACTCGTTCTAAATAAGCTGGCTTTTCCATTGGTGCAATGACATGTGTGGTGATTGGCTGTCGACCCAAGGGAAGTTCGCGCAAAGTGGAAACATCCAAATCTCCAAAGACAGTCATTGCAACCGTTCGCGGTATTGGAGTTGCGGTCATTACAAGTAAATGTGGAGGTTTTTGAGCTTTCTCTTTTAATGCATCTCTCTGCTCAACTCCGAAGCGATGTTGTTCATCTACGACGATAAGACCCAACTCTTTAAATTCAACTTTTTCACCAAGCAGTGCGTGTGTTCCAATAACTATTCCCGCTTCACCAGATGCGGCCAAAGCAAGCGCTGCTTTTCGAGCAGGCGCACTCTGTGATCCAGTAATAAGAGTTACTTGTGTAGCTTTTTCATTGGAACCCAACATCCCACCTTGCGCCAAAACGCCAAGAAGTTTTTGAATAGTTCGCAGATGTTGCGCCGCCAAAACTTCCGTTGGAGCAAGTAAGGCGGCCTGTCCCCCGCTGTCGACAACTGCCAACATTGCGCGAAGTGCAACAATTGTTTTTCCTGAACCAACCTCGCCTTGCAATAAACGGTGCATGGGATGGCCCTGTGCCAAGTCTTGTTCGATTTCTGCACATACTTGCTTCTGGCCACCAGTTAAATCAAAAGGCAGCGAATCATCAAAAGCTTCAAGCAACCCACCCGAAATAGTTTTTCGGGCAGCAGTACTAAGTTTCTTTAATTCATTTCTACGCAATACCAGTAGTGATTGCAACAAAAAAGCCTCATCGAAAGTAAGGCGCTCACGCGCATTTTCAGCACTCTCTAAATCTGTAGGTGCATGTAAAGCCACCAGTGCCTGATGCAAAGTTGGATAATTATGTTGTGCACGAATCATCTCAGGAAGAAAATCCTCAACTTCATCAAGGGATCCAATAGCCATCTCTACGCACTTATGAATCTTCCATGAAGGCATTTTTGATGTTGCCGGATAAACGGGAAGAAACTTGCCGGCAAATGCAGTTGCGGCGGCATCAACGTCGTTTCCATCGGGGATCATTTCGTAATCTGGATGCGCCAACTGCTTTTTATGATTGAAGATTCCAACTTTGCCTGCAAATAGCCCTTGTCGGCCAACTTTTAATTCCTTTTCGCGCCACGCTTGATTAAAAAATGTGAGTGAAAGTTTGTCGGTGCCATCCGTAACGACAACTTCGAAAATACTTCCCTTTCGACCGCGCAGCGGGCGGTTGGTTGATGAAAAAACCTCAGCCAAAATTGTGACTTCATCGCCTTCTGCCAACTTAGAAATATCCGATAACTCGCCTCGAACCATATAACGGCGTGGGTAATGACGCATCAGATCGCCAACGCTTTGTATGGAAAATGAATCGGTCAATACCTTGGCAGTGCGATCTCCAATTACTGAAGATAATTTACTTCCAAGATCTGCCATGGCGGCATTCTCTCGCATCGAGCGAGCTAGCAGGTGGAACTAGCGGCTCATGGTCAAAGTTTTGTCACAGCTATCCCACCCAGAGTGAGTTATTACGATAAGAATTTTAGAAGCCAAACTCAAGGCAATGGAGGCTTCTAATCGTTTGGCCAACTCTGCATCTAGGTGTTCCGTCGGTTCATCCAAGATATATAAATCGGCATCGGCTAGCAAAACCCGGGCGATTGCAAGGCGCTTTGCTTCGCCTCCAGAAATTACTCTTCCGAATTCGCCGATCACAGTATCCAAGCCAAAGGCCATTTCACTTAAGAGTTGACCAAGTTCAACGGTCTTCAATGCAGCAATAATCTCTTCATCTGATGCACCTTGGTTTGCAATCTTCATATTTTCGCGAAGCGTTGTATTAAAGATATGAGATTTTTGAACCGTACCTACTATTCGAGAGTTGGTTCCACTAAATTGCGAAAGTTCGTGTCCATTGATTTTTATGGAGCCTTCATATTCAAGAAGTGAAAGCAATGCCATAGCTAAAGTTGATTTACCGCTTCCACTTCTTCCGCGAATAACTAGTAGCTGACCAGTTGAAATCTGGCAAGAAACTGGCACCATGAAAGGATGAGACCAGGATGCGCTGACATCTTTGAGAACCAGTTCGTGAATCTTCTCATCAAAAACTCTCTGCAGTTGTTTTTCGACTGTGTTATCTAGAATTTGATCTACTGAGTGTTGTGACTTGATCATTTTTCCAGCAGCAAAAAGATTCGGGTACCAGGTCGTGATTGCCTCAAAAATCACGAGTGGTAAGAAAATTAACATTGTTACTTGAACCGGTGGAATATCTTGGGATTTCGCTAAAACACAGGCCAACCAAGAAAACCCTATAACAGATACGGCAATTAAGAGATTGGTAAGCATGGAATAAGTCAGTACAGAGCGCAGTAAACCTTCCTCCTTGGCGCGCAATGATTTTTCCTTGCTGATTGAACTAGCTAAATTCTGCTCGAGATAGCCATAAATTGAAGCTTCAACTACGCCATGCACGCTAGTTTGAACTTGCTTCGTATAGTTATTTTCATCTTCTTCAATTTCACGCGCAATATGCTCACTGCGGGACTTAATTAATGTTGGAATGACTGTTAGAAGAAGCGCACTTACCGGTAGCGTAATAAATAGCGATTGCGGATGTATCCATAAACCAAGCAGAGCCCCAGTACCAAGTGAGATAACGGCAGAGGCATGCGGCAACTTAATGCGAAGTTGATACTCCTGTGCTCTTTCAACATCATCCACAATAGTTTTAACCGCTGAACCTGAATTTATAGTTCGAGAAGAAGCAATCGATCTTGAAGCTAACTTTGAATAAATATCTACGCGTAGTTTGGTGAGTCGTCCAAAAACCACTTTGTGACTTAGTAAGCGCTCGGCATAGCGAGCTGCTGATCTAAAGATTCCAAAGAAGCGGACCATGACAATTGCAACGCCTAACGTCAAAATCGGTGGATGCGAGGCGGCCATGGTTATCAGCCAGCCACTTGAAATCGTGAGACCAATCCCACCTATAAAAGCAAAAGCACCAAGAAAATAGGCCAATAACATCATCGGATATCACCGCGCAAGAATCGTGATACGTGGTCGCCATTGCGCACAATAGTTAGATCATGTGAAATGCACACAACTATTGCACCTGAACGTGCGTAATTGCGAAGTGCATTCATAACATCATCGCTACTCTTTTGATCCAGATCTGCAGTCGGTTCATCGGCAATAAGCACCAAAGGTTTAGCTGCTAGTGCGCGAGCAACTGCAATCTTACGAATCTGACCACCTGACATCTCTGCACTACTTTCTGCACCAGAGCCAATCTGAGTTTCTAATCCCTGTCCAACATCAAAGAGTTCAAAACCACAATCAGATAGAAACGAGGTGATCTGGCTATCTGATAACTGTGAATCTAGCAAAGTAAACTGCTTGCGAATGTTTCCAGCCACAAGCGCTGGTGTTTGCGGGACCCAGCCCACTGATTTAAACCAAGCGCGCTGATTTGCTCTTACGATTTTCTTTCCATCTGCATAAATAGCGGCAGAATCGTTTACACCGAGCAGATTCATTGCGAAAGTGGTCTTACCGCTTCCTGATTCACCGACAATAAAATGGATGTCACCGCGATTTAACTCGTTCGCCGCAATTGTCGAATTAACTCTTCCAGGTATGTTCAAACTCCACTCGTCCCAAGTGAGTCTCTGAATCATTGAAAAATCATCGGCTACTTCCACATCTTTCTCTGAATGAGCGCTCTTCATTGCCGTGAGTTCTGCCAAAGCCTGCGTACCATCAGCAGATGCGTGAAAAAGTGACGCTGCATTTCGAAGTGGGAAATAAACTTCAGGCGCCAAAATCAAAACCGCTAATGCATGCACAAAACTAATGTGGTCATCTACCAGTCGAATGCCGATTGAAACAGCGATTAAAGCCACAGAGATAGTTGCACAAAGCTCTAGCGCTAGCGCTGAAAGGAAGGAAATCCGTAGAACCTTCATGGTCTCTTCGGTATAGCGATCCCCCATAGTTTTAATCCGACTGCTCTGACTTTCCAGACGATTGAATATTTTTAAAGTTACAAAGCCGCTCAGTGAATCTTCGAAATATTTTGACAGCGAACCTAAGGTCTGCCATTTCCTTGAAACGGAGTCTGCGGTGTACTTGCCAATCAATGCACCAAAAAGTGGGATTAATGGCAAAGTAAGAATTGCGATAATTGCTGAAAGTGGATCCAAAACAAATATCGTTGCAATGACTACGAAAGGTGTTATTGAGGCAAAGAACATTTGAGGTATGAATCGACCCAGGTATATATCCAGAGCGTTGAGACCTTTTACGAGTAACACGCTCACATGAGATGCGGAGAGATTTGAATATGTCCCCAAAGATTGTGTGACCTCTGAACGAAGTTCTTGTTTAATTCGAACGGCCTGTCGACTGCACCAGTATTCAAAGCTTGATTGGAATACAGCTCGAAAACCCCATGCGCATGCCAAGAAAAGCAAAAGGGTCATCACATTCTCTTGATGATTAATAATTCCTGTAATAAGTGAACTTAAAATCAGCGCACTAACAACAATTGCCGCAGACCAAGAAAGCGCCGCGGCAAATGCCACAAACAAAATTCTGCGGCTACCGCCCCTCGAGAGCAGTAGCCGCAGATCTGTAGATTTCACTTATGCAGAATATGGCTTACTGCATCTAATGCGCCATGATCTGGATTAGTAATTTGAGTTGCACTCACACGTTTACGGAAGACCCAGTACGTCCAGCCCTGATAAATCAGAACAACTGGAGTCAAAATCACAGCCACCACAGTCATGACCTTGAGCGTGTAGTCAGTGCTTGAGGCGTTAGTGATTGTGAGGTCGAATTGAGATCCCAGCGAACTTGGCATAACTCGTGGATAAAGTGCATAGAAAAGCGTTGATACAAAGACGGCAATTGTTCCGGCTGAGAAAATAAATGCCCAACCCTCACGACCGATTAAGTTAGCTGCAATTCCTGCTACCCAAAGCAGTGCAACGATGATGGAGAGCGTTAATACACGTGCATTAATCTCAGGCAACATCAAATTTGTCCATGCCAAGAATCCAACTGCTGCAACTGCTGCAACTAAGCCAGATTTCTTAGCGATTGCTTGTGCACGTTCACGGATTTCACCAGCAGTCTTTAGGGAAAGGAAGACTGCGCCATGCGTTAGAAATACCGTAAGTGTTACTACCCCACCTAACAACGCATAAGGGTTAAGTAGATTGAAAAAGCCTCCTGTGTATTCCAAGGAACCGCTTGCTGCTTTTTCGATTGGAACACCACGGACAATATTTGCAAAAGCAACTCCCCAAAGAAGAGCGGGGATTGCACTGCTCACAAGAATTGCAATATCCCAACGTTGACGCCACTGTGCCTTGCCATACTTGCTGCGATATTCAAAGGCAACGCCACGAACAATGAGAGATACAAGGATTAGAAATAGCGGTAAATAGAAACCGCTAAAGAGCGTTGCATACCACTCTGGGAATGCGGCAAAAGTTGCTCCACCTGCGACAAGCAACCAAACCTCATTTCCATCCCAGACGGGACCAAGGGTTGTAAGAACTGCTCGTCGATCTGCTTCGTTCTTCGATACTGCTCGCACGAGCATTCCAACTCCAAAATCAAAGCCTTCAAGAATGAAGTATCCGACCCATAGAACTGCAATTAGTAGAAACCATACTGTTTGAAATGACATGTCCATACCCCTTTCTTAATAGGCCATCACTAGTTGTTTGTCTTCGCTTCCACCAAGTTTTGGATCTGCATAATCAACTTCTTCTGCAGGGCCCATCTTGATAACTCTCAAAGTTAAACCCACTTCAATAAATGCAAGGAAGCCATACAAGAGAGTGAAGACAATCATTGTGAATAAAACTGCACCGGCTGAAACAACAGCGCTCACACCATCAGCGGTTTTAATAAGTCCAAAGACTGCCCAAGGTTGGCGAGCAGTTTCAGTAAATATCCAACCAAATGAGTTGGCGAGCAGTGGAATAAATGGAAGTGAGACCATTGCTGGATAGAACCATTTACCTTTAGGTGTGCTGCCTTTGCGCATTTGCCAAAGAGCTAGCAGCGCGAAGAAGACACCTAAGAATCCAAAGCCCATCATTAAACGAAATGACCAATAAGCAAGTGGAATATTTGGAGTGTAATTTCCTGCTCCGTATTGCTTATCGTATTTTGCTTCTAAATCATTGACTCCTTCTACAACACCATTGAAATCACCGGTTGACATAAAGGATAAAACTGAAGGCAGACCGATCTGGAATACAGATTTTGAGCCATCCAAAGTTCCTAGAGTCAGTAATGAGAATGGCGCGTTAGCTTTTGTGTCGTAGAGCGCTTCTGCTGCTGCCATCTTCATTGGTTGCTGGGTGGTCATGATTCGTGCAGTTAAGTCACCAGAAATACCAACAAGGATAAAGCTAATCACCATAGTGATTGCACCAAGTTTGAAGGTGCCACGCGCCATTTGTAAATCTTTGCCTTTTATAATCAGGAAGGCCGAGATACCAGCGATAAAGGCACCTGCAGTAAAGGCTGCGGATGGAATTGTGTGGAAGAAAGTAGCCAATGCTGTTTTTTGCGTCAAAACTTCAACAATATTTGTTAACTCGGCACGGTTCTTAGCTGAGTTGTAAGTATAGGCAACTGGATGTTGCATCCAAGAGTTTGCGGCCAAAATGAAATAGGCCGATAACAAAGTTCCAGTTGCTGCAATCCAAATTGTTGCAAGGTGAAGTTTCTTTGAAAGACGATCCCAACCAAAAATCCATAAACCAAGAAATGTTGATTCCATGAAGAATGCAAGCAGACCTTCCATCGCTAATGGTGCTCCGAAGATGTCACCCACGAAACGGCTATAAGAAGACCAGTTCATTCCAAATTGAAACTCCTGCACGATGCCAGTTACAACACCGATTGCAAAGTTGATGAGAAATAACTTTCCGAAAAATTTAGTGGCACGCAGATATTGCAACTTGCCAGTGCGATACCAAGCCGTCTGAAGGCCCGCAACCAAGAAGCCCATTCCGATGGTGATTGGTACAAATAAAAAGTGATAAACAGTTGTAATGGCGAATTGCCATCGTGCAAGATCTAAGGAGTTCATGAAACTCTTTTCCCCGATTCTGGGCCGCTCTATCGGCTCGTCACCAAGTCTGCTCGAGAGTGAAAAACCTTTTCTTAAAATCTGCTGTGGCACCCCTCACGCGGGATTTTTTACGCTCAAATCGCTGAGGGGCACCACTACTGCCTCGGCCAATTGGCGCCTGCGGTAGTGCTCGCGATACCCTTTCGCCTTGTCCGATAAGGACTAAAGAAATTCACTGATAGATATAAAAGGAGTACCGCTGTGGCATCAACATGCGATATCTGTGGCAAAGGGCCCAGCTTTGGCAATAACGTTTCTCACTCACAGGTAAAGACCCGTCGCCGTTGGAATCCAAACATTCAACGTGTTCGCACAATGGTTAAGGGAACTGCAAAGCGCCAAAATGTTTGCACTTCATGCCTCAAGGCTGGAAAAGTTACTCGATAGTTTTAATTTAATTGAAATGGCGCCAGGTATCTGGCGCTTTTTTCATTTCTAAACCAACTACTCCGCTTCCTTCTAGCACTGCACCAACGCATAACCCTGGCAAATCTTTTCCAGTTGCCAGAAAAACATGATCTTCTCCCCCGGCAAATATCCATTGCCATACATCGATTTTTGACTCCTGTGCCAACTCGTTAAGTTGAGCAAATTCTGAATCTTTTTCAAATGCCGCTGGATCAAAAACCAATTGCACTCCCGAGGCCTTTGCAATTTGTGCGGCTTGAATAATTAAAGCGTCACTAATGTCGCACATTGCGCGTGCACCTTTTGCTCCCATGGCGATCGCCATTGAATAATCAACGCTTGGTGCGCAGAACTCATCAACTGCATAACTTTGCAAATCTGACAACTCTTCACAATCAATCAATGACAACCCAGCAGCCGACCAACCAGGTAATGATGAAAGGTAGATTAAATCCCCGACTTGTGCGCCACTGCGAGTGATTGGGTTTTCAATTTCTCCAAGCGCCGTTATTGCAATCATTTTTATCGGGCCTTGTGTTAGATCTCCGCCAACTACTACTGCCCCGCAACTTGCCGCTTCATGCACAATGCCTTCAGCTAATTCGCGAATCCATTCCAGGCTCTCATCGCCAGTTAACGTAACTGCGACAACTAAATATGTGGGTTCACCGCCCATTGCATAGATATCCGCCAAATTGGCGGCGGTAATCTTTCGTCCAATCTCAAAAGCGCCAGACCAGGCACAATTAAAATGAGTTCCCTCTACCGCCATATCTGTGGTTATTACTGATTTCTCACTAGTTTCAACCACGGCTGCGTCGTCACCGATACCGACAGAGATTTTTGAATTACTGCTGCCAAAAACCGTGGCGAGAAGGTCAATTATCTGAGCCTCATCGAAATTCATAAGCCCAAGAGTAATCGACTAGCCAGTAGCCATATCTCTGAAGTAGCCTTCACTCACCAAAGAAAGGAAACTGCCATGTCTGTTCAGGCCTACATTTTGATTCAAACCGAAGTTGGCAAAGCTGGATCAGTTGCCAAATCTGTTTCGGCAATCCCTGGCGTAACTCTGGCTGAAGGCGTCACCGGTCCATACGATGTGATTATGCGTGCCGAGGCCGAGAGCATGGAAGAGTTTGGTCGCCTTATCTTGTCCAAAGTTCAAGCCGTTGCTGGAATTACTCGGACGTTGACTTGCCCTGTAACGTATTAAATAAAATCTAATGCGCACGCTCTATACAAATGCGCGCTTTTGGTCTGCTGGGCAAGAAATATTTCATGACCTTCTTGTAGAGGATACGAGAATTCTTGCAACGGGTAACGATGCAAAGAACCTTGTTGCTGATTCAATAGTGGATTTGGAAGATTGCTTTGTCATTCCAGCATTTATTGATGGCCATGCGCATCCAATTTTTGCAGGCCGAGAAGCCGCGGGTCCGCGCATAAATGGGATCACTTCATTAGATGAAATTAAATTGCGAGTTAAAGAGTTTGCAGATGCTCATCCAAAACTTTCATGGATTATTGGTGGGGCATATGAGGCCGCAATCGCCGAAGGTGGAAATTGCGATTCAGCATGGCTAGATGAAGTTGTCAGTGATCGCCCTGTTGTTTTACACGCAGTTGACCACCACACAATTTGGGTTAATAGCAAAGCCCTTGAATTAGCCGGTGTTAGCGCCCTAACCCCAAATCCGCAGGGCGGAACAATCGCAAGACGTTTAGATGGCTCGCCCCAAGGAACTTTTCGAGAACCATCGGCGATTGCTCTAGTACTAGATGCATCTCCAGGAAACACCATTGAAAGTGATATCGAAGCGATTAAATATGCGTGCGCGCAATATCTAAAAGTTGGCGTTACGTCGGCAATTGATTCTTGGTGTGAGAAAGAAATGGCTCGCGCCTACATTGCAACTGCGAAAAATGGCGATTTGAGCGTTGCCTTTAATCTTTCTTTTCTAGCTACTCCAACTACATGGAAATCAGATCTCAAAGAGTTCAATGAAATACGACGTGAAATTGAAGATCTGAAAAACCCTGAAATCTTGAAAGCCAACAGCGTCAAGTTTTTACTCGATGGCGCGCTTTCTGCTGGAACGGCGCATCTAATAGATGCCTACGACGACAATCCAGCATCCCAGGGGATTCAAATTTGGGATGAAGATGAACTACTCAATGCCTTAACTGAATTCGACTCACTTGAATACCAAGTTCACCTTCACGCCATTGGTGATGCCGCAGTAAAGCAGGCATTAGATGGGATTCAAGCGATGCAATGGATTAATCCACGGTGGGATCGTCGCCCAGTAATTGTTCATGCACAGTTGATTAGCGATGAAGATTTAGGGCGTTTCGAACAACTCGGGGTTATCGCAAATATCCAACCTTTGTGGTGCTACATGGATTCCATGAATAAAGAGCTAATCGAGCCACGCATAGGTGCTGCTCGCAATAATCGCCAATATCGACTGCGTTCGCTACTCGATGCCGGGGCGACAATTGCCTTCGGTAGCGATTGGCCAGTTACAAGTCATGTACCAGTTGAAGCTTTAATGGTTCCAGTGTTGCGAACTAATGCTTCGGCGGGAAATAGCCAACCGTGGAATATCGAGCAAGCTATAACTTTTGAAGAATCCTTGACGTTCTATACAAAAAATGCCGCATATCAAATGTTTAGAGAATATGAACGTGGAACTCTGGAAGCTGGAAAAGTGGCAGATTTTGTTGTCCTTAAAGATTTAGAGATTCTAGATGTCGTTGTTTCCGGGATCTCTCAGAGCTCTAAAGCATCAGAATAAAAAAGTGCTCTTAAATATTTATTAGCGGCATTTACACGATGATTTGTTGCGGTGGATGCTGGGATAACTTCAAGGAGTTTTGACGCCGCAGAAATCGTTCGTTCAACGGCCTTTTCAGAGACTTTACATTCTCTGGCAATCTCGGCATTGCTTCCACCTAATGCCATTAAGCGCATCACGCGATGTTGATGCGGGGATAAAAGACCAGCAAAATTTGTCTCATCGATTGCGGCCTCCAAAAATGAAGGTCGGATTTGTTGTAAGCCATTAAAAGCACGGAGTATCTCTGAAAGAACAACCGAAGGATTTCGTGAAGGCTCATTGAGCCAATAAGCCCTATCCCATAAGGCCGAGAGCATTCCTTCACGTACAAAGATTGGGTTTGCTTTACCGGCCATGAAAATAATTACTTGATTTGGAAGTGATTTACGTATCTCGAGTGCGATAGTTAAAGCGTCAACTCTGCGCATCGAATCAAGATCTAGAATTGCTACATCCGGTTGAAATTCAAGGATTTTTTCAAGGGCGAGCTCAGAATCAACAACTTGAGTATCCAGAGTTTCATTTGATTCTGCGGCAAACCCACGTGCAATAAACAAACCCATGCCAGGGTGAAAAGAGTTCTCGATGATGACAATCTTCTTCAGGGAATGTGGAGCAATTGCTGCTGTCGCTACCATCGCTTGTTACTCAAATTCTCAATTAAAAACACTAGAATTGGATTTCCAACGCTTGTACCATACTCGTCTTAGTGATTTATTTGGGGTAATCCCTTGATTATTTAGAATTATTTATTTTAATCGGGGGCTAACCCCAAAATTTCTCTTGAACTTTTGAGAGCGCAAATGCTAAAAGCATGAGTTACATTGACTTGTGACCATTCGTATTCTCCTCGTTGATGAAAATCATTACGAGTCATTGCTAACTGAATCTGCTTTGCGCAGTTTAGGAATAGAAGTAGCAGATGTGGTTCACAATTTTTCTAAAGTTGCTGGCGTTTTAGCACATGAGTCTCCAGAAGTTCTCATAATTACTATGGATGCTGATGCAATAAAGGCAGTCGTTGTGGCAGAAAAAGCCCGCATAAAAAATCCCAACATTGGATTGGTTTTTCTCACCCATGCTCCCGATCTTCGATTAGTTGGAATATCTGAGAAGGAATTGCCATCTGGAGTTCAAGTAATCTTGAAAAGCGCGGTAACGGATCTGCATGTTTTGGTCGATGCCATCCACCGTTCTATTGATGACATTACGAGTCGGGGCAAGTTGCGCTGGGTTGCAGGTGCAACTTTTACTGATAACGAAGCCTTTGCTTCCATTCTTCAATCTTTGACCCATGTTCAGATTGAAACTCTTCGCTTAGTAGCCATGGGTAGCAGTAACTCAGAGATTGCAAGAATTCGCTTAGTAACTGAAAAGGCCGTTGAACACACGATTACCAGAATTTTGCAGGCATTATCTATAGTAAGTAATCCACGCCATAACGCCAGAGTGTTACTCTCCCGTGAGTATTACCGCTGGATAGGCGTTTCCGGTGAGAATTAAGCGCTAGTTAGCAAGCACTGAGTTAGTGCGCTTCAAAGCAGTTTCAATCAAAGCTGTAATCAGTTCTGTAAAAGCAACACCACTTGATTGCCAAAGCTTCGGATAAACAGAGGTTCCGGTAAAGCCAGGCATGGTATTAATCTCATTAATAAAAATTTCGCCACCATCGGTATAAAAGAAATCACAGCGTGCCAAACCACTGCAACCTAGGGCTTTAAAGGCTGCGATTGCTTTTGCTCTAATAGCTTCAGCTGCGATTTCAGGAATCTCTGCAGGAATTCTTACAGACGTCGCGCCATCCAAATACTTGGCTTCGAAGTCATAAAATTCAAACTTACTATCGATAACAATTTCCCCAACTAATGAGGCCTGAACTACGCCATTTATTTCTAAAACAGCGCATTCGATTTCACGACCCACGACGGCCTGCTCAATCATGACTTTATGGTCATAAGCAAATGCATCTTTAATGGCAGGTGATAGTTCCTGTAGTGATTTAACTTTATGCGTTCCACGACTAGAACCACCCCGTGCTGGCTTAACAAAAACAGGAAAAGCAAGATCATCAATCTCTAAACTCCGAGAACTGCTGGTCACTACTATTCCATCAGCCGTTGCTATATCTGCAGCTTTGAAAATAGTTTTAGCAAATGATTTATCCATTGCGGCGGCAGAAGCCAACACACCACTTCCGACATAGGCAAGGTTTGCAATCTCTAACATTCCTTGAATCGTCCCATCTTCACCATATGGGCCATGAAGAACTGGAAAAACACAATCAATCTGTAGTGCCTTGCCACCATGTGAGAAACCTTGAATATCGGCGACGATACTTGGAGCGTTTTCATCAACGTGTGGCAATTTGCCATCAATAATTTCAAGTGGGTAATCAAGTGGTAACAAAACCCAGCGACCACCCTTTGTTATTCCAATAATGAGCGCGTCGTATTTATTCTTATCTAATCCCTTTAAGACTCCCCCAGCAGAGATGCAGGAAATTTCATGTTCGCTACTGATGCCGCCACAAATAATGGCAATTCTCTGTTTACTCATCGAATAAAGTTTTCAGCTCGCGTAGTTATTTCCATTAAGCGATCAAGCGCCGCGCTCGGTGTTACCGAACCGGAAACTACATCTGCAACCGCTTCAATTACCGGCACTTCGACTCCAACCCTATGAGCAATTTCCAAAACTGCATTGGATGAGGCTACGCCTTCGACCGTCTTTGCAACTTCTGCACGCGCACTATCCATAGAACCTGTTCGTCCTAACACCTCGCCAAATGTACGGTTTCTAGAAAGCGGTGAACCACAGCTTGCAACAAGGTCGCCCATCCCGGCAAGGCCTGCTGCACTCAAGGGATCGGCTCCATGGGCTGCACATAAACGCGCAACTTCATTTAGGCCTCGTGTAATTAACATGGCTTGAGTGTTTTCGCCAAAACCCATACCGATGGATATTCCTACCGCGAGAGCGATTACAGATTTAATCGCCCCTGAATATTCACAGCCCAAAACATCGGTGGATGAGTACACACGGTAATACGGAGTAGCAAACAACTGTTGAACTTTCTGAGCTAGGGCAATCGTCGGTGCAGCGGCAACGGCCCCTGCGGGCTGGCGCAGAATTAATTCACTGGCCAAGTTAGGGCCTGTGATGATTGCAATATTTGCAGTATTCATTTCCTGTTCAATAACTTCTGTCATTCGCAATAAAGAGCTAACTTCAATGCCTTTTAGCGTGCTCACATATGTTGCATGTGGATCCACTAAATGCTTCCAGGCCTTTAAATTTTCGCGCAAAGTTTGAGCTGGGACAGCAATAACATATATATTTGAATATGCGAACGCTTCAGACAAATCTGATGTTGCTTGAATACCAATAGGCAAGATGTTTTTATCTAGGTATTTCTTATTGGTGTGGTGAGTATTTATCTCAGCAACTACCTCTTGATTTCGCCCCCACATAAGAACGTGATTTCCGGCATCAGATAGTACTTGGGCCATAGTGCAGCCCCACGCGCCTGTACCAAGAACCGTTACTTTACTCATCGCTTCTTCTTGAAATTTCCCGTGCGGGGTAGATCTGAAGTATGTGGATCAAAAATTACTGGTGGTCGCTTTTGCCCGCGTAACTCTTCCAATAAATCAGTCAATGCGCGCATTGCAAAAGCTGTTGCTTCAACCAATGCAGCTGGGTCATTTTCTTTTCCGTACCACGGTGAAAAATCAAGAGGTTTTCCTGCCAACATTTTTATAGGGGTTCGTGGAAAGAATTTAATTTTCTTTTCATATGTCGGCATCACAATTTGAGAGCCCCACTGCGCCACAGGAATCACTGGCGTCTGCGTGATAATTGCAAGCCTTGCCATGCCGGTCTTAGCCACCATCGGCCATCCATCTGGATCTCGAGTCAATGTTCCTTCAGGGTAAACACCTAAACAATGGCCCGATTCAAGTAATTTAATCGCATGTCCTAAGGCTTTCGATGCATCTTTTGTTTCTCGCATTACAGGAACTTGTCCGGCGGCCAATAAAATCTTTCCGATTACCGGAACTTTAAATACGCCTTCTTTGCCTATGAATCTTGGAGCACGGCCATTGCGAAAGAGGAAATGGGCAAAAAATAAGACATCTAAATAAGAAACGTGGTTGCTCGCGATAATTACTTTCCCAGTTTTGGGGATGTTTTCAACCCCTTCCCATTTTTTCTTACCAACTAAGTTGAGAATGGGTATGACAATCTTCGTGCAGATCTTAAAAGTTAGATTTGTTCCAAGGGGCTTGCCCCGTGGCGGAGCGTATGAAACCTTGTAGTCCGCCATGTGGGCAATACTAGCGATTTGCCCAGTAAATGAAATAAGAAAACGGGGCCAGCATCAGCCGGCCCCGTTTGCACAATCTAAGAGAATTACTTCTTCTTAGCCTTCTTAACAACCTTCTTAGCTGCTGGCTTCTTAGCTGCAACCTTCTTCTTAGCTGCTGGCTTTGCCTTCTTAGCGGCAACCTTCTTAGCAGGAGCCTTTTTAGCAGCCTTCTTGGCAACTACTGGCTTTGCCTTTGCAACTGGCTTTGGTTCTGGCTTTGGAGCAGGTCCTAGCTTGCGCTCACCTGAGATGACATCTTTCAAGCCCTTTGCAGGCAAGAAACGAGCCTTCTTTGAAGCCTTGATCTTGATTGTCTCGCCAGTGAATGGGTTGCGTCCCATACGAGCCTTGCGATCAACCTTCTTGAACTTACCAAAGTCGTTGATCATTACGTCTTCACCCTTTGAAAGGTTGCGAACGATTGTGTCAAAAACGATATCTACAGCGTGAGCTGCTTCCTTCTTGCTGTCGTTGAAATGTGGTGCCAACGCCGCAATGAATTGGGCCTTATTCATTGAAATCCCCTTATTACGCGTAAATGTTAAGCAATTGCTTAACGTGTTCATTAACTTACGCGCAACTAGGTCAATCTGTAGCGATTAACGTAGGTGTGTCGCAAAAATTATTTTTTGTTAAATACTCAAAAAAACAGTGTTTTTACGCATAAAAAACCCTCAATCTTGAATTGAGGGTTTTAAGTTTTTTGCGAGGAGTTAAAAAAACTAGCGATTTACGCTTGTTTTTCGACTTTAACCACGAATTGGAAGTGTTGCCGGCTTGAGTTTTGTTCGTGAGTTCTCAAAAGTAGTTATGGAATCGGCATTTTTGAAGGTTAGACCGATGTCATCTAGCCCCTCCATTAAACGCCAGCGGGTGTAATCATCGATTGCGAAAGGCAGAGATACCTGGTTATAACTGACAGTGCGGCTTTCTAAATCAACGGTTATAGCCGTATTTGGATCGGCCTCAACTGCGCCCCACAATGCCTCTACATCGGCCTGGTCAATAATCACTGTAAGCAAACCACCTTTTAGCGAATTACCCCGGAAAATATCGGCAAAGCGAGATGAAATCACGACTTTAAAACCATAGTTTTGCAACGCCCAGACCGCGTGCTCACGCGATGAGCCAGTACCAAAATCCACGCCAGCAACAAGAATTGTGCCCGCTTTGTACTGAGGTTGATTCAAAACGAATTCTGGATCATTGCGCCAAGCTGCAAAAAGACCATCTTCAAAACCACTGCGAGTAACTCGCTTTAAATAAACTGCAGGAATTATCTGATCAGTATCAACATTGCTGCGACGCAGAGGAACTGCGGTACCTGTATGACTTAGAAATTTATCCATTTTTTCATATCTCCTTAAAGATCGGCAGGCGATGAAAGAGTTCCACGAAGTGCAGTTGCCGCTGCTACTAATGGGCTTACTAAGTGAGTACGACCGCCCTTACCTTGGCGGCCTTCAAAATTTCGATTTGATGTAGAAGCTGATCGCTCTCCCACTGCTAATTGATCAGGGTTCATGCCAAGACACATTGAACATCCTGCATTTCGCCATTCAGCCCCAGCTTCAATAAATACTTTATCTAGGCCTTCGGCTTCGGCTTCTAGTCGCACACGGGCAGAACCGGGCACAACAAGCATGCGAAGCGTTGAGGCAATTTTCTTGCCCTTGATAACGTCGGCTGCTGCACGTAAATCTTCGATTCGTCCATTTGTGCAAGAGCCTAAGAAAACAGTGTCTATGGCTATCTTTTTCAATGGGGTTCCAGCTTCAAGGCCCATATATACAAGCGCACGTTCTGCCGCACTGCGCGCCTCTGGATCTGCAATTTCTGCAGGGTTGGGAACATTTGCACTCAGTGATGCACCTTGGCCTGGATTAGTACCCCA
>CAIQRN010000033.1 GCA_903874255.1 uncultured Actinomycetes bacterium
CCCAATAAAGTGGGTGAATCTTTATACATTCGTCCATTCATGATTGCCACAGAAGTCGGTTTGGGAGTTCGCCCAACTAACAAAGCCACATACATTCTTATTGCAACACCTGCCGGTGCGTATTTTGATCCATCGAAAGCTGTTTCCGTATGGATTTCAACGGAATACGTGCGTGCGGCACAAGGCGGAACAGGTGAAGCAAAGTGCGGTGGAAATTACGCGGCATCACTTGTGGCACAAAAAGCGGCGGCCAAAGAGGGCTGCGATCAAGTAGTTTGGATTGATGCAAAAGAGCGTAAATGGGTTGAAGAAATGGGCGGCATGAATCTTTACTTTGTAAAAGGTAAAGGTGCTGATGCAACCGTCATTACGCCACAATTAACTGGAACATTACTTCCAGGAATCACTCGCGATTCGATTCTTAGTGTTGCAAAAGATCTTGGTTACAAAACTGCTGAAGTAATGTTGAGCATTGATGATTGGCGCGAAGGCGTTGCTAGCAGTGAAATCACTGAAATATTTGCCTGCGGAACCGCTGCAGTTGTTTCACCCGTCGGTTCGGCAAAGAGCGCGATGGGAACGTGGGTAACTGGAGACGGCCAACCCGGAAGAATCACAATGCAAATCAGAAATCATCTCCTTGGTATTCAGCATGGAACAATTGTTGATACACACGGTTGGGTTAAAAAGGTTATCTAATGCCAGTCTCAGATGCTTTCCATATATATGACACCACATTGCGTGATGGTGCACAGCAAGAAGGTTTAAATCTCTCAGTTCATGACAAGCTAGCAATTGCGCGTCACTTAGATGAACTTGGTGTTGGATTTATCGAAGGTGGATGGCCTGGTGCTAATCCAAAAGATACCGAGTTCTTTGCTCGCGCTAAAAAGGAATTGCAACTAAAGAATGCTGTTTTTGTAGCCTTCGGTGCCACACGTCGCCCTAACGCAAAAGCTGCAGATGATGTATTACTTGGCGCACTTCGTGACTCAGGTGCACCGGCTGTTACTTTGGTAGCAAAAGCTTTTGATCGCCACGTAGATCTAGCTTTAAAAACAACCTTGGATGAAAACTTAGAAATGATTCGTGACTCAGTCACACATTTAATACAAGAAGGACAACGTGTATTTCTAGATGCCGAACATTTCTTTGATGGCTACCGCAGCAACCGTGCATATGCACTTGAAGTTGTGCGTGTAGCCGCAGAAGCAGGTGCCGATGTGATTGCACTCTGCGATACAAACGGTGGAATGTTGCCCGATGAATTGTCACAAGTGGTCCATGATGTTCTAACTGCAAGTTCTGCCCGCCTCGGTATTCACTGCCACAACGACACGGGTTGTGCAGTAGCAAATTCGATGGCAGCAGTAGCCGCAGGTGCAACCCATGTTCAAGGAACGATTAATGGTTATGGAGAACGCACAGGTAACGCAGATTTAGTAACGATTGTTGCCAACCTAGAACTTAAGAAACATCAACTTGTCTTGCCTAAAAACGCACTTCAAGAAGCGTTCAGAATTTCACACGCAGTTGCCGAAGTTACCAATGTGGCACCAAGTGGTCGTCAACCATACGTTGGCGTTTCAGCTTTTGCGCATAAAGCCGGCTTACATGCCAGTGCAATTAAAGTAGATCCTTCGCTGTATCAACACGAAGATCCAGCGTCAGTTGGAAACGATATGCGCATGTTGGTTTCTGACATGGCTGGACGTGCGTCAATCGAATTGAAATCGCAGGAACTCGGCGTTGACCTTGGCGGCGATAAAGAGTTAATCGGTCGTATTGTTGATCGCGTCAAGGAAATGGAATCACGCGGTTTTACCTTTGAGGCCGCTGATGCTTCATTTGAACTTCTTGTTCATGAAGAGATAAATGGAAAGCGACCATCGTTCTTCACTATCGATCACTGGCTCACAACCGTTGAGCGCTCAGAGGATCAAAGCATTCTTACCAAGGCGCAAATCAAAGTAACTGCCATGGGTAAGCAGATTTCATGTACCGGAGTTGGTAATGGACCAGTGAATGCTTTTGATAATGCATTGCGCACAGGTCTTAAGGTTCTCTATCCCGAACTTGAAGTTCTAGAACTTACTGATTACAAAGTTCGCATCCTTGAGGGACGTCTCGGAACAGGTGCGGTTACTCGAGTCCTTGTTGAAACTAGTGATGGCAAAGGCGAATGGAACACCGTTGGAGTTCATGAAAATGTTATTGCTGCATCTGCCATGGCGTTAGAAGATGCCGTGACTTTCGGTTTACTTCGCCAAGGACGCAAACCAGAATAATTTAGGCAACGACAGGTGTGCGAAAAACTCCAGCCTTATAAATCTTAGAGGCTTCCTCACGTCCATTGCAGTTTAGGTTTGCAAAAATTTTGACCGTCTCTTGACGGATTGTGGATTCAGAGTAACCAAGCAGCTCACTGATATTTTGATTTGTACGATCTTCGCTCATCATCTTCAAAATCAAATATTGTCGTTCTGTGAGTTGGCGATGTGGCACGCCAGGCCTTTCAATTGTTGGTTTTATCTCAGCATTGCGAAGCTCTGGGGGAGAGTCAATTTTGCGATAAACATGTAGTGAAAAAAGTGCACCGATGGCCTTGAGAAAAGCTTCAATTTCAGCGTCAGGGTGAATAACTGGTTTACAGAAAATGCCTAAAACAGCAACGGGGGTTCCACATTTTTCGATTGGAAAAGATACGAAAGTTTTTTCACCAGATAGATGTGGTGCATTTTTCAAAGCCGGATAATCCTCTGGCCAATTAGGTAAGGTAGTGATCCAAACAATTTTACGATTTCTGATTGAATCACAGACGGGATACTTATCCTGCAAGCTATATAAATCAGGGTATTCGCTGATGGATTCTCGAGTAAGACCAAATTGGCCAACATTTTCAATTACATTTTCCGCACTGAGTTGGGACATAAAGGCCGACGTGGCTTCTAACGGTCTCAAAACCCGCAAAACCATGTGGGCAAGAATCTCCTCCAATGTATGTTCTTTGATCGATAGAAACTCTACAAACTCGGATACATAGGGTAGAAACATTGTGAAACTCTTTTCGATGGTTTGAAAAACAGTTGATGTGTTTATTCAAAATCAATCTCAGTTGATGAATGTAATTCTATGGACAAGTACTGACAAAGTTATTTGAATTCAATGCGATATCCCCCACGTAAGCTTTTAGTGCGCGCTCAAAATATTTTTATGAGTGTCACCACGGCCAGTGTCGGATAACCCCCGTAAATATTAAGATGACAAGTTCATGACCGGACAATTATCACTTTCACAACTTAGTTGCGAACACACTCGCCCTGAAGTCATTAATCAACTCTGATTAATGTTTAGACCGGAGTAAATACCATGTCAACAATCATGGCAATAAATCAAAGATCGAAAAGATCTACCATCAAAAAACTGTCGAGGTTGTTGACATTAGCCCTAATAACAACTGTCTTTGCTGCTGTTCCATCGGCTAATGCAACTACACCATCAGTGAGCACTTCAGCTGATTTGATTGCTGCTGGTATCAATTCTGATGTCACGGTAATTACCATTGCGGCAAACATCACATTGACCGCCGATTTAGTAATAAATCACAGCATGACCGTCAATGGTGGCGATGGTGTTGCACCAAGTGCAACTCTTTATGGCCATGGAATTATTATTCAAGGTGGTGCAACGGTTTCTCTTAATCATTTAGATCTCAATGGTTTCGTCTCACAACCGGATGGAAACTATGGCGTCATGATTCAGGGTGCATCTGCACTCACGGCCCATCATGTTGTAATGGTCCTTAACGCACCCGGTAAAGATAATGATGCTTTCAATGTTGCATCAGGTTCATCACTGGTGCTGCATGAATCAAATATTTCGTGGGGAGCAAATGTTGCAACTGGTACGCAGCAATATGGCGTCTATGCACAATCTGGTGCAACTGCAATCACTTTCACGGGAGACACCTTTGATTTCAATGCTCCTAATACGTCCGGGGCCCATTCATATCTAGTCGGTATGCAAGGTGCACTCGTTGCCAATTATCCAACTATTACTTTTACTGGAACGGCAAGCACGTATGACTCAGAGTTAAAGCTATTGCTTTACGGTGCTGACTCAGTTGTCAACAAGCAGACATACGCGCAGACACACTCTGTTGATGTAACTGCGACCAATAACAAAATAGGAATTATCGATGGCACAAATGATGGCATCTATACCTATTACGCAGTTGGTGGATGGGGAATGAAAAATGAAAGTCAATTACGCGCCGCGCTATTGACTAATGCTACAAACATCTATGTCGGAGCAGATATCGCTCTAACTTCTGATCTAGCAATTGATCATGCAGTAAGTATTCATGGAAATGGTTTCGCATTCTCTGGTGCTGGAATTGTCACTTCAGGAACTGCTGATGACGTTGCCCTTTCTGATTTGCATCTAAATGGAGTGGTTCACCAAGCCGGCGATGGAAATTACGGAGTAATGGTCCAGGGAACTTCCCATTTGACCGCTACCAGTGTGTCCATGCTGCTTAATACTCCTGGTGAAAATAACGTGGGCTTCAACGTAAATGCTGGAGCTACTTTGACATTGAATACCTCAGATATTTCTTGGGGACTAGCAGTTGCAACAGGCACCCAGCAGTACGGTGTCTATGCACAATCTGGTGCGGGAGCAATCTCCTTTACGGGTGATACTTTTGATTTCAATGCTCCAAATACTTCTGGTGCGCATTCATATCTAATCGGTATGCAAGGTGCATTAGTTAGCGACTACCCACCTGTCACGATTGCTACCACCACTTATGACTCAGAGTTAAAACTCTTGCTCTATGGTGCTGACACAGTGGTCAACAAGCAGACCTATGCAACAACACACTCTGTTGATGTAACTGCGACCAACAACAAAATAGGAATTATCGATGGCACAAATGATGGCATCTATACCTACTATGCAGCTAACGGCTGGGGAATGAATACCGAAAGTCAATTGAAAGCTGCTCTATTAACAAATGCGACAGATATTTATATCGGAAAGAATATAACCTTAACTTCTGATCTATCTATTGCACGTTCTGTAACTGTTCATGGAAATGACTTCACACTTTCTGGCGCAGGAATAACCACATCAGGCATTGCATCTGCAGTAGTTCTGGGTGATTTAACTCTGACTGGAGTAGTTCATCAAGTTGGAGATGGAAATTATGGAGTAATGGTTCAAGGAACATCTCAATTAACCGCCAATAACATCACCATGGTGCTCAATACACCTGGTGAAAATAACGTTGGTTTTAACGTTAATGCAGGGGCTACTTTGACCTTAAACAGTTCCGATATTTCATGGGGATTAGCAGTTGCAACAGGTACCCAGCAGTACGGTGTCTATGCACAATCTGGCGCCGGTCTAATTACTTTTGCCGGTGACACTTTCGACTTCAATGCTCCTAATACCTCTGGTGCTCATTCATACCTGATCGGAATGCAGGGTGCATTAGTTGCTAACTATCCAGCCCTCACAATTGGAACCACCACCTACGATTCAGAGTTAAAACTCTTGCTCTATGGTGCTGACACAGTTGTCAATAAGCAAACCTATGCAACAACACACTCTGTTGCTGCAACTGTTACCAACAATAAAATAGGAATTATCGATGGCACAAACGATGGCATCTATACCTTCTATGCAGAGGGTTGGGGAGTTTATACAGCCGCGATAGGTGGAGTCACAGCCCCAGTTATTGGAGCTACACCTGTAGCGATTGCAACTACAACGAGCCAAATTACCGGGACAGTTACTTGGGCTCCAACACTTGTTTCATCATTTGTAGGAGCAGTTGGCTATACGGCCACTATTACTCTTACTGCAGTTGGTGATTACACACTGGCTCATGTACCTGCCAATTTCTTTACGGTCGCAGGTGCAACAACAGTTACCAATAGTGCAGGTTCAGGAGTTGTAACTGCAGTATTTGCTGCAACTGCTGCAAATGCTGCTATCACTTCAATAACACCAGCTACTGGCCCAATTGCCGGTGGCACAGTGGTCACAATCGTTGGCACTAATTTCACCGGTGCAACAACTGTGAGATTTGATGGAGTTCTTGGAACAGCAATGGTTGTAAATAGTTCAACCTCAATTACAGTTACAGCGCCTGCACACAACGCTGGCATTGTCGCCGTAGTGATTGCTACACCTCATAATGGATCTGCCACAGCAAGTGTCGGATACACATACTTAACTACTCCAACAATTACTTCAATCTCTCCAGTTACAGGTTTAAATGCTGGTGGAACAACGGTCACATTGACCGGCAGTAATTTCTCTGGAGCAACAAGTGTGACATTCGGTGGAGTAGCTGGAACAGATATGGTCGTTGTAAGTTCAACTTCCATCACTGTTAAAACCCCAGAACATGCTTTAGGTCTAGTAAATATCGCGGTTATAAATAACTTTGGAACCGCCTCATTAACTGGTGCCTATACCTACACACTGGGTGCAGTAGCTATCACCCTTACTGGTGAGAATTTCAACACCAATAAATCAGCTGCCTACAATGGAATTTCAGTGGGCTTTGCACTTGGCGGAACTGCAATCGCAGATGTTGCGTCAGTAAGTATTTCTCTCAAAGATAGTGGCGGAAACATTTTAGTTACCAACACATCTAAGTCAGCAAGCAGTTTTAACTCAGCTGCAGGACATTACAGTTCTGCATTTAGAGTTCAAACTGGTACTTACACAACAAGTAGCACTTGGAACCTCGGCTCTTGGAGCCCGGTTGCTGGCGTTATACCAGCAAGTGCGCTTGTCACAGTTACTGATATCTATGGATATGAGTACACCACAACACTCTCACTACTTTCAGATACAACAGGTACTTGGGCTAGTTTGTTTGGAATCACCGTTACTGGTGAGAACTTCAACACCAATGCAGCCGCTGATTACTTTGGAATCTCAGTGGGATTTGCATTAAGTGGTGCGGGGATCGCAGATGTTGCTTCTGTAAGTGTTGTTCTTAAGGATGGTGGAACTACATTAGTTACCAACACATCCAAATCAGCAGCTTCTTTCAATGCAGCATTCGTATCACCTGCCACATCAAAGTCTTATAGCTCTGCATTTAGAGTCAAGACTGGAACTTATACAACAAGTAGCACTTGGAACTTAGGAGATACTTCCTGGACTCCACTTGCTAAGCCAACTAGTGCTGTAATTACCGTAACCGATGTCAATGGTTATGCATACAGCGCAACAATTAGCGTGCTCTCCGAAACAGGTGCCACTTGGGCATCTGTCTTAGCTGGAGCAGCTCAACTGATCACATTCACACAACCTGCAGCGATGACAGTTGGCGATAGCGATCAAACGCTAACCGCAACTTCAGACTCAGCACTGACAGTGACGGTTGCAAGTACTACACCTAGTGTTTGTACTATTGTTGCTTTGAAAGCACATGCAGTTGCAGCAGGAAATTGTTCTTTGGCAGCATCACAAGCTGGCGCCGGAATATATTCTGCAGCATCACCTGTAATCAAGACTTTCTTGATTTCTGCAGTAGCCGTGCCACCAACTTATTACTATGCACAAGTTGCATTAGTTGTAGTGCCTGCGGCAACAACGCTTCAGCTTACTAAGACCACCACATTAAGCACCACGGGTGGCTCTGGATCTGGCGCGCTAACTTACGTAACTACGACACTACTAATCTGTTCAGTAACAGCCGGTGTTGTCACTGCAATCGCAACTGGAAGCTGTTTAATAACAGCGACCAAAGCCGCTGATGGAAACTACTACTCAGCAACATCTGCAGTATTCACACTGACAGTAAGTGATTCAGATGCTGTTGCAGCAGCTGCAGCAAAAGTTATTGCCGATAAGTTGGCCGCTGATAAAGCAGCAGCTGACAAGGTAATTGCCGATGCAGCAGCCGCTAAGGCTGCAGCTGATCAAGCACTTGCTGATAAAGCTGCCGCCGACAAGTTACTTGCTGATGCAGCAGCGCAAAAGGCTGCCGCAGATGCGTTGAGTGTAAAAAATACAATCAGCATAGTTACGGTGACTGGTCTTGCTCAAAGAAATAAGATCACTCTGGACCTTTCCTACAAATATGCTTACGAATCTGCCACCGTGCAGTTTGGTACAATATCTGTAGTTAAGGGCAAGGTTGTTTGGAGTTATGTTGACTTTTATCATGTAATCCTCGATGCCGATGGCAACGCGTTAGTTACACGAACAGTCAGCCTAAAGAGTTCACTACTTCTCAAAGTAGGGATGCAAGTTCGCGTCCTCTTGAACAATAAGGTGATTAGAACAATCACAATCTCCAAGATCTAAAATACAAAAAGCAGGTCCAAGCTACCTCTCCCAGACTTCGGGGAGAGGTAGTCTTGCTTTGTGAGAGAAGAATTTGAAAAGATCCTTATTGCTTTTCAACACCACTTAGTGGCAGAACGCAATCTCTCAGAACACACAATTCGTGCCTATCTGGGTGATCTTTCATCATTACTTGCCCACCTTGAAAATTTGGGTGTAGCCGATATTTCTAAACTAGAGCTTGGACATCTCCGTTCGTGGCTGGCGAATCAACAAGTAAAAGGTTCATCGCGAACCACGGTTTCAAGGCGAGCTGTATCGATTCGACTCTTCACTAAATGGGCAGTAAAAAATAGTTTTCTCTCAAAAGATGTTGGCGCAACTTTAGCTACACCGAAAGCACATCGCACACTTCCACAAGTTCTTGGAATCGATGATGCGAAGGTTGTCATGGATTCCATTTCATTGAGAGCAAATGAAGAAGAGTCATCGCAATCCCTTCGAGATGTCGCGATAGTGGAACTTTTATATGCCACAGGAGCACGTGTAGCCGAGTTATGCGGTTTAGATCTAGGCGATATTGATTACAATCGCCAAACTATTCAAGTACTGGGTAAGGGAAATAAAGAACG
>CAIQRN010000034.1 GCA_903874255.1 uncultured Actinomycetes bacterium
CAGTAGTTCAATATTGAATGGACCCGCAGATTGGCGTTGCCAGTCATTGGCAGATAAAAGGCGCGAGAGCCCGGCCAATGCGATTGGGTCCGCTAGCTCCTCTGGTGTGCCGTTAAATACGACAGGGCCTGCATGATCAAAAACGACAGTGCCGATTGCAATCTTTCCATTGTTGGATTTTACGATTTCAATAGTTCGTGATTGTTGTGGCCAGTCGATGTGAGACCCCGTCCGAATCTCCCAAAATCCATGTGAGCCATCGCTGTTTTTTCTTGCAGCGATTTTGTGATCATGGACATGACCAGAGAACCAAAGAATGACATTTGGAAATTTCTCAAGGAGCTCCTGAACTTCTCGCTCAAGAGCAGGCGTGGACTGACCTTCAGGAACATAGCCATTAAAGAGATTTTCAAGTGGGTGGTGTGAGGTGATTACAACGTACTTTTCTTTTGACTCTTCGAGGAGGTGACTGAGCCATTCAAACTGTTGTCGATGAATACAACCTTGCCATCCACCAAACCGATTAACTGTATCAAGTGCAATTAAACGCAACTCTGATCCAATATTTCGATACCAGTAGGCGGTCTGTGATTGTTCTTTATCAAGTCCGTGATCGTGATTGCAGTTTGTGTGTATGTCCACCCACTCTTCTAAATTTAGAAGTGCGCGACGCTCATCGGCAGTAACTTCATTAGTTGTAAAGTGGTCGACTCCTGGATAAACCGCAGGACCAACTTCGCCAAAGCCAGTAAATAGATCTGCAAGATCTGCGAAATCTTTTAGTCCTGATAGTTTTTGTGAGCCTTGTGCAACGAGATTCAATTCAGAAGTTGGCACAGCCGTGCCTTGCAACAATGCATCGTGATTGCCATGTACAGCTAACCATTTATGCTTTAATCCTCGTGCAGTAAATTCACTTTCTGATGCTGCTAAAGCACCCTTGAAATGTGGAAATTCATGAAGGATATGGGGCCGGTCTTCAGGCAATCCCGTTGGTGGACCATCCGGATGGTAATAATGAATGTCATATAGATTGGCATTTGATGAGTGCGATGCTTCAGAACGCAACGGGTCACCACTTTTTGGGTGTACTAAACCTCCGTCAAGCAATGTTTTATACCAATTCAGCTCGTTACTTTGTGCGTTATCGACAACGTCACCGGTTATAACGACAGCATCAATAATCGCGCCAGTTAATGGCGCTTTCTTTATTTGATTGGCAGCTTCAACCATCGCCTCTAGAACTTGAGTAGTTAAGAACTCTTGCGCCCTATAAGTGCCGATATAAGGAACCATGGCTGACAATGGATTATCGGGATCTGCAATGCGATCAAGAAACTCTAGTCGTGCCGGTGATGCAGCATCGCAGATATGAATATCACTTAACTGAATAAAAGCCGCAATTACATGTGCATTTAGCGGTTCTTCTCCAAGTGGCTGCTCACCTTTATCAAGAAAAAGATCTTTCCAATGAGTATTTGGGCTACAACTTGAACGAACAATTCTGCTTTTGGCGGTACTAGGCATTAGTTACTAGTACTTCCTTATTGAGAACTTCTAGTTTAACTTCAGAACCAGGGTGTAAATCCCCTGACTCGTTACTACTCATGAGTGATTGAATGATTGTCCCATCGATAGCCTGGCAGACAATATTTGAAGAAGCTCCCATAAATAAACGGGTTAGAACTTTGGCGTTGTGATCTTGGCTGCCTGCGGTTATCCCGATTGATTCAGGACGGATTAATGCAATTACTGATCCTGATTCGTTACTGCTCTTAAGTGCGGGGAAATTCTTACCAAATAGTTGAACTTGACCATCACTTAGTTGTGTCGGTATGCGATTCATTGTGCCAACAAAGCTAGCGACGAAGCTTGTTGCCGGTTTGTTGTACAAAGTGTCTGGAGTATCTATCTGCTCTAATTGACCATGGCTCATGACCCCTACGCGATCTGATATCGCCATCGCTTCTTCTTGGTCATGGGTTACAAAGAGTGTTGTTGTTCCTAGTGATAACTGCAACCTGCGAATCTCTTCGCGCAAATTAACGCGCACCTGTGCATCTAAGGCAGATAATGGTTCATCCAGCAAAAGAATCTCCGGCTCAAAAGCTAATGCCCTGGCTAGTGCTACGCGCTGTTGCTGCCCACCAGAAAGTTGATAGGTAAACCTCTGGCCTTGCGTTGGCAGCCCCACCAACTCAAGAAGGCTTTCAGCCTTCTTCTTACGCTCATGCTTGCTTACTTTGCGCATCTGTAAACCAAATGCAACATTTTCCTCAACTGTCAGATTTGGAAAAAGTGAGTAGGCCTGAAAGACCATACCCATGTTGCGTTTATGGGCCGGGGTTTCTGAAAGATCCTTATCGCCCACATATAGATTTCCGGAGTCTTGATTTTCAAGCCCTGCCACCACACGTAGGGCAGTTGTTTTGCCGCATCCTGATGGGCCAAGCAGTGCCACGAGTTCGCCCACACCTACCTCAAGATTAAAGTTATCCAAGGCCAGAACGCTTCCAAATTTCTTTGTCACGTTTTTTAGTGTCAGACTTTTGCTCGACATTATTTTCTCCTTTGAGCTGAACGTTCAGGTGCTAACAACGTTAATCCAGTTAAAACCAAGAATGGAATAATTAGGGACATCATCGAGATTGCAATTGCTCCGAGAAGATTTTCTTGAGCTACATATGTAACCCACGTTGGGAATGTGTCCCAGTGAAGTAGAACTGTTAACGTGTATTCACCAAGGGAGAGTGCAAAGGTCAATGCCACTGTTGCCATCACTGCACCGCGAATTACCGGAATAATTACCGCGGTAATAGTTTTTAGCCAGTTTGCACCAGTGCTTCGTGCAGCCTCGGTTAAAGTCTTGAGTGGGATCGAACTCAAACCGATATCAAGTGATCGGTAAGCATATGGAAGTGCTAAAACAAAGTAGAGAAATGGGAGTTCTAATACTGTGTTCTGCATAAATTCAGGAAATGAAATCTGTGCACCAACTGCAAATGCCACTACAGGAATTACCAGTGGTAAAAGAGAGAGTCCATCAATAAGTGGGCGAATCTTTGACTGGCTCAAGTGAAGCCATGTGAGAGTCGGTACCAAAATCAACAAAGTGATCACTACTGTAACTGCTGCTAACCAACCAGAACGCAGGATGTAATGCATAAAGTCTTCTTCAGTAACTGCCCAGATATATTGATCCCAGCCATAACCACCTTTGAGCGGCGTTCTTATTGAGAATTCGAAGGCCGAAAGCATGGGAATGAAAACAAAGAAACCTAATACTGAAAGCGTTGCAACAAGTGGAATATCTATGCGCCTCTTCATCGCTGCTGCCACTTAGCTGCGCGACGTTGTATGACTAAGTAGGGAACAACGGCCATCGCTGAAATTAGGATCATTACAACACCTAAGGCCTTACCCAAGTTTAACTGTTGGGCCGAAACATTGCCATCTAGTAGCCCACCGATTTGAAGTGGAGTAAGTGGAAGATTTCCAACTGTAAGAGCGTTGGCCGTTGCATAAGCTGAAAAGCCGCTAGCAAAAAGTAAGAGAAATGAGGCGATAAAGCTCGGGAAGAGTAATGGGACACCGATGCGTATCCAATAGTTGAATTGATTGGCTCCCAAATTACGAGCCGCCTCAATCCACTCTGTGCGCAATGAAACAATTGCGGGAGAGAAAACAATGACCATCAGCGGAAGTTGAAAATATAGATAAACAATCAAGAGTCCTGTAAATGTACCTAGTGAAAAATGTCCCGAATAGATATCCCAGCCGGCAGCTTTTAAAGCCTTAGTGAGTTGTCCTTGAAGGCCAATTGCAGCAGTAAACATAAAGGCTAATGGCACACCACCGGTATTGGCTAAAACGCCACTCATTACTGCAATAGTCCTTCGCAGTTTTGATGGGCCCCGTGTTTCAATAAAATAAGCTGCGATTGCTCCGGGTATTGCAGTAATTCCGGCAGAGAAAAGCCCAATCCTTATAGAGTTAATAAAACCAGTTCGATAAGGCTCTTGAAAGGCAGTTACAAAGTTACTAAAAGTTAACGTGTTTTCGTTGGATAAAAAAGCTACGTAAATTAGACGTGATATCGGGAAGAGAAAGAAGTACCCGAAAATGAGCAAAAATGGAATCGCCGGAAGAAAGCTTCTGGGAGAAAAAGTGAGGAAGGCGCGACCCCTTGTAGACGCGCCTTCCCCTTTGAATTTAAAGCCCATATATTCTTTTTACAAGCTCGCCCATGAAGAAATGATCTGTTCACGTGCTGCTAGTACATCTGAGATTGTTGGAGGACCAACGACCTTAGCTGTTGAAGGAACCTGGAAATCTAGAAGAGAATCAACTAGAAGGCCTTTCGTTGTCATCGCCTTAGACATGATTGGATCTGCTCCAGATTGCATGAAGTAGTTCTGACCACCCTGCAACTTTGCAAACAACTTAGAACCTGAGAGTTTTAGATCTGCGGCAGTAATCTGCTTAGCAGTCTTTCCCTTGTTCTGTGAATAGACAAACTCTTGCCACAAACGTGCATTTGCACAGTTAGGAGACTTTGCGTTGATTGCGTTGATGTAAGGAGGTGCTTGAAGAACATAATCTGATGGGTAAACGAACTTTAG
>CAIQRN010000035.1 GCA_903874255.1 uncultured Actinomycetes bacterium
ATCAAATTGTTTCTTCACGGATTTTCCACTCAGTTCCATATGATTCAAGTGAATCAAGGAATGGTTTGGCATCAAACCATTCAGGGCCAGCTACGCCTTCTGGCTTCCACTGCCCATTATGGATTAACTCCATTGCAATCACCGGATTTATTGCGGTTTGCCATACAACTGCTTGATCGCCATATTCGGCCATCGACCACTCGTTATCAACGACGTTATACATGTAACACGCATACGGTTTGCCATCTTTGTCTAAACCTTTAACTAATGCGCCAGCACATGTTTTACCTTTCATGCGCGAACCTAACGTTGCAGGATCTGGCAAAGATGCGGCAAGTAAATCACGGGGCGAAACTGAAATTCCTTGAACATCGACGTGATCTTTGCGATCCATTCCCAACATATGAATAGTTTTCAAAGTAGTAATGAACTGCGCACCAAGACCGTATTTAAAATTAACTTTCTTGGCGTCTACTTTTTGAGGAATTAAAATAACTTCTTCGTGTTCTACGTTGACGCATTCAACTGGTCCGATACCTTCAGGGAAATCAAAGGTTTCTATCTCACTAAATGGTTCAGTCGTATACCAACCACGGCCATCTTCCCAAACAATTGGAGGATTTAAACATTCTTCGATAGTTGTCCAGATAGAAAACGATGGAGCAAAGTCATAACCTTCAACAGTTAAATTAGATCCATCCATAATTGTTATCGAATCGATGACTGAGAAAAGATAATCGGCAGCATAGCGAGCAAATACATCACTCATACCGGGTTCGATTCCCATGCCGACAAGTGCATAGATATCGCGCTCTTTCCAATTCCAATCGCGCGCAAATTGTTCATCACCCAACTTCACGCCAGTTTCAGAGTTTGGATAGTGAGGATGTGGGCGCGACAAAGACATTGCCATATCGATGTAATTAGTATTTTCAATTTCGCACGATAAGAAAATAGGCATAACAAAACGGGGATCAACAGCATTAATCACAACATCTGGTTTCACCTTGCGAATCAATGCGCGAATATCTTCAAGTTCTGCAGCATTAACTTCTGCCGCCGAAAACCTGGAATCTTTGACACGGGCAACGGCCTGTTCGGCTCGCGCTAATTCACGATCTGCGATGACCATAGATTTAATAAATGATTTGCGAGATGCAATGTTGACAATAGCTCTGCCAACTCCGCCCGCGCCTATAACTAGCGCCTTCATTGCTGGCCCCTCATGAGGAAATAACATCCTTTTCTATTGTTTTTGCCAGTCTAGACCCGTCATTAATTCATGACAAGATTGCCCATGTTGTATGCAGGTCCCCGTAGCTCAGTGGATAGAGCAACCGCCTCCTAAGCGGTAGGTCGCAGGTTCAACTCCCGCCGGGGACACCGATTAATGTTTTAAAGTAAATCGCTGCATCCATTTAGGAGCCCACCAGTTGCGTTCACCAAATAAACGCATAAGGGCAGGAACCAAAAGGGCACGAACAATCGTGGCATCTAATATAACTGCTAGCGAAACACCAAAACCAAGCATCTTGATTGAGGTAACACCACTAGTCATAAAAGTTGCAAAGACAACTGCTAACAACATAGCTGCTGCGGTGATGATGCGCGCAGATCGTTGTAGACCGACGGCCACAGATTCAATATTAGATTTACCGGTTAAATGCTCTTCACGAATGCGTGAGAGCAAGAAGAGTTCGTAGTCCATGGATAGACCAAAAACTACAACGGCAACAAGGATGACAGAGCCCGTATCAAGGGTTCCGGTTACCGTGAAATCTCCAACGAGCCACTTTAAGTGTCCATCAATAAAGATCCATGTGATTGCACCAAGGGTTGCGAAAAGGGACATGGCATTTAGAAGTACGGCTTTTATTGGCAGGATTATTGAGCCGGTGAAGATGAAAATAAGAATTAAGACAGTAAGTGCGATCCAACCCAGAGAGATTGGCAGGGTTTTTGCGATTCCATCTTGAGAATCAGTGAAATCTGCTGCTGAACCGCCAATAAGCGTTCCGGTTGGCACATTTAGTTTGCGAATGTCATGAATGACAACTTCTGAAGAAGTTGTGCGAGAACCTTTAGATGAAATTACTTGGACGCGAATATCTTTTCCGTAAGTTTCTAGAGCTCCAACTCGGACGATGCCATCAACTTTTTTCACTTCATTTAGGAAGGCGTTGATTTCACTTTCTCGACCAACACCATTTGGGACAACAACTTCAATTGGGCTTCCAATCAAACCATCGAAACGAGTGTCGATTACTTTTGAAGAGATTGCTGCGCGATCCGATGCCGGGAGTACACGGGAATCAACTTGAGCAAATGCAATATTTACAACAGGTGCTGCCAAAATTCCAAGAAGCGCTAAACATGCAATCACAACTGGGATCGGTCGTTTCATTACATTGCGGGCCGTGTGAGCCCAACGGCCATCTTCTTTTGGCGTGATGGCACTTTTGCGAATAACACCTTTATCAACTTTATGACCAAGGACGGCAAGCAAAGCTGGAAGTGCAAAAATCGCTCCGCTGACAGCAAGGGAAATTACTGCAACTCCTGCTAAACCAAATGATTTTAAAAAGTTAAGTGGGAAAAATAAGAGTGACGCCATGGTCACGAAAACAGTTAAACCAGAGTAGAAAACTGTTTTTCCAGCAGTTGCAACGGTGACTTCAACCGATTCGGCAACGCTTTTGCCATGATGCAATTCCTCGCGGAAACGATTAACCATTAATAAGGCGTAATCGATTCCTAGTCCAAGGCCAAGACCTGTTATTAAATTGAGAGCAAAAATGCTCACGCTTGTAAATTGCATGAAAAGATAGATTAAAAAGAATGAGCCAAGAATCGCTGTAACGCCAACGAAAAGCGGCATTGCCGAAGCTACAAGTGCACCAAAAACAAAGAGTAGAAGGATAAAAGTTAATGGAATAGCAATGGATTCGGCTAAAGCTAAATCCTTCTCTATTTTATGATTAATGGCGTGTGTAACTACTCCAGGACCTGATGCATAAACATCTAACCCTTTAAATGTGCCATCAAATTTGCTTTGAATAGTAGCCCCAAGATTGCCAAGTCCTTTGAAATCATCTGACTTTAAATTTCCATAAATCAAAATAAATGCTGCTTTGCCATCAATTGATTTCATAGTTGGCGCACCACCGGTGGACCAGTACGAATAAGTCTTTGAAACTCCAGCTACAGCTTTGACCTGCTTTTCAAGTTCAGTTCCTATTGCCGCAACTTCGGGATCAGTAACACTAGTTTTTGAATCCAGAACTAAGGTAACAATTGGCTCCTGGACCTTAAATTTATTTATTACATAATCAGCAGCCTTTGATGATTCACTGTTCTTGTCGGAGTAACCACCGCTATCTAGACGTCCAAAAGCTTGAGATCCGATAGCCCCTGCTGCAAGCGTTGCCAAAATGAAAACAAGTAGAACTACCTTGGCACGCTTAACAATGAACTTTCCTAGCTTTTCAAACACTTTGATTACTCCTTGGTTGTAGACTTGAAACTATGAGCGAACTGTTTCCAAATGTGACATCAGATGAAATCGATTCTGATGCCGCGGCTGAGGCATTGCGACGTGAAGAAGAGATGAAGTCAGATAAACCGCCGCATCATGAGAATTAATCTGCCTTAGGGGCAGGAGCTGCGGCAGGTGCAGCCGGTGCGGGCTTTGCAACATCGCTGGAAGATTTACTTTTAACTGAATCAGTTTTATAAAATCCAGAGCCTTTAAAAACAACGCCGACGGCAGAGTAAACCTTGCGAATATCACCTTTGCACTCTGGGCACTGTGTGAGCGAGGCATCACTAAAGGATTGAAAAACCTCAAATTCATGGGCGCAGGCGTTACAGGCATATTGATATGTAGGCACTGTCACTCCAACTTCTGTATTTGATCAAGTTTTATAGACCAAAGGGTAGATGCCAAGTCTAAAGAGGTGAGACGATTGGCGCGAATTCAAGGGAACAGGAGAGGGGTATATAGAGTGAAAATCAGCATTTTAAAGAAAGTATGCGCCCTTGTTGCTGTTCTCGGCATTATTGGAATGGCTTCTGCTAACGCTAACTCTTTAATTTCGACTTCACCCGTGGGCGGATCCACTTTTACGACTGCGCCAACATCAGTCACGCTTACAACTCAAGTTGCATTATTGCCGGACGGAAATGATCTTGTAGTTACAGACCCAGCTGGCCTGCGAGTAGATGACGGCACAATAACAATTAACGATGTGACTGCAACCATTGGATTGAAACCTCTCGTTGCTTCAGGAATTTATCGAGTTTCTTATGTTTTGTACTCTGAAGGTGAAGCACCTTTACAAGGCTCTTTTACTTTTAACTTTTCATCTCCGAGCGAAATAACTCCGATAGACCCAACACCTACACCAACTGAAACTCAAAAACCGTCGAGCAGTAGTTGGGGAACAAATATTTTTATTTTCTTCATTTTATTCTTGGCACTCCTAATCTTCATTGGGCTAATTCTTTATACCCGTAAGCTATTTAGGGACCGATGATCGCATTAAGTACAGTTTTTAAATATCTATCGTTAATTGGAAGTTTTGCGGTAATTGGAACATTGCTTGCCATGGCATTTCTGTTGCTAGATGAAAATGGAAGACTCTCTACTTCTGCAATAAAGCTAAGAAGTATTTTATGGATTTCGAGTTTGACATGGGCAGTTGGTGCTTTCGGGACGATTATTTTTACTTTGGCTTCGATTTTAGGTCAGTCGATTTCAGTTGCTTTGGATCCAACAGTTCTACGCTCGTTTATTACACAAATAACTTTGGGTCAATACTTACTTTTTGAAGCTCTTGTTAGTTTAGTTATTGCCGCCGTAGCAATGCGTATCAAGAAGGTTTTGACGACAATATTTCTTCTGATCTTTGCAATTATTGGCTTAGTAGCACCAATTTTTCAAAGCCACTCGGCTTCAAGTGGTTCGCATGGATTAGCAATTGGATCCTTAGTAATACATGTTGTTGCTTTATCCTTGTGGGTCGGCGGAGTTATAGCGATTGCAATATTGGAGCCTGAAGATCGAGCATTAGCCGTTCCTCGTTTTAGCATTCTCGCGCTTTGGTGCGTAATTGCCGTTGTTATCAGCGGAACAGTGAATGCTTGGGCCCGATTAGATTTCAAACTTGCCTGGGATACAACGTATGCACAAGTAGTAATTGCGAAAATAGTTTTAACTACGGTGTTGATTGGCTTTGGATATGCCCACCGCAAGAATCTTGCACAACGCGATTCCATAAATTGGAAAGGTTTTGGTCAATTAATTTTCGCCGAAAGCATCGTGATGATTTCAACGGTGGCAATGGGCGCTTGGCTATCCTCTAATCAAGCACCTCTTCGTCCAGGTCGGGTGGAATTTGACCCGGCGTTAACAGTTGCAGGAATTTCATCTCCTGCGGCTCCAACCTGGTCACGGATATTTTGGAGTTATGAACCCGATGCTTTAATGATCGGAATTCTAATCACTGCAGTTGCCTTGTATATAAAAGGTGTGGTGGTTTTAACGCGCCGCGGTGATAAATGGCCCGTCGGTCGAACTATTTCTTTTGCTCTAGCAATTGCCGCAATTGATTTTGCAACGAGTGGTGGCTTAGGTCTTTATGCCCACTTTGCATTTTCATATCACATGGTTGCGCACATGATTCTAGGAATGATTGCACCGATAGGAATTGTTTTAGGCGCTCCAATCACTTTGGCATTGCGCACTTTGCCTCAGGGGCGAAACCCTGAAGAACGTGGCGTTCGAGGATCTCTTCTTGCCGCTTTGCATTCAAAGTTAGCTATTTTTTATACGAATCCATTAGTTGCTTTGGCGTTTTTCGATGGATCGCTATTTGCGCTCTACTTTACAAATCTTTTTGGTTCGATGATGCAAAGCCATGTCGGTCATCTATTTATGAATATACATTTCCTATTAGCAGGAATACTTTTTTTCCATGTAATTATCGGTATCGATCCAAATCCTCGGCGAGTGCCACATTTGGTCCGTATAGTTATTCTTTTCGCGGCCATGAGCATTCACGCATTTTTCTCAGTGGCGCTAATGTCTTCATCAACGTTAATCGATGGCGGATATTTCGCTTCACTTAAATCTGCATGGTTAACCGATCTATTGGCCGATCAGCACATCGGCGGCTCCATTGGCTGGGCAATGGGAGAAATTCCAATCCTTCTTGCGCTGGTTGCGACTTTTATAAGTTGGGTGAAAGATGACTCTCGAGAAGCTTTACGAATTGATAAAAATGTTGCGAGAGCCGCAGCAATGGGGGAACCCGATGAATTGGCAACCTATAACAAGTATTTACAAGATCTAGCAGCGCGCGATAGGAATGAATCCTGATGGAAAATTTATTTGAACTTCCAAGTGAATACCAAGAATTACGCTCAAGCGTCCGCGCTTTAGCTGAAAAAGAGATCGCACCTTATGCGCGCGAAGTTGATGAAGAGCACCGCTACCCACAAGAGGCGGCCGATGCACTTCAAAAGGCTGGCCTTGCTGCGGCCCATGTTCCAGCTGAATTTGGGGGAGATGGCGCAGATGCTTTAGCAACGGTAATTATTATTGAAGAAGTCGCTCGAGTATGTGGCTCATCATCACTAATTCCTGCAGTTAATAAACTTGGATCATTGCCACTAATTCTTGGCGGAAACGATGAACAAAAAAATCGCTGGCTATCTCAACTAGCTCAGGGCAAAGGGTTTTCATATTGCTTGTCAGAATCTGAAGCTGGCTCTGATGCATCTGCCCTGCGAACAAAAGTAGAACGCGATGGCGATGGTTGGATTTTAAATGGTAGTAAGAAATGGATTTCAAATGCAGGAGTTTCAGAGTTCTATACGGTGATTGCACAAGGCGATGCAACACTTGGGTCAAAAGGCATAACGGCATTCATTGTCGAGAAATCCGATCCAGGCGTCTCATTTGGTGCCCCTGAAAAAAAGATGGGTTTTAGAGGTTCACCAACTCGCGAGGTTTATTTCGACAACGTAAAACTCTCTGATGATCGCCGAATAAGTGATGTGGGTGCAGGTTTTGCTTTAGCCATGAACACTCTCGATCACACGAGAGTCACGATTGCCGCTCAAGCTCTTGGTCTAGCCCAAGGCGCACTTGATGTTGCGACTAAATATGCGCACGAGCGCAAACAATTCGGTAAAGAGATTTTTGATTTTCAAGGTATCCAATTTTTATTAGCAGATATGGCTATGAATGTTGAAGCGGCGCGTCAATTAACGTATGCCGCAGCATCGAAGAGTGAAAATGGCGAGAAAGATTTACGCTTTTTCTCGGCTGCAAGCAAATGCTTTGCTAGTGACACAGCGATGAAAGTTACAACTGACGCAGTTCAAGTCTTAGGTGGGTACGGTTACGTATCGGATTATCCAGTTGAGCGAATGATGCGCGATGCGAAGTTAACTCAGATTTATGAAGGTACGAACCAAATTCAACGCATAGTTATGGCGCGCAATTTACCTAACGGTTAAAGCGCACAACTGACGAAGGGGTTGCTGCCGCATTGAGCGGTATGTCATGAGTTTCTCTTGGTAAAGGTTCATTCATTAATTCGCTTTCATGTACTAAACCAATTTTCCAACCGGCAAGTGCGGGAAGTGCACGATCATAAAAGCCACCACCTTGCCCCATGCGATAACCATCTCGGTCAATTCGTAAAGCTGGAGTAATGACCGCACCAACATCACTTAAATCAATTACTGCTTGACCTAAGGGTTCGCTTAATTTCTTGGTGACTTTTAACTGTTTTTCATCGCCACTCCACTGAACCCACTCGATGATTGATCCATTAACTCGTGGCAACAGCAATCTTTTACCTGCCTGTAAAAATGCTGCGTTTATTTCGGCCGTACTGGGTTCTTGGGCATAAGAAAAATATGAACAGATAGTTGTTGCTTCCATAATTTCAGGGCATTCCAAAATGATTTTAAAGTCTGAAGGTATGAATTCTTGAACTCGTTCTTTGCGGAAAACTTCACGCATAACTTTCTTCGTTGTGTTCTGATTCATTGATCCCCCTCAATGTTTTCATGCTCAAATCCCAAGGTTTTCCAACTACAACAAGTATGGTGTGATTATGGCAGAGCATGCGCGGGTTGATGAGTTCTTAACTGCCCTACTTGCCATCTGTAAACCACTTGAATCATTCGAGATGCCATTACTTGATGCACATGGAGCAACTCTGGCCGAGGATATTTATGCCGGGGAACGCTTAGTCATGAAAGCTGGCAGTCGTATTCGTTCAACACAAATTGGATTAGCTGCTTCAATTGGTCGCGATCATCTTCCAACAAGACCGCATCCACGTGTTGTTGTTATGTCTGCTGGACCCGACTTAGTCGAGCCAGGTCAAAGTTTAAAAGATGAAGAGGAATACGAGACAAATTCTTGGATGCTTACTACCGCCGTGCGCGAAGTTGGAGCTGTTGCTTATCGCGTGCATTCAATCCCAGATGATGAAGCCCAGTTACAAAATCTCATTGAGGATCAACTCGTCCGTGCAGATTTAATTATTATCAGTGGTGAACGCCATGACGATTCATTTGATTTAATCACCAGAACTCTTTCGCAAATGGGTGAAATTACGACTGCCGATGTTGCTATTGAAATGAGTGGGCGCCATAACTATGGCGTGATTGGCCCGGATAAAACCCCGGTTGTTACTTTGCCAGGCGATCCAATAGCCGCATATATTTCTTTTGAACTTTTTGTGCGACCAATGATTCGAATCATGCTTGGTGCCGCAACAATCCACCGCCCAAGCGTTAAAGCGAAACTCTCGAAGGCAATTGAGTCCACCGCAGGTGTGCGATCTTATATTCGTGCTGCGTTATCTGAAGATGGCCGTGCGGTCACACCTCTTAGTCATCAAGAGGAAATCTCAACACTTTCAGATGCCACAGCATTTATTGCCGTAGGCGAAAAAGATGAACTACTAAAAGCCGGCACAGAAGTCACCGTTGTAGTTTTAGAACGCCGTTATATTTAGATTTAAAATGAATTATTCATGGCCAGTGTCGATAGCCACGGCAGATTTGTCTTTAAAACCCCTTCGATTTCGTGATCGTAGCCAGTGGAATTCCGTACGCGCACAGAATCGAGATTGGCTTGCCCCGTGGGAGGCCACAATTCCAAGGCTTTCTACTGAAAAAGCTCCCGAGCCCTCGGACCTACCGTCATATTTCGAAATGGTGCGGCTGATTAATTCAGAAGCTCGACAAGGCAGGTCTTATTCATTTGCAATTTGGCATGAACGTAATTTAATCGGGCAGATTTCACTGGGCGGAGTGATTCTCGGTGCTTTGCGCGGTGGGCATATTGGATATTGGATTGATAAGAATTATGCCAACCGTGGATTTACGACTCAATCCGTAATGGCTTTGACTGAATATTCTTTTAACGCGCTAGGGCTTCACCGAATAGAGATAAATCTGCGACCTGAGAATCTGGCCTCACGTCGCGTAGCCGAGAAATCTGGATATTTTTTTGAAGGTGAACGAAAGCGCTATTTACATATTGATGGGAATTGGCGCGACCATCTGGTTTTTGTAAAGGAAAATTCTGGCATTAATTAGGCTCCAAATCCCCAGTTTTTGAGGGCTCACCCTTTATCTTTGAGCATCATGGCTTCCGGAATAATCTATATAGCGATCATTGGTATGTGGGTCGCCTATTTTGCACCCCGTTGGATCCATAATCGCAACGAATTTTCTGGCAAGTCAGTTGAAAGATTCAAAAGCGCACTCCGCATTGTTGCAAGTTCTTCAACTCAAGGCAGTTCGATGAGTGGAGCGATACATATTGATTTAGATCGCGAAGCAAAAGTTGCACAACTCTTAATGCGCCGGCGCATAATATTTTTTATTCTTACATCCTCATTATTAACGACGATTGCAGGTGGATTCATGAATTCAATGCCATTTGTTTATGCATTAGTTCCTCTAGCAGGAATTTTAATGTACATAGCTAATGTCCGTCGTCAAGTTTTATCCGAGAAAATTCATTATCGCCGTTTACAACAATCACAACGCCGAACAGCAGGAGAATCTGCAACTAATCTTGTTGAAGTAGTTACACCTAAACCTTCACAAGAACATTGGATTCCACTTTCTGAACGCGAATTAAAAGGTGTAGTAATTTTGCCTAAAGGAAGCGCAGCAGAAAGAAGAACTTGGGAACCGGCAGAAGTTCCGGCACCAACATATGTAAGCGCACCGAAAGCAATAATTCCAAGAAGAGTTATTGACTTAACGATTCCTGGACAGTGGAGCGAAGACCAAGAGCGTTTAGAGCGTGAAGCTTTAGCAGCTGCCACACCCACACGAGATGAGATTTTCGATCAGCAATTAGCTGATGAAGCAGTTGATCGACTCAATCAAATTCGCGCTGCTAACGAATAATTAAATCCACGAAGGCAGCCACATTCGATGGAACCAGGCTTCATAAGTAATGATTCCTCCCGTAAATAGGGGCAAAAAGTAGATGAAGTTTGCAATAACAATCGCAATAAATATAAAAACTAAACCTTGAGAAACTCGAGGTTTTACGTAACTATTAAGAAGTAATTTCATGCAATAAATAATTGCAAGCAACATAAATGGCTCAATAATTATTGCGTAAAAAGTAAAGACCGTACGCTGCTGAAAAAAGAACCAGGGCAAGTAACCCGCAGTTAAGCCAAGTACAACTAAGTTGAGTGCAGTTTCTGAAGTTCCCCGGACGATGCTTCTAATCCAAAAACCAAGGACCAGCGCGCATGCAATTGTCCCTGCCCACCAAAGCAGAGGAGTTCCTAGTGCAACAACTTCTTGAGAACAGCTATTGCTTCCACAGCCCTTTGGTGAATCATAGAAAAATGAAGTTGGGCGACCCATGATCATCCAACTCCAAGGATTGGCTTGGTAAGAATGTTTTTGTGTAAGTCCAGTATGAAAATTGAGCATCTCAGAGTGATAGTGAAGCCAGGATTTAATTACGTTTGGTGACCAATTTCGATCCCAACCACGGTTGCTCATAAACCAGCCTGTCCATGTTGAAACGTAAACAGCAACTGGTAGTAATCCATACTGTAAGAATTTTATAAATATTTGTTTTAACATGTTTAGAGAGGGCAGAAGCATAAAGATTCTGTACATCGAAATAAAGACGAATGCCGCTAAGAAATAGATTGCACTCCACTTTGTACCCATTGCTAAGCCAATGGCGATAGCTGCAAGCCAGTGGCGTTCTCGATGCCAAAAATAGATTGCTAACAAAACAAAAAATGTTAAGAATAGATCGAGTAATGCTGTGCGTGAGTGCACCAAGGCCAAACCATCGCAAGCCATAAGTAATGCAGCAATTGCAGTTAAAAGAGGTGAATAGAAAAGAACGTGTACTAAGCGCGCAAAGAGCAAAATAAGTAATGTTCCTATAATTGCTGTGGCAAATCTCCAGCCAAATTCACTATCACCAAATAATTTAATTCCTGTAGCAATCAGCCATTTGCCTACGGGTGGGTGAACGATAAATTCAGGTTTATTTCCGGTGACCTCGACGCCATACTTTAAGAAATCTCTTGCGCCATCAACGTAATAGACCTCGTCAAAAACAAAACCTTTTGGTGTTGCCAGATTAATAAGGCGCAGCGCAAGGGAAACCAGTGCAATCAGAATTGGTGCGACGGCGGCAATCATGTGTGCAATCGTATGGGAAATTTACTGAAAATTACTGAGATGATTGACCCATGGCACTCATATTGGCGGCAACTCCCTTGGGCAACCCTGCCGATGCCAGTGCGCGCCTAAAAACTGCGATTGAAAATGCCACAGTCATCGCCGCTGAAGATTCCAGAAGATTTCACCGCCTATGCACGGATATCGGGGTAGTTTTTACTGCACGAGTTATTTCTTTTTTTGAAGGTAATGAAGATGCACGGACTCTAGAACTTCTTGAACTCTTGGAAACCGGTGCACATGTTCTTGTAGTTTCTGATGCCGGTATGCCAACAATTAGCGATCCAGGTTTTAGATTAATGCGGGAAGCTATTTCTCGTAAGTTAGAGGTCTCTGTCATACCAGGGCCAAGTGCAGTGACAATGGCCGTTGCTTTGTCGGGATTACCAACTGATCGATTTACTTTTGAAGGCTTTCCATCTCGCAGCGCAGGTGCTCGACTAACGACTTTTGAAAAACTTCGCCATGAAGAACGCACGATGGTTTTCTTTGAAGCACCCCACCGTCTAGCTGACTCACTCTCTGATGCAGAAAATGTATTTGGCTCAACTCGGCGCGCGGCAATTTGCCGTGAGATGACGAAACATTATGAAGAAACAATTCGAGGCACATTGGCTGAACTTTCTACTTGGGCGGATACCCATGAAGTTTTAGGTGAAATCACTCTGGTAATTGAAGGTGCCGTCATTGATTCTGCGTCGTTGACTGCCGACGAAATGGTGGCGCGAGTTCGTGAATTTGAAGCAGCTGGCATGGATCGCAAGGGGGCAATTGCCGCAGTGGCTACTGAATTTTCTATTGCCAAGCGGTTGGTTTATGCCGCAGTCGTCGATGCGAATAAGATGAGCAAGTGACCAAGTCCTTTTATTTAACGACGCCAATTTATTACGTCAATGACGCGCCGCATATCGGCCATGCCTACACCACGGTGGCTGGAGATGTTTTAACGCGTTGGCATCGTCAAAAAGGCGAATCAGTCTGGTTCTTAACTGGCACCGATGAACACGGTCAAAAAGTTATGCGCACTGCAGAGCAAAACAACACGGCGCCACAAGCGTGGGTTGATCGCTTAGTACAAGAGGCTTGGAAACCAAATTGGGAAGCGCTCAATATTGCCAACGATGATTTCATTCGCACGACCGAAACTCGTCATACCGAGCGCGTACAAAAGTTTCTGCAATCATTAAAGGATTCAGGCCATATTTACGCTGGTAAATACGAAGGCCCATATTGCGTTGGTTGCGAAGAGTTCAAACTCCCTGGCGATCTCATAGAAATAGATGGCAAGAAATGCTGTCCAATCCATAGCAAACCAATTGAACTCGTCAATGAAAATAACTGGTTCTTCAAACTTTCAGCTTTTGTTGAACCGCTTCTTGATCATTACCGTAAAAACCCTGATGCTTGTCAACCTGAAAGCGCACGCAATGAAGTTGTTTCCTTTTTAGAAGGTGGCGTTTCTGATCTTTCGATTTCCCGTTCAACCTTTGATTGGGGAATTCCAGTTCCTTGGGACACCGATCAAGTTGTCTATGTTTGGTTTGATGCGCTCTTAAATTATGCAACTGCCGTTGGCCTTACCGATGCACCAGATTCTGATGGTGGAAAGAAGTTCGCGCAAACTTGGCCAGCCGATGTGCATTTAGTAGGAAAAGATATTTTGCGTTTCCATGCAGTTATTTGGCCAGCAATGTTAATGGCAGCTGGACTAGAAGTTCCTAAGAAAGTTTTTGCTCACGGCTGGCTACTTGTTGGCGGCGAAAAAATGAGCAAGAGCAAGTTAACTGGTATTGCGCCGAAGGACATTACTGACCATTTTGGCGTGGATGCATTCCGGTATTACTTCTTACGCGCTATTCCATTTGGTACCGATGGTTCTTTTTCTTGGGAAGACATGAGTGCCCGATACACATCTGAACTCGCTAATGACTTTGGCAACCTTGCTTCACGCTCTGCAGCGATGATTGAAAAATATTGCGGAGGAGTATTGCCCGAAAAGAGCAATGACGCTGGGTTAGAAGCTGCGCTTAAAGATGCATCAGACAGAGCCGATACTGCAATCTGCGCCTTAGATTTTCAGGGTGGAATTGTTGCGATTATGGATTTTTGTAAGAAAGTTAATGGCTATGTAACCGAGAAAGAGCCATGGATTTTGGCTAAGGATCCCGCAAACCAGAAAACTTTAGAGGATGTTTTATATAACACTGCAGAGTCATTGCGCGCACTTGCAGTTTTATTAAATGCCGTCATGCCACACACCTGTGAAATTTTGTGGGCAAGTTTGGGAGCGCAAGAAATTCTTGGCGATCTCTCTGCTCAGAAGATAAGCGATGTAGCAACGTGGGGTCAGTTAGCTCCAGGCGCTACAGTCACTAAGACTCCAGTTCTTTTTCCACGTTTAGAGACGAACGCTTAATCCATATGGCTGATCGCCACAATCGCGATATCGATCGTGAACGCGCACCATTGCCACAACCTTTGCCAGTTCCAACGGTAGATGCACATGCGCATATGGAGATCATCACTAATACAGCGCCAGATTCATCTGAGGTCGAACAAGTTATTGAAGAAGCAAAATCGGTAAACGTAGATCGCATTGTTCAGGTGGGTTATTCAGCTGAACAATCAGCGTGGTGTGTAGCAGCGGCAGAAAAATGGAACACCACAGTCTTGGCCGCGGTGGCACTGCATCCCAATGAAGCACCAGTTGTCGAAAATCTTGAAGCTGATTGGGCTATTATCGAAAAACTTGCCCAGCATCCACGCGTTCGCGCAATTGGCGAAACCGGTTTAGATTATTTTCGTACTCCACCCGAACTGCGTGCACGCCAACAGGAATCTTTTAAATGGCACATTGAATTAGCTAAGAAAACAAATAAAGCGCTCGTGATCCATGATCGGGATTCACATGATGATGTTTTGTCGGTTTTGCTTGAGGTTGGTGCACCAGAAAAAACTATTTTTCACTGCTTTTCTGGCGACCTCGAGATGGCAAAAATCTGTGTGGAGCGTGGCTATGTACTCTCATTTGCCGGAACTCTCACTTTTAAAAATGCTCCGGCATTACGTGATGCAGTAAAAATTGTTCCAGTAGAACAGCTATTAGTTGAGACTGATTCGCCATTTTTAGCACCGATGCCACACAGGGGTGCACTTAATACCCCAGCACAAATTGCAAACATAGTTCGTGCGATGGCGGTAGAGCGAAATGCTGATCTCGCTGAATTAGCTACTGCGCTTGGCGATAATGCCGAACGTCTATTTGGTTCATTCGCACCATGACACTTCTAGGTGCGGCGCAAATTCGCGAACTGGCAGCAGCGTTAGATTTAAAGCCATCTAAATCTCTTGGTCAAAACTTTGTGATTGATTCAAATGTATGTACGAAAATCGTACGTATTGCTGCAGTTGGCCCCACTGATATTGCCCTTGAAATCGGGCCTGGGCTCGGCTCACTTACTTTAGCTTTATTGGAAAGTGCCGAATCAGTAATTGCCGTTGAGATTGATCCTCGTCTTGCAGAGCAGTTACCGAAAACAGTAGAGGCTCTCTTTGAACACCCTGAAAAACTCACCGTAATTAATAAAGATGCATTAGGTATACATTCTCTTCCGGCCAACCCAACAGTGTTGGTTGCAAATCTGCCGTACAACGTTTCAGTTCCTGTCTTGCTTCACCTTCTTGAAAAGTTTGAATCATTGCGCACTGGTGTTGTAATGGTTCAGGCCGAAGTTGCCGATCGACTGGCTGCAAAACCAGGAACTAAAGATTATGGAATTCCATCAGTTAAAGCGGCCTGGTGGGCGGAAGTAAAAGGCGCAGGTTCAGTTTCTCGCTCTGTTTTTTGGCCGGCCCCAAACGTAGATTCCAAACTTGTCTCATTTACACGCCGGCAAACTCCAGGGGATGAAGAACTTCGGCGCAAGGTTTTTACAATTATTGATGGCGCTTTTGCCCAGCGCAGAAAAATGCTGCGCTCGGCGCTCTCATCCCTTTATGGCTCTTCTTCTGCGGCCGAGGAGATTTTGACGCAAGCCGGCATTGATCCCACACTTCGCGGAGAAGCTTTAGAAATCGATGGATTTTGTGCCATCGCCGCAGTTGCACCTGACATTTTCTAATTAACGCATTAAGGTCAATTCATGCCAATTACAAGCGTGAGCGTTCGAGTGCCTGCAAAGGTCAACTTGCAACTCTCAGTTGGCCCGAGAGAAGAAGATGGATTTCATAATCTTGTTTCAGTTTTCCAAGCGATTTCTATTTTCGATGAAGTAACAATCTCAATTTCTCAACCCAAGACCGGAATCACGGTTTCGATTGTTGGCGATCAAACCCATGGGGTTCCAGCAGATGCAAATAATTTAGCGGCACAAGCAGCAGTCCTTATGGCAAAAGAATATGATCTTGATTTAGATATTCACATTGAAATCAAGAAATCAATTCCAGTTGCAGGTGGCATGGCCGGAGGAAGCGCCGATGCAGCAGCCACAATTGTCGCAATAGATTATTTATTTTCACTTGGAATGAACCGCGAAGAAATGTCAGAAGTTGCATCACGATTAGGAAGTGATGTTCCATTTATGTTAAATGGTGGAACAGCAATTGGCACCGGTCATGGCGACCAATTAACATCAGCACTTTCTCGCGGTACTTATCACTGGGTATTGGCACTTTCGACTCATGGACTTTCAACGCCAGCCGTTTACGCCGAGTGCGATCGTTTGCGAACTGGTCTTGATATTGTTGAACCGCGCACTAATGAAGCATTGATGCAGGCACTTCTTGCAGCCGATCCAGAATCAGTTGGTGCCGCCTTGGTAAATGATTTACAACCAGCTGCATGTTCGTTGCGGCCAGCATTACGTTTAGTTCTAGATGTTGGTCAGGAATATGGCGCTTTAGGTGCGCTGGTTTCAGGCTCAGGCCCGACGGTTGCGTTTTTAGTTGCCGATGAAGAGTCAGGCCTTGATTTAGCTGTTGCACTTACCTCCAGCGGAGTAGTTGGTAGCGTGGCACGCGCGTATGGCCCAGTTTCAGGAGCCAAAGTAATCTCATAACGATTGCTCAATTTGGTCATAACCATGGCCATTTATGAGGGAGAATACGGGTTCCGCCATTGTGTAGTGGCTAGCACATGGGCCTTTGAAGCCCAGGGTCCAGGATCGATACCTGGTGGCGGAGCCACCGATAGTATTCACTCGTGAGCGTACAAACCGTGATAGTCCTAGCCGCTGGCGAAGGAACACGGATGAAATCCGCTCAAGCCAAAGTCCTTCACACTGTTGCAGGCCGTTCGTTACTCGGACATGTTCTCGAAGCAATCGCACCACTTAATGCCCCCGACATTCGAATCGTTGTTGGTTCTGGTCGCGAACAAGTAGAACAACACATTTCTTTTATTGCACCTAATGCCGTACCGGTTTTTCAAGCAGAGCGAAAAGGCACCGGACATGCAGCCCAGCTTGCGCTCGCCGGTTCAACACCTAAAGGAACTGTCTTGGTTTTAGCAGGAGATACCCCAATGCTTACGGGTCAATCACTTGAGGCGTTTATACATGCGCACAACGCAGGAAAATTCTCTGCATCTGTTTTAACCGCAGAACATCCAGACCCAAC
>CAIQRN010000036.1 GCA_903874255.1 uncultured Actinomycetes bacterium
CATATTCTTTAGTGCAGCTAACTTTTCTGAACCTTGTGCAAGTGCATCTAACTCTGGAGTTGTTGCTGCTGTGCCCTGCAACAAAGCATCATGATTTCCATGGACTGCCAGCCACTTGTGTGTTAAACCTTTTGCAATAAATTGACGCTCTGATGCTTCAAGTGCGCCTTTAAAATGTGGAAAGTCATGGAGTACATGTGGGCGATCTGCAGGCATACCTGTTGGTGGTCCATCTGGATGGTAGTAATGTGCGTCATAGAGGTCAGCATTAGATGAGTGAGAGGCCTCAGAACGCTGTGGATCACCGCTTTTAGGCGTTACAACACCGCCATCTAAAATTCTCTTATACCAATCCAACTCATTGCTTTGTGCGTTATCTGTGACATCACCGGTTATTACAACTGCATCAATTGGCGCGCCAGTCAATGGTGCGCGCTTGATCTCATTTGCGGCAGTCACCATTGCTTCTAGAACTTGAGTAGTTAAGAACTCTTGCGCACGATATGTGCCAATGTATGGAACCAGCTGCGACAAAGGATTATCTGGATCAGCAATGCGATCTAGAAACTCGAGGCGAGCAGGTGATGCTGCATCGCAAATATGGATATCACTTAAATGAATAAATGCTGCAACAACTTGTGCGTTAAGTGGTTCTTCACCGATGACTAACTCACCTTTATCAAGTAGTAGCTCACGCCAATTTGAATCAGATGAAACTTTAGATCGAACAATCCGGTTGGTTGATGTACTAGACATTAGCGACAAGAACCTCAGAACTTAATACTCGTAGTTGAACAGATGATCCTGGAAGCAGGTCTCCGGTTGAAGCACTTGTCATGAGCGATTGCACAATAGTGCCATCTTCTGTTTGACAAATGATGTTTGATGAAGCGCCCATAAATGATCGTGTCAAGACCTTTGCGTTGCCCTGCGCAGTTGTTGCTGCCACAGAGATTGATTCTGGGCGAATAAGTGCATGTACTTTTCCAGTTTCATTGCCGCGCTTTAGAGCAACTACTTTGCTTCCAAAGATTTCAACCATGCCATCTGAAATATGTGCAGGGATTCTGTTCATAGTGCCAACGAAACCTGCAACAAATGAGGAGGCAGGCTTGTTATACAAAACATCTGGTGTATCGATCTGCTCAAGTACACCGTTGTTCATTACACCCACACGGTCAGAGATAGCCATAGCCTCTTCTTGATCATGAGTAACAAATAGAGTTGTTGTGCCTAAAGAAAGTTGAAGGCGACGAATCTCTTCACGCAGGTTCACACGTACCTGGGCATCAAGTGCGGACAATGGCTCATCCAGCAAGAGAATTTCAGGCTCAAAAGCAAGTGCTCTAGCCAGTGCTACACGCTGCTGCTGACCACCTGAGAGCTGATGTGTAAAGCGCTTGTTCTGTGAATCTAGGCCCACCAAATCCAAGAGTTCATGTGCTTTCTTAAGGCGCAGATGCTTACTCACCTTTCTCATCTGTAAACCAAAAGCTACATTTTCTTCAACTGTTAAATTGGGAAACAGTGAGTAGGCCTGAAAGACCATTCCCATGTTTCGCTTATGTGCAGGCACATCTGAGATGTTTTTGTCGGCTACCAATACTGTGCCTGCATCCTGATGTTCTAACCCAGCAACGACTCGAAGGGCGGTTGTCTTACCACAACCTGATGGTCCAAGTAATGCCACCAGTTCTCCCACGCCAACTTCTAGGTTGAAGTTGTCTAGTGCATTCACATTTCCAAATCGCTTTGAAATGTTTCTTAAGGTAAGGCTCTTACTAGACATTACTTTCTCCCTTGCATAGAACGTTCTGGAACGAAAAGCGTAATAACTGTCAAAATTAGGAATGGAATAATCAAGGACATCATTGAGATCGCAATAGCGCCAAGGATGTTGTCTTGTGCAACAAATGTGACCCATGTTGGGAAGGTGTCCCAGTGGAGCAATACGGTCAATGTGTACTCACCAAGTGATAAAGCAAAGGTCAACGCAATCGTTGCCATGACCGATCCTCTGATTACTGGAACAATCACAGCCGTAATCGTCCGCCACCAGTTTGCACCAGCGCTGCGCGCTGCTTCAGTGATCGTCTTTAGGGGAATTGAATTAAGTCCAATGTCTAGTGATCGATAGGCATATGGGAGTGCCAATACAAAGTAGAGAAATGGAAGCTCAAGAACGGTATTTTGAACAAACTCAGGAAAAGAAATTTGTGCACCGACTGCGAATGCAACTACTGGAATAACAAGGGGTAGTAGTGATAAACCATCGATTAACCCACGCACCTTTGATCGTGATAAATGAAGCCAGGTTAAGGTTGGAACTAACACAAATAAGGTGATTGTGACCGTTACCCCGGCTAGCCACATTGATCTAAGGATGTAATGAAAGAAATCGTCTTCTCTGATGGCCCAAATGTAATGAGTCCATCCATATCCACCAGTTAGCGGTGTTCGAATCGAGTATTCAAAAGCTGAAATCATTGGGATAAAAACAAAGAAACCTAGAATCAGAAGTGTTAGCACCAGCGGTGGCTGGAACCTAACTCTTAACGTTTTTGCCATTTGGCACTCCTACGTTGAATTGCAAGGTATGGAATAACTGCACATGCTGAAATCACAATCATCACAACACCTAAGGCTTTACCAAGATTTAATTGCGCAGCTGAAACATTTCCGTCTAATAACCCGCCAATTTGTAGTGGCGTCAATGGAAGATTTCCAACTGTTAATGCATTAGCAGTTGCATAGGCTGAAAACCCGCTAGCAAAAAGTAACAAGAAGGATGCGATAAAACTTGGGAAAAGTAAAGGAATACCAATTCGAATCCAGTAATTAAATTGGCTCGCACCTAAGTTGCGTGCTGCCTCAGACCATTCGCGTCGAAGAGAAACAATTGCTGGTGAAAAGACAATTACCATCAAAGGTAACTGGAAATATAGATACACAACTAATAAACCAATAAAAGAACCTAGTGAGAATGTTCCTGCATACAGATCCCAGCCTAAATACTTTAAAAATTTTGTGAGGTAACCCTGCATTCCAAGTGCGGCATAAAACATAAATGCCAGTGGCACACCCCCAGTATTGGCGAGGACTCCGCTCATGACTGCAATAGTCCGGCGCAGCTTTGAATTTCCTCGTGTTTCAATGAAGTAGGCAGCTATTGCGCCAGGAAATGCCGCGATTGCTGCGGAAAAAACACCGATCTTTATTGAGTTCAGAAATCCTGTTCGGTATGGCTCTTGAACGGCCGTTTTGAAGTTGTCAATCGTAAAAGTATTGTCATTTGATAAAAATGAAACGTAAATTAGACGTGCAATTGGGAAAAGAAAAAAGAAACCAACGATCAGCAAAAGCGGAACCGCTGGAAGAATATTCTTTATAAAAGAAGCGAGGAAGGCGCGTCCCCTTGAAGGCGCGCCTCCCTCTATGACTTGGGAGGTCATATTCCTTTTTTACAAGCTAGCCCATGAAGAGATGATCTGCTCACGCGCTGTTAGTACGTCGGCGATAGTTGCAGGTCCGACAACCTTTGCTGTTGAAGGAACCTTGAAGTCAAGAAGTGATGGAACAAGTAGCTTCTTCTTTGTCATAGCTGCAGACATGATTGGGTCTGCACCTGACTGCTGGAAGTAATTCTGTCCACCTTGCATCAATGCGAACAACTTAGAACCGGGAAGCTTTAGATCAGCTGCAGTTAGTTCTTTAGCTGTCTTTCCCTTGTTCTGTGAGTACACAAACTCTTGCCACAAACGTGCGTTTGCGCAGTTTGGTGACTTAAGGTTGATTGCGTTGATGTATGGAGGTGCTTGTAGAACGTAATCTGATGGGTAAACAAACTTAAGATCTAAGCCTGCTGCCTTCGCTGCTGGAATAATTCCAAGAGCGTTGAAGTCCCACATGAAACCAAGCTTTGCTGTACCAGTAGCAAGGTTTGTTCCGTTTACCTTTACTAGGGGTGCTTGAGCCTTTACAGACTTGAATAGAGCAAGACCCTTAGTTACATCTGAAAGATTCTTTTCTCCACCGTTACCGATGCTTGCTGCCAAAACTGACATGAAAGCTTGGTTAGACGATGTTGGGTCTCCTGTGATTCCAACAAAGCCCTTATATTCAGGCTTTGCGAAGTCTGCTGCCTTTGTTGGCACTGATGGAAGAGTTGTGTTGTAAACAATCGCAAGCTTTCCACCGTAGTTTCCGTACCAAAGACCTGTTGAGTCCTTAGCTGCGTTTGGAATGTCGTTCCAGTTAATAACTTGATAAGGAGATGACAGGGGCTTTGATCCTGGAGGAGTCAACTGTGCAACTACTAGAGGTCCAATATCAATTGAATCTGGTTGCTTTGACTTAGGAGCTGTCTTCATTGTGTCGATCTCGTACTGTGATGATCCATCTGGATTATCTACAGTGATCTTTACGCCAAAAGCCTTCTCGTATGCATCAAATGCATTGCCGTAGTTTGCCCAGTCGCGTGGTGTTGTGATGAGAGCAAGCTTGCCCTCTTTCTTAGCTAGCTTGACTAGGTTATCTAATCCGCCTGCTTCTTTAACATTCTTTGCCTTACAGATATTTACTGCTGCTTGGGCAGGTGTTGCGAATGCAACAATTCCTACCAGCAAAGCTGCACTTGAAAGTGCAGCAACTAAACGCTTTGCGCGCATATGTGAGATCCCTTCCTAAGGATTGTGGGAGCACTATCTATGCAAATATTTAACAGCAAGAAACCA
>CAIQRN010000037.1 GCA_903874255.1 uncultured Actinomycetes bacterium
GGATTAAAAGTCCGTTGCTCTACCGACTGAGCTATAGGCCCCACTTTCACTTGCATCCAAAATTCTCAGCAAGTGCGAGGCGTAATCGTATCGGAGAAATAGGGCTCTGATAAACCTTGAATTTCCCGAAAATTCCGCCTGTGAGCCGACCCGAGGGGCTTACTTTGTAATCGTCACCTTGAGCTTCTTGGTTGTCTTACCGACCTTGATAGTTAAGGTGTAAACGCCAGTCTTTGCAAACTGCATTCCAGGAACCGTGAAGGCGCCGCTTGCATTTGTTTTACCACTTGGCAAGTTAACGATTACTCCCGTTGGCAATGTGATCGTCAACTTAGCAACGGTGTTTTTAGGTAACAAGGTGAACTTTGCGACGAATGGAAAGCGCTTGCTAGAGGCGATGGAACTACTCGTTGCTTTAACTATAACGGGAGAGGCATTTGTAACTTTGACTCCTGCGGTGAAGTAACTGTTCTTAACTACTGGCACCAAAGTAGGAGTAGGAGTAGGTGTTGGGGCTACATTTTCTGTCCATAGTGCAGTTAGAACAACATCTACTTTGCCCACTGTGTAACTTACTAGTGGCATGTAATTATTAGTTCCATCGTTCCACTGATTAAAAGTAAATCCAGCTCTAGTTAATCCGGTTGCTGATGCAACTGTGAAACTTAAACCTTCAGTAACGTCATCCTGAGTTGGAAGCGTTCCGGAACCGCCCCCTAGAGAATATGTAACTTTATGAGTAGGTGTTGGGGCTGGAGGATTTACAGTCCATGTTGCAGTTAGAACTACATCTGAAAAACTGATGGTGTAACTAGCCCCAGCGGAATAATTCCTAGTTCCATCGTTCCACTGATTAAAAGTAAATCCAGCTCTAGTTAATCCGGTTGCTGATGCAACTGTGAAACTTAAACCTTCAGTAACGTCATCCTGAGTTGGAAGCGTTCCGGAACCGCCTCCTAGAGAATATGTAACTTTATGAGTAGGGGTTGGGGCTGGAGGAGGTGGTGGAGGAGGTGGTGGAGGAGACGCTGCGGAGATCACAATCGATGTAGAAATCGAAGATGCTACAAGATAGTTGTCATCACTTTCCTTAGTGACTGTCACTAAACAAGTACCCTCCGCTGTATATGCGAGATTGCTTGCAGTTACTGAGCAACCAGTGGTTCCGGCTGAATCAACAATGTAAGAAACTGCACCTGTACCTGTTCCACCACTAGTTGTAAGTGCAATTGGTGAAGAACCGACGGTTGCAGATGTGCTTGTAATAGTTAGCGCAGCCTGTGCTGCTTTATTAACAGTAAATGATCGTGCCACTTGAGCTGCAGCGCTGTAGTTGGTATTTCCTGCCTGGTTGGCATTGATGGTGCATGTGCCGGCAGAAAGAATTGTCACTGTCGTGCTTGCAACAGAGCACACACCTGCAGTTGCAGAGGTAAAGACAACGGTAAGTGCTGAGTCAGATGTTGCAGAGACAGTAAAGGGTGCATCGCCATATGTCTTATTGCCCAGTGCGTTAAAGGTAATTGTCTGTGTGGCAGCTGCGATAGTGATTGTTACTTCGCTACTGACTACCTGGTTGTAATTTGTAGTTGCAGCACGAGTGGCTGTGATGCCACATGTTGTTGCTGCATTTCCAGTGCTGCTTAGAGTTGTTCCAACGATCACACAACTTGCAGTTCCA
>CAIQRN010000038.1 GCA_903874255.1 uncultured Actinomycetes bacterium
CGATTGATGGGCGAATACGCCTCCAATGCTCGTATGCGTGGTATTTATGGATTCATTATTTCGCTTGTATCACTCTGTGTGATTGCTCTGCTCTGGTTCACAATTCACCCCTGAATATCTAACTTTGGCTTTTCTATCACAAACATCATGGACCAATAGGCGCTGAACCCAACGAAAATTCCACCGTAGATATCAACGAGATAGTGCTGGTGCAAGAAAACAGTTGCCGGCAAAATTAGTAGGAACCAAAACATAAGCACCCATGATGTACGAGGAATAACTTTGCGTAAACGCCACAGCGCGATAATTGAAACCACGGACCACGTTACATGGTTAGATGGAAATCCATTTAGTGGTTGATCATTCCCATAGACAACATTGGTCAATACCCAATCAAATGGTGAGTCCCCAAGCACTGGCGTTCTCGGAACTTGTGTTTGGAAAAACGCATATGCAACGTCTAAACACAGTTGCCCAACAATGATGGCCAAACCATTTACTAAAAAGGCTTTGAAACCTGCGAGCCGCAGTGATAAAACAGGAACAACAAGAGCTGCCAAAATATGAAAACTTAGGTAGGGAACTACAAAAATTGAAACGATAGGAATTTTTGCATCCAACCAACCTTTCATAATCAAAGGCTCATATGAATAGGTAGCTTTATTGAAAATCTCATACGTTATGAAAGCAAGGATTATTCCTATGAAAATCGAAAAGACAGCAATTTTTTCAACTCTTGTTAGTTTTTTCATGCGATAAAACTACATCCGCTCATCGGCTCTGACTAGTATTGGAATATGCCTTCTGAGGTCTCAATACGACTGGCCACTGAAACGGATATTCCTGCAATCACTGATATCTACAATGAGGTGATCAAGACAACTTTCGCCATCTATCGCGAAGATGCGGTTGATGTATCCGAAAGGCTGGCTTGGTATTTAGATAAAATTGCCCATAACTTTCCGGTTCTTGTCGCCGTCAACGGTCAAAGAGTTATCGGCTATGGGGTGTATGGAACCTTTAGATTTGGTGAGGGCTATTCGCAGACGGTCGAACACAGTGTTCATGTCGCTGAAAACTTTCGCAATCAAGGTATCGGCAAGAAAATCTTAGAGAATTTGATTTCAATGGCAATTCAGCAAAACAAAACGCAAATGGTCGCTGCAATTGATTCTGAAAATCAAATTTCTATCGCACTGCACGCAAAGTTGGGATTTTCAGAAAGCGCGCGAATGTCTGGAATAGCTGTCAAACATGGACAATTATGCGATTTGGTTTTAATGCAGAAACAATTAGATCGCTTTGGTGATTAAGAAGTTAAGCCTTCTATGAAAGTAAGTGAGTTTTGGAAGATTAACTCCTGGTCGTAATCCAAGGTGGCCACGTGAAAACTATTGACTAACTCGATTCGAGATTTATTAATGGATCCCAAACCGGCCATAATGATTTCAGTATTGCTCACTGGGAGCGTGTGATCGTCAACTGAATGAAATAGTTGAACTGGGACAGTAATTTTATTTAAATTTTTGCGAGTTATCTTGAGCATTTTCAATAACTCAGCAACACCTCGTGTTGGTAATGCGTCGTATCCGTGTTCTGTGATTCCTGGACGTTTGATGTCATCACCGACGCTTGATCGTAATTTTTGAAAATTAGAAATCAAATATGCCAATTGATGCGGCATAAATGCAACATGGATCATTGGATTAACTAAGATAATTCCAGAAAGTCGATCATTATTTCTCTGAGCTACATTCAATGTTGTGCCGCCACCCATCGACAGGCCACACATGAAAACTTGATCGCAACTTTTGAATAATTCATCTAATTCACTTTGTACTTTATCGGGCCATTGCTGCCATTTCACTTTGTTCAAATCGGCAGGATGTGTTCCATGTCCAGGAAGTAATGGCACGCGAACCGTGTATCCCTTGGCATGTAAGAACTCTCCCCAAGGTCGCATCGATGGAGGCGCGCCTGTGAAGCCATGAACTAACAAAATTCCAACCCGTGCATTTTTTCCAGATCCCTGAGCAGACCAATCCTGCATCCAACCCGCTGGTGCTCCTTCTATTGCCATGTCTAAAGAGTACGCGAGGTGTCAATGACAGTGCCATGACTTACGATTGCCGACATGCATCTGTCGCAGGCCACATTCATCGTTCTGGATCTGGAAACATCTGGTTCAGCGCCATCGACCGGAGCCGGAATTACTGAGATCGGAGCGGTGAAAGTTAGAGGAGGTGAAATTCTTGGTGAGTTCCAAAGTTTTGTTAATCCTGGGGTTCCTATCTCTGCTTTCATCACACAGCTGACTGGCATAACTGACGCGATGCTCATTGATGCGCCAAATATCGCCGAGATTTTTCCCAGCTTTATTGAATTTATGGGTCCAGAGTCCGAGAATATTTTGGTCGCCCATAACGCACCTTTTGATATCGGTTTCTTAAAAGCTGCTGCAGTATTTCTTGAGTACCCATGGCCTATGCACCATATTGCTGATACCGCCAGATTGGCACGCTACGTACTTACTAAAGAAGATGTAATTAACTGCAAATTAGCCACCTTGGCCGAGTTCTTCGGTGCAACCACTTCCCCAACACATCGAGCTTTAGATGATGCACGTGCAACGGTAGATGTCTTGCATGGAATCATTGAAAGGTTAGGCAGCTTTGGAATTACTACCATCCCTGAATTTAAAAAAGTTAAGAAGCGCCTAGTTTCTGACTGAGTTCGCCCCACTGTGTGACTAACCGCGATGCTGCTCCGCTATCGATTGCGGTGATCGCACGTTGAACGCCACTGGCAATTCGATCATGCAGAGTTAAATCCATGTTGCCTTCATAGGCAGCGATTGCGGCGGCGGCATTGAGCACAACTGCATCGCGAGGTGCACCTCGTTCACCAGCAAAAATCGCTGTAGTGATTCGTGCATTCTCTATTGAATCCCCGCCAACTAAATCTGATATTGGTGCCCGTGCGATTGAAAAATCTAATGGGTCGAGTAAATCACTTGATATTTGGCCATTACCAATTGATAGCACAGAGGTTGTAGTAGCTAAAGTGATTTCATCCAAACCATCATCGCCGCGAAAGACAAAACCATCAACTCCGCGATCA
>CAIQRN010000039.1 GCA_903874255.1 uncultured Actinomycetes bacterium
CCTTGCGGCGAATGACTTTGCACTTATCGCAAATCTTCTTAACGCTTGGATTAACCTTCATGTCTTTGTGCTCCTTCGTTACTTATAACGATAAATAATTCGACCTTTTGTAAGGTCATACGGACTCATTTCCACGATCACACGATCGGCAGGAAGAATACGAATGTAGTTCTTTCGCATCTTGCCGCTTATGTGAGCGAGGACTTTATGTCCATTAGTTAGCTCCACACGAAACATTGCATTAGGTAAAGCTTCAGCAACGGTGCCTTCCATTTCGATTGCACCATCTTTTTTAGCCAAGCTATAACCACATTTCTGTTTTGAGCGTGAAACAAGCGAAGTCGTAGTTTAGAGGGCGGACTCAAATAAGGGAAATCGGCACTTTAAATTACAGGGGTGTAACTCAGCCCACAATCCAACGGGTGAAATTAGAGCAGATCTGAGATTTCAATGCCTAGGCGGCCCAATTGTGCCTGTCCGCCATCAATTGCCGTTAGTACGAATGGCTGGCCATCAGGGCAGATCACGTAAGAGTGTTCAAAGTGCGCACCCCGAGATGAATCAGTCGAGACCACTGTCCACTCATCTTTTAATACTTTTGTGCGAGCAGAGCCGCGGGTAATCATCGGTTCGATTGCAAGAGCTAAGCCAGGCACAATTGCGGGTCCTTGGCCTGCTTTACCAAAATTTAAAACGTGTGGTTCTTGATGCATCTCTGTGCCAATTCCATGTCCGCCATACTCCTGCAGAATTCCATATTTTCCTTGCGAATTAATGTACTGCTCGATTGCAAAACCGATGTCAGAAAGTTTCGCACCATTCTTGCCTGCAGCGATTCCACGCCACATTGATTCTTCGCAAACATCCATCAATTTTTGATCTTCAGGATTAACCGTGCCCAATCCAATTGAGAAAGCTGCATCACCGTGCCAGCCTTCGATGATTGCACCGCAATCAATAGAGACAACATCGCCATCATTAATTATTCGGGGACCAGGGATTCCATGGACGATTTCGTCATTGACTGAAACACAAATAGTTGCTGGAAATCCGTGATAACCCTTGAAATTTGAAGTACCGCCGCCCCGCTTAATATTTGCTGCTGCGATTGCATCTAGCGCATCAGTTGTCATTCCGGGCTTGATAGATTCGCGCAGAAGTTCAAGGGTTTGACCGACAAGTAAACCTGCACGGCGCATTAGTTTTAACTGTTCAAGGTTCTTAATTTGAATTGCCATATGAAACTCTTCTACTCAGAAACGCGGTTTAGTGCAGAGATTGCATTTGCCGTAATATCTTCAACTTCTCCGAGTGCGCTAACTGTAATCAGTAGACCCTCATTGCGATAGAAGGAAATAATCGGCGCAGTTTGTTCTTGGTATACCTCGAGGCGACGTGTAATAACTTCGGCCTTGTCATCTTCACGCTGATAAACATCTCCGCCACATTGTGGGCACTTATCTACGCCTACAGAGGGTTGGAAACAATCTTTACATGTACGACGTGCAGTTAGACGGGCAACGATCTCTTCATTTGCTAAAGAGAGTTCGAGGACTGCATGCAATGGCGTTTGCTTCTCGGCCAACACTGCGCGCAATACTTCAGCTTGTGCAACGTTACGTGGGAAACCATCGAGCAAGAATCCATTGGCAATGTCATCGTGAGTTAGGCGATCTTTAACCATCTCATTAGTTACAGAGTCAGCAACTAATTCACCACGATCCATGAAGCTCTGAGCTTCAATTCCAAGAGGTGTTCCTGCTTTTAAATTGGCACGGAAAATATCACCAGTTGAAATGTGTGGAATTGAATAATGCGCTGCCAGGAATTGTGCTTGTGTTCCCTTGCCAGCGCCTGGTGGACCTACCAGGACAAGACGCATTACTTAAGGAATCCCTCATATGAACGCTGCTGCAACTGTGACTCGATCTGCTTAGCAGTATCAAGTCCCACACCAACAACGATCAAAATAGCTGTTCCACCAAATGGGAAGTTCTGTGTCGCACCAAAGAGCACTAGTGCTCCGATAGGAATAACAGCAACCAAAGCCAAGTAAATAGAGCCAGGTGCTGTGATGCGTGAAAGAACATATTGTAAATATTCAGAAGTTGGACGGCCCGCACGAATACCTGGGATAAATCCGCCGTACTTCTTCATGTTGTCTGCAACCTCATCTGGGTTAAATGTAATTGCGACGTAGAAATAAGTGAAGAAAATAATTAGCGCTGCATATGATGCAACATAAATTGGGTGATCGCCCTTAACAAAGTTTCGGCTAATCCATGTTGCCCATGCTGCATCGCTGTTGGTGAAGTTCACAATTAGTGAAGGAATGTAGAGCAATGAAGATGCGAAAATAACTGGAATAACGCCGGCTTGGTTCACCTTAATTGGAATATATGTACTTGTTCCACCGTAAGCCTGACGTCCAACCATGCGCTTGGCATATTGAACTGGAATACGTCGTTGAGCTTGCTCAACAAACACAACTGCCGCAACAACTAGAACACCAACTGCAAGAACGAAGATGAAAGCAAACAAACCCTTTTGAAGTTTGATTGACCACAAGTTGCCAGGGAACCCTGCTGCAATAGATGTAAAGATCAAGATTGACATACCGTTACCAACACCGCGGTCAGTAATTAATTCACCAAGCCACATGATTACAGAAGTTCCAGCAGTCATAACAAAAATCATTGTGATGATGCGCTGCCATGAGGTGTCAGGAATAATTGCTAATGAACAACCTGAGATCAAACGACCTGGTGTACGAGCAACTGCAATCAAACCTGTTGACTGCAAAATTGCTAAACCGATTGTTAAGTAACGTGTGTACTGAGTTAGCTTTGCAGTTCCTGACTGTCCTTCATTCTTAAGCGCTTCAAAGCGAGGAATTACAACGGTCAACAACTGAACAATAATTGAGCTGGTGATGTAAGGCATGATGCCAAGTGCGAAAACTGAGAGATGCAGTAACGCTCCACCGCTAAATAGATTGATAAGACCAAAGAGTCCACCTGATTGCACCGTTTTCAAACATTCTTGAACATTTGTATAAGAAACGCCAGGTGTAGGTACTACTGAACCAAAGCGGAACAGCGCCATAATAGAAAGAGTGAAGAAGATCTTCTTACGTAGATCTGGTGTCCTAAAGGCCATACCAAATGCTGAAAGCATTGATCTTCTCCACTTCCTATTACTTCTTGGTCGAACTAATTAATTAAAGAACGTTTGTCTTTCCGCCAGCTGCAGTGATTTTGTCGACTGCAGATGATGAAAATGCATGTGCCGTTACAGTTACCTTGACATCGATATCGCCGTTTCCGAGAACCTTAACTGGAAGGCTGTCGCGAACTGCGCCTTTAGCGATCAAGTCTGCAACTGTTACGTCTCCACCCTTAGGGAAAAGCGCGTTAATAGTTGAAACATTGACTGCCTGGTATTCGATGCGAGCTGGGTTTTTGAAACCACGAAGCTTAGGCAAACGCATTACGAGAGGTAGCTGACCACCTTCGAAACCTGCACGAACTGTGTTACGAGCACGAGTTCCCTTGCCACCACGAC
>CAIQRN010000040.1 GCA_903874255.1 uncultured Actinomycetes bacterium
ACGACTCGGCGAACTTCATCAATATTTGAAAAATCAATATGGGGATCAATGCCATGCGTTACCAAATTTATGCCAAGAGTTACAAGACAGACATTTCCAGTGCGTTCACCATTTCCAAATAGAGTGCCTTCAATTCGATCCGCACCTGCCAAGTAACCAAGTTCGGCGGCCGCAACCCCTGTTCCACGATCATTGTGTGGGTGCAAAGAAACAATCACGCTCTCGCGGTTATTTAAATTGCGGCACATCCACTCAATCGAATCTGCATACACATTTGGAGTTGCCATTTCGACCGTAGCTGGAAGATTCATGATGGTCTTCCATTGTGGTGTTGGCTTCCAGACCTCATTTACTGCGTTACAAACTTCAACGGCAAACTCAAGTTCGGTGCCCGTATATGACTCAGGTGAATACTCAAATGAAACTTTAGTTTCAGGAACGGTTGCTACTAAATCTAAACAGATCTTGGCAGCATCTGTTGCAATTTTCTTGATGCCCTCTTTGTCGAGGCCAAATACGACTCGACGCTGCAAAGTTGAAGTTGAATTATATAAATGCACAATCGCCTGCTTTGAGCCTTTAATGGCTTCAAAGGTACGAACAATTAAAGCTTCGCGTGCCTGAGTCAAAACCTGAATTACAACATCATCAGGAATTAAGTTTTCATCAATAATCTTTCGTACAAAATCAAAATCAGTCTGGCTTGCACTTGGAAAACCAACTTCAATCTCTTTGTAACCCATCGCCACTAATAACTTAAACATCGCTAATTTGCGCGGAGTATCCATCGGGTCGATAAGCGCTTGATTTCCATCGCGAAGATCTACTGAACACCATTTGGGTGCTTTTGTTATTTTCTTATCCGGCCACGTTCTATCTGGAAGATCAATTGGATGGAATGGTTCGTAGCGATGCACTGGCATCGATGACGGCACCTGCTTGGGGAAGTTCACCTGCTAACGGTAACGCTTAACCTATTTATTGAGCAAGCCGTCGATTAAACTCCCACGTATGTCAGCATTTGAAAACCAGATTGAGGCTTTAATTCAATCCGCAGAGTTAATTTGCGCAAAGGCCCAAACATGCAATTGGGAAGGAAATGGTTGGAGCCCAAACATTATTCTCGGCCATGTTTTAGATGTTGATAATGAAGTCTGGATGCCTCGATTTGAGATGATGCGCTTGGCGATGAATCAAGAGAAAGCTGCTCCATTGCTCTCATGGTGGGAACCAAATGCAGAAGAGACCGAAAAGAAATACCGCGAAATTACGCTCGAGAGCGCTCAAACAAATTTAATTGAATCTCGAATGAAAATGCAAAATTACTTACTTAACCTCTCATTTTCAGAGCGAAGTGCGAGTGCCGAGCACAAAACTTTTGGCACAATTACAATCGAATCAATGCTTCAAGTAATTCTCGATCACGATGAAGAGCATCGTGCTTCATTGAATTAAAGAACTGGTAAATAACGATCTAACTCATAGGCGCTAACTTGACGGCGATAGTCCTGCCATTCAGCACGCTTATTTCGAAGTACATATTCAAATACATGCTCGCCCAGAGTTTCACGAACTAAATCGCTCTTCTCCATTGCAGCAATAGCTTCATTGAGATTACTTGGCAATGAGATTGGATCCTTTGAGTCCTGCAATACATATCCTTCTTCAACGCCTTTTAATCCAGCGGCCAACATCACGGCATAGGCAAGATATGGATTGCATGCAGTATCGGGGGATCTAAATTCGATACGCGTTGAGTTTTCTTTCTTTGGCTTGTACATAGGCACGCGAACTAAGGCGCCACGATCACTTGGACCCCAGTTTACAAATGCTGGTGCTTCTCCCCCACCATGTAATCGTTTGTAAGAATTTACCCATTGATTTGTGATGGCAGTAATCTCTGGCGCATGCTTTAAGAGACCTGCGATAAAGGAACGGCCAACGGCAGAAAGATTTAGTTCTGCATTTGGATCATAGAAAGCATTGTCTTCGCCTTTAAAAAGTGAAACGTGCGTGTGCATTCCACTTCCAGGGTGGTCCGTAAATGGCTTTGGCATAAACGATGCATGGAAACCTTGATCCAGTGCCACTTCCTTAATTACATGGCGAAAAGTCATGATGTTATCGGCTGTACTCAACGCATCTGCATACCGTAAATCAATTTCCTGCTGGCCGGGTGCACCTTCGTGATGAGAAAACTCAACTGAGATTCCCATAGCTTCAAGCAAAGTAATAGCTTGCCGGCGAAAGTCATGCCCAACAACGGCTGGAGTGTGGTCGAAATATCCGCCTTGATCAACTGGGACCGGAGCCTTACCTGCTTCTGGTTTTTCCTTAAATAAAAAGAATTCGATCTCAGGATGTGTGTAACAGGTGTAACCCATGGTCGCAGCTTTTTCTAAAATGCGTCGTAACACATTACGTGGATCTGCAGGAGATGGAGTTCCATCTGGCATCACGATGTCACAAAACATTCGCGCAGCCCCTGGTGCTTCTGTGCGCCATGGCAAGATCGAAAATGTTGCTGGGTCTGGTTTAGCCAACATATCTGATTCAGTAACTCGAGCAAAGCCTTCAATGGCTGAACCGTCAAAACCAATTCCTTCAGCAAATGCATTTTCTAGTTCAGCAGGTGCAATTGCAACAGATTTTAGAAAGCCAAGAACATCAGTGAACCAAAGACGGACAAAGCGAATATCTCGCTCTTCTAAGGTGCGAAGTACAAACTCTTCTTGCTTACTAATTTCAGTGCCCATGTGCAGCATTCTTACAAATGCAGGTTACGGCCGTGTTAACTAAATAGAGTAAAACTCCGCGCTTTCAAGGGTCGAGCGTGCGGGAACATCTTTAGTCACGACTAAGTTAGCGCTGACTCGTGAGCCATCGCCAATAGTCACATTGCCAATGATGCGGGCACCTGCACCGAGAATCACATTGTTGCCAATGGTTGGGTGGCGCTTGCTATGCGTGAATCCACGAGAGCCCAAAGTGACATCGTGATACAGCATTACATCATCACCAATAATTGTTGTTTCACCGATCACAACGCCCATCCCGTGATCGATGAAAAATCTACGTCCGATTGTTGCGCCAGGGTGAATCTCGATACCAGTTGTAAAGCGAACTGCATTGGCATGAATGCGTGCTAAGAGTTTTAAATTAATTTTCCATAGAAAATGGGAAATTCGATGACCCCAGACTGCATGCACGCCTGGATATGCCAGTGCCACTTCTAAGCGATTACGTGCAGCGGGATCATGCGTCAGCGCGTTATCAAGATCTTCTTTGATACGACTAAAAATTGACATGTCTATTCAGCTAAGTCCTGATAGAGAATTGTTGATAGGTAACGCTCACCAGATGATGCAAGAATGACAACAATATTTTTACCCGCAAACTCTGGACGCTTAGCAACTTCGATTGCAGCCCACAGAGTTGCACCAGATGAGATTCCCGCAAGAATTCCCTCTTCGGCTGCTGCCCGGCGTGCATATTTCATTGCATCATCAGCCGAAGCATCAAGAATCTCGTCGTATACAGTGCGATCTAAAATATTAGGAATGAAGTTTGGCCCAATGCCTTGAAGTGGGTGAGGTCCTGGTGCTCCACCATTGAGAATTGGTGACGCTGCTGGTTCCACACCGAATACTTTGATTTCAGGATTTTTCTCTTTTAGAAAACGTCCGGTGCCCGTAATGGTTCCACCGGTTCCGATTCCCGAAACAAATGCATCAACTTTTCCATCTAAGTCTCGCCAAATTTCTGGGCCAGTTGTTTTATAGTGAATTGCAGGACCTGCTTCATTTTCAAATTGGCGAACGAGCACCGCACCTGATTCACCAAGTGCTTCAGCAGCAGCAACTGCGCCTTTCATACCTTCAGCCGCTGGTGTCAAAACAAGTTCGGCACCAAAAGCAAGGATGAGCTTTCGACGCTCTTTTGAAACTGACTCCGGCATTGTAAATATTGATTTGTAACCACGAGCAGCCGCAACCATTGCAACAGCAATTCCTGTATTTCCAGATGTTGCTTCAACAATTGTTCCACCTGGTTTTAATGCACCACTCGCTTCGGCAGCATCAATCATCGCAATACCTAAACGATCTTTAATTGATGAAGTTGGGTTATAGAACTCCAACTTTGCATAGACATTTGCTGCCGCACCATCAGTAATTTTGTTGAGGCGTACGAGAGGTGTATTTCCAAAAGCTTCAGTGATGCTATTCAATGTTGTCATATCGCAAATTCTACTTAAAAGAAAAAATAGTGCGAGTTGCTAATGATTTGCATCAAGTAAGTTGTTGCAAGAAGTTAACTTTCATTCCACCTTGATGTCATTGGAAGGCGGCGATCTTTGCCAAAAGCTCGTGAGGAAACCTTAGTTCCAGGTGGATATTGACGTCGTTTGTATTCAGCTTTATCAACTAAGGAAATGACTCGTCGAATTAACGCTTCATCAAAACCAACTCTTAACAATGCATCGAAACCATGATCCTCATCTACATATAAGCGCAGGACTCGATCCAGTAATGGATAATCAGGAAGAGAATCAGAATCTTTCTGATCCGGGCGAAGTTCGGCGCTGGGCTCTTTGGTTATTGAACGTTCGGGAATTGGTGGTACTTCACCAGCAGCTAATGCTTCGGCATTTCTCCACGAAGCAAGCGCCCAAACATCGGTCTTATAAATATCCTTAATGGGAGCAAATCCACCAACTGCATCTCCATAAAGTGTTGAATAACCAACGGCAAGTTCGCTCTTATTGCCAGTTGCTAAAACAATGTGGCCTTCCTGATTTGAAATCCCCATCAAGGTTGTTCCACGAACACGGGCCTGTAGGTTTTCTTCAGCGATGCCCCTTAACTCCAGATTGTCCATATAGCTTTCAACCATCGGTGCAATAGATACTGTTCTAAATGAAATCCCGCTAGCTTTTGCTAATGCTGTGGCATCTTCAACGGAATGATCTGAGGAGTACTTGCTAGGCATGGCAACACCATGAACATTGCTCGCACCCAGTGCATCTATTGCAATTGCTGCAACCAGCGCAGAATCAATGCCTCCAGATAGGCCGACCACGACTGATTTAAATCCATTCTTACGAATATAGTCGCGTAAACCAATGACAAGAGCTGACCACATCTCTGCTTGATCGCTCAATCTCGGTGCAATTAAGGTGCCTATTGTTTTTGCATTCTTCGCCGAATCTTCAGAAATAATTACATCGGGGTTAGAAGTGCGTTCCTGGGTTTCAATTTCTACGATTACTAGTTGATCATCAAATTGAGAAGCTCTAGCAAGCAGCGTGCCATCGTGATCCACAACAATTGTGTCGCCATCGAAAACTAAATCATCTTGCCCGCCAGTCATATTGACATAGGCCAGAGGCGCGTTGATTTCGCGGGCACGTTGTTGCACCAAAGCCAAGCGCACATCATCTTTGTTTCGTTCAAAAGGAGATCCGTTTGGAACTACTACTAACCCAGGAGTTCGTGCAGCAATGCTTGCCATGGAGTGCCAAATATCTTCACAGATCGCTATGGCAACATCCACGCCATGAATTCGAATAATGAGATCTGACGTACCTGCTGAGAAGTTTCTAAACTCATCAAAAACTCCATAATTAGGTAGGTGCCGTTTCACATAGCGGGCTTTAATTTTTCCATCATGGATCACCGCAACAGCATTTTGCGGACCTTTGTCTAGGTAGCCAACAACGGCCACGATGTCACCTGAAATCCGCGACGCTAATTTTTCAACGGCCTCAATACTTGCATCCTGAAATGAAGGGCGAAGTGCTAGATCCTCAACGGGATAGCCGGTAACAATCATTTCTGGAAAAACAATGATGTGCACGCCAGCTTCTTGTGCCTGCAGTACATAACTAGAAATCAACGTGCAATTTCCTGCAAGATCACCCACAGTCGGATTGATCTGCGCCAGCGCTACAGACAACTTCATTTTTCAAGTGTAACGGGGGTACCCTTGTGCCTGTACCCGGGGACTGCATAACGCAGCGTCGAGGAGAGGAAATATTCATGGAAGCCTTGTATGGCGGCGCAGTTCACCGACGCGTCACAATTCACGATCTTGCTGCGGCTAAAGCACGTGGAGAAAAATGGCCAATGCTTACTTCATACGAACAGATGACGGCATCGATATTTGATGAAGCGGGCATACCTGTTCTACTGGTTGGGGACAGCGCTGGAAATAACTTTTTGGGTGAAGCAAACACAATTCCAGTAACCGTTGATGAGTTAATTCCATTGACCCGCGCGGTTGTCAGAGCCTCAAACCGTGCGCTAGTAATTGCAGACCTTCCATTTGGTTCTTATGAATCCTCCCCCGAACAAGCCCTGGCAACATCTACTCGATTCTTTAAAGAGGCTGGGGCCATGGGAGTTAAAATTGAAGGCCCACATATTTCCACTGTAGAAAAATTAGTTGCCAGTGGGATTCCTGTCATGGGACATGTTGGTTTAACCCCTCAGGCAGTGCATTTATTAGGTGGCTATAAAGTCCAAGGTCGAAGCGATGGTGATGCGATTCTGGAAGCGGCTTTGGCCCTTGAAAAAGCTGGAGTTTTCGCAATAGTTCTTGAACTCGTACCTGCCCAGTTGGCAGAGAAAATAACTGCAGCGCTCAAGATTCCAACGATTGGAATTGGCGCCGGCGTGCATTGCGATGCCCAAGTTTTAGTGTGGACCGACATGATGGGCATTACAAAAAATCCACCGAAGTTGGCAAAGGCTTACCGAAATATGCGCGCAGAAATGTTGGCCGCGGCAGGAGAATTTGCAGCAGAGGTTGCATCGTCTTCATTTCCTGCGCCAGAACATACTTTCAACTAACCTGCGCTGGTGGCCAAGTACGCAATAGATCTATCTCCCCTCACAAAATCGCGAGATTTTCGTAACTTATGGGCCGCGGGGCTGATTTCCTATTTTGGATCCATGATTACCTACGTTGCTGTCCCATTTCAGATTAAAGAGCTCACCCATTCATATGTGGCGGTGGCAATCAGTGGGGTTATTGAAATTGTGCCGTTGGTGATTTTTGGACTCTATGGTGGG
>CAIQRN010000041.1 GCA_903874255.1 uncultured Actinomycetes bacterium
CCTAGGAGAAATAACAAATGCCAAAACCAAGTAAAGGTCCTCGTTTGGGTTCAGGCCCATCACACGAACGCCTACTCCTACGCACGTTAGCTGAGCAGTTGTTCGAGCATGGCAAGATCACAACAACAGAGGCAAAGGCTAAGCGCCTTCGCCCATTAGCTGAAAAGTTAATTACTTTCGCTAAGAAGGGTGATCTTCCAGCACGTCGCCAAGTAATGGCACAGATTTCAAACAAGAGTGTTGTACATACACTTTTCACTGTAATCGGTCCACGCTTTGCAACTCGTAATGGTGGATACACACGCATTACTAAGGTCGGTCCTCGCAAGGGTGACAACGCACCTATGGCAGTAATCGAAGTATTAACTGAGAAAGATAACTAAGTTTAAAAACCTTAGACATTAATTCTCATGACGGAACCCACTCTCTACCCAGAGAGTGGGTTTCTTCGTTTACAGATTGATTTGGCCTATGACGGCACGAATTATTCTGGTTGGGCGAAACAACCAGATCAAAGAACTGTGCAAGAAGAGTTTGAAACCGCGCTTTCCACAATTACACAAAGCAAAGTTGAAACTATTGTTGCCGGTCGCACCGATGCTGGGGTTCATGCAACCGGACAAGTGATTCACGTCGATGTTCCAGAATCGCTTAATCTTGAAGAGTTAGCTTTCAAATTAAATCGCATGCTGGATGAAGATATTCGAATCCTTAAAGTCGGAGTTGCTCAAGGGCCATTCCATGCCCGTTTTTCAGCACTTCGCCGCAGTTATACCTACAAAATAATGGATGGCAATAACGCAGTTCCTCCACTCAATCGCTTTGATATCACCCCTTGGTATCGAACTTTAGATGTGGATCTCCTCAATTCTGCAAGCGCATTAATGATTGGCCAGCACGACTTTGCTGCTTACTGTAAATTCCGAGAAGGCAGCACAACGATTCGAAACCTCATCCGCTTTGAGTGGAATCGAGATAATCAAGGATTGGTTATCGCCCGTTTAACCGCCGACTCCTTTTGTTATTCCATGGTTAGAAACCTTGTTGGAGCCACAGTGTGTGTTGCCGAAGGGCGATTTGGAACCGACTGGATCCAAGCAACTTTGGCCAATAAGGAGCGAATCTCGGATTCACTAGTTTTCCCATCCCGCGGGCTGACTCTTACGCACGTGGATTATCCGTGAAAAGCGCCATTTTGACCCTTAAGCGCTGCTCGGGTAGCCTATTCCTCTGCTCCTTTCAAGGGGCTCAGTAGTAATCATCGAAATAGAAGGTAGGCAATAGCGTGCGTACATATAGTCCAAAAGCTGGTGATGCAGTCCGTAAGTGGCACATCATCGATGCACAAGATGTGGTCTTGGGCCGTCTTGCTACTCATGCTGCCGTTCTTCTTCGCGGAAAGCACAAACCAACATTTGCACCACACATGGACATGGGCGACTTCGTCATTGTTATCAATGCAGAAAAAATTGCATTGTCAGGTAACAAGGCAAAGCAAAAGTGGTCTCACCATCACTCAGGTTTTCCAGGCGGCTTAACTTCAACTGTGTACGGCGAACTTCTTGAGAAGCATCCAACACGCGCTGTTGAAAAAGCAATCAAGGGAATGATTCCTAAGAATCGTTTAGGTCGCGACATCGTTTCAAAGCTAAAGGTGTATGCAGGACCAAACCACCCACATGCAGCACAAGCACCAACACCATATGTATTCGATCAAGTTTCACAAATCGTGAAGTAAGGGATGACAATGTCAGAGAACACAACAGCTTACGATCTTGATGAGACTGAAGTTCCTACTTCATACTCTTCTTCAACACCTGCTCCTGCAACTAACCGACCAGCAATCAAGGCACCAGGTCGCGGAACAGGTCGCCGTAAAGAAGCAGTTGCTCGCGTTCGCCTAGTTCCAGGAACTGGCAAGTGGGTTGTAAATGGAAAGACTCTAGAAAATTACTTTCCAAATAAAGTTCACCAACAATTAGTTTCAGAGCCATTCCGTACTGTTGGTGCAGAAAATGCATACGATGTTTTTGCTCGTATTAACGGTGGCGGAGTTTCTGGCCAAGCTGGAGCACTTCGTTTAGGTGTTGCACGTTCACTCAATCAAATTGATGAAGAAGCAAACCGTCCAGCACTTAAGAAAGCTGGATTCCTTTCACGTGATGCACGTGTTATTGAACGTAAGAAGTACGGCCTAAAGAAGGCTCGTAAGCGTTCTCAATACAGCAAGCGTTAATTCCCAACATTTAGTAAAGGAGTTCCAATGGCACTCTTTGGTACTGATGGAATTCGTGGCTTAGCAAATCGTGATCTCACTGCTGAATTAGCATTAAATGTTTCGGTCGCTGCTGCACATATTTTGGTAGAAAGCTCATCCAATAAAGACCATCGCCCTACTGCAATTGTTGGGCAAGATTCACGTGCATCTGGCGAGTTTCTAGAAGCAGCAGTTGTTGCTGGTTTAACAAGTGCCGGAATCAATGTGTACCGCGTAGGAGTTTTGCCAACCCCAGCTATCGCACATTTAGTTGCAGAGTCTGGTGCAGATCTTGGCGTCATGATTAGCGCTTCACATAATGCGATGCCAGATAATGGAATTAAGCTTTTTGCCCGAGGTGGTGGCAAGTTAGATGATGCGATTGAATCTCGTATCGAAGCCAGAATGGGTGAGGATTGGCAGCGTCCGGTTGGAAAAAACGTTGGCCGTGCAATTTCAGATCAAAGCGCTACTGAAAGATATTTAAAACATCTCCTATCTACAGTTGAAACTCCACTCAAGGGTTTAAAAGTTGTTGTCGATTGCGCCAATGGTGCCTCATCATTTGTAGCACCGGAGGCATATCGCAGAGCAGGCGCCGAAGTAATTGCAATTTTTAACCAGCCAGATGGTTGGAACATCAATGAAGATTGCGGCTCTACACATCTTCAACAACTGCGTGCAGAAGTAATAAAGCAAGGCGCCGATGTAGGAATCGCCCATGATGGAGATGCTGATCGCTGTCTAGCTATAGACGCGGCAGGAAATGAAATCGATGGCGACCACATACTTACTTTATTGGCTCGTGGCTTCAAAGCTCGCGGAAAACTAAAGGGCAATACGGTTGTTGGAACCGTAATGAGTAATTTAGGTTTTATGCATGCAATGAAAGATGCCGGAATTAATGTAGAGACCACCGCCGTTGGCGATCGCTACGTGCTCGAAAATATGATTGCGAATGACTATTCACTTGGCGGAGAGCAGTCAGGCCATGTCATCATGCGCGAATTTGCGCATACGGGTGATGGAATCCTTACAGCACTTCAACTTCTTCAAGAAGTTGTACGAACAGGTAAGACTTTGCAAGAACTGTCAGCAACAATGATTAGATTTCCGCAAGTTTTAATTAATGTAAAAGATGTCGCCAAGGAAAAACTTGAGGGCTCAAGCAAAATAGCTTCTGCAGTTACAGCGGCTGAAAAACAATTGGGTGACAGTGGTCGTGTTTTGCTACGCGCATCTGGCACCGAAGCCCTTGTCAGAGTGATGGTCGAAGCCTCCAGTGATAGCCTTGCTCAAGAAGTTGCTCGGCAACTTGCAGATATTGTAAAAAGCGAACTGGGGTAATCATTTATGTGCGGAATTGTGGGATACACAGGGCCGCAGTCCGCAGTAACACCACTCATTGAAGGTTTACGGCGCCTTGAATACCGTGGGTACGACTCAGCGGGAATTGCGCTGGGAACACCGGGCAAACTTTTCATCGAGAAAAAAGCTGGCAAACTTTCAAATCTTGAAAGTGAGTTAGATAAAACTCTTCCAATTGTTCATTCTGGGATTGGTCATACTCGCTGGGCAACACACGGTGGACCAACAGATCACAATGCACATCCGCACGTTGATAACGAAGGCAAACTTGCAGTTATCCATAATGGAATCATTGAGAATTATTCAGAACTTCGTAAAGAGTTAGAAGCCCGTGGCCATGTTTTTTCTTCAGAGACCGATACGGAATCTGTTGCGCATTTGCTCAGTGACCTTCGAAAGCAAAACAACGGCGATCTTTCAGCAGCGATGCGTGAAGCAGTTAAAGCACTACGCGGTTCTTTCACGTTACTTGCCATTCACGCCGATGCGCCAGATGTGGTTGTGGGAGTGCGGCGCAATTCGCCATTAGTGGTTGGCGTAGGAGTAGGCGAAAATTTCATGGCATCAGATGTTGCCGCCTTTATTGATTACACCAAACGGGCGATAGAACTTGGCCAAGATGAAGTTGTCACCATTAATCCGAGTTCGGTTTCCATCACAGATTTAGATGGCAACGCCGTCGTGCCGCGCGAATATGTAATCTCGTGGGATGCAAGTGCGGCCCAAAAAGGTGGATTCACACACTTTATGCTCAAGGAAATCTTTGAACAGCCAAAGGCAGTGGCCGATACTTTGATAGGCCGCCTGAGTGATAACAAGCAGATTGTTCTTGATGAACTACATATGAGTGCAGATGAAGTTCGTGCACTTAAAAAGATAACAGTGATTGCTTGTGGAACTGCTTACCATGCCGGAATGGTTGCAAAGTATGCAATTGAAAAACTTGCAAAGATTCCAGTGGATGTTGAAATCGCTAGCGAATTCAGATATCGAGATCCCATTATTGATGCGGGGACTTTAGTAATCGCGATTTCCCAATCAGGTGAAACCATGGATACTTTAATGGCGGTTCGGCACGCAAAAGCCTGCGGAGGTCGAGTCCTCGCAATTTGTAATACCAATAGTTCGACTATTCCACGTGAATCTGATGCAGTTCTATATACCCATGCTGGGCCAGAGATTGCCGTTGCCTCAACTAAAGCTCTGCTAACTCAAATGATTGCCGTGTATTTGATTGCGCTTCATTTAGCCCAAGTAAATGGCGGTCTGAATGATGTAGAAGTAGAAAACTTCTATAACGAACTTCTAGAACTTCCTGGCAAGATCGAACAGATTTTGGAAACGGTCGAACCTCTTCGTGAATTAACTCGAAGTTTTGCTGAAAATAACATCGTGCTATTCCTTGGAAGAAATATCGGTTACCCAGTAGCTCTAGAAGGCGCGTTAAAACTTAAAGAGCTTGCATACATTCATGCCGAAGGTTTTGCTGGTGGTGAACTCAAACACGGCCCTATCGCACTTATTGATCAAGGAACACCCGTGATTGCAATTTTGCCAGCCGGTCATGAAAACGCTTTAGATGAAAAGATGTTAAGTAATATTCAAGAAGTTAAGGCGCGCGGAGCACGAGTAATAGTCATCGCAGAAGAAGGCGCTCACGTTGAAGGGGCCGAACACGTCATTCGTATCCCAGTGGCGCCTGCTTTGCTCCAACCAATTCTTGCCACTGTTCCGCTTCAAGTTTTTGCATATGAAATGGCAGTGGCTCGAGGAAATGATGTAGACCAGCCAAGAAACCTGGCTAAATCAGTGACTGTGGAATAAATGCAAACCGTAATCCGCAATCGCAATAAGCAAATGGACAGGGCCCTTCGATGGTCTTTCCTGTCCTTTATTGGTTTTCTATTAGTCACCCAGCAAGTAATTACATATGGACCGCTTGTTAATTTTGATAACCATATTAATGAAGCTCGTAAACCACAGTTCAGTGGTTTTTCTGGTTTTCTCTTAAGAAGGTTAGATGATTTAGGTTTGCGTGGTTTAACTGCAACTGTGCTTATTCTTGCGGCAATATTTATTTCAATAAAATTTAAAACTTGGCGTCCACTTAATTTAGCCGTACTTTCACTTTTAAGTTTAAATCTTGTTGTTGGTATTTTTAAATTAGTTTTAGGTCGAACTAAACCCCGAGATGGCTTTGACTTATTGCATGCAAGTGGAATGTCATATCCAAGTGGTCATGCATCAAATGCCGTACTGTCATGGGGGATTCTCGCCTATATTATTTATCGATATGCGAGGGTAGATAAATATCAAGGTCGCCTTGCCACAGTAGGTGTAATCACGATTTCACTTACTGTGTGCGTAGTTTCTTTAATCCGCCAAACACACTGGTTTACCGATCTTCTCGGGGGCCTATTTATTGGGAGTGCATTATTAGTCGCTGTGATTGCAGTTGACCGGTACGTTCCCTCGAAGAGCCAACTGCACTAGAGTTTGCACATGATTGACGGGATTGGCATAGATGTCGTTGATATCGAACGCTTCAAAACCTCGATCCAACGCACACCCGGGCTCTTGGAAAAACTATTTACAGAAAACGAAATAACAAAACCCATTCAATCTTTAGCTGCACGCTTTGCGGCCAAAGAAGCGCTAGCCAAAGCACTAAATGCTGGAAAAGGTTTGGGTTGGCACGATGCCGAGGTCATTAATCTGGAAAGTGGAAAACCAGCATTTCTCTTTCGCGGCGAAATAGCCGATCTTGTTGACGGCGCGGTGGTTCATTTATCGCTGTCACATGATGCCGGAATCGCCTCAGCTATGGTGATTGTTGAGCGCAATTAATGGAGCATCGCGCAGAAGCACGCATTGATTTACTGGCACTTGCCTCAAACATTTCTTTTCTCAAATCTAAAGCCGAGGTTAATTTGCTAGCCGTTGTTAAAGCCGATGCATATGGACATGGATTGATTGAAATTGGTTTAGCCGCTCAAAAAAGCGGGGCCGATTGGTTAGGTGTTGCACTTCTTGAAGAAGCAATTGCACTTCGTACCCATGGAGTGCGAATCCCAATTCTGGCTTGGCTAGTTCCACCGGGATCAGATTTTAATTCTGCGGCAAAGCATGACATCGATGTGGCTGTTGCATCTATCGCCGCACTTGAAGAAATTTCGAAATTGCAGGTCAAGCCGCGTATACATATTGAAGTTGATACTGGAATGACTCGCGGTGGTTTCTTAGATGAATGGCAGGAGTTGTTGAACAGCGATTTATCGAAACTAGATATCGTTGGAATTTTCTCTCATTTTGCTCGAGCAGATGAACCGGCCGAACAGCAAAATGTGGAACAACTTGAATGCTTTAAGGTTCGAGTTAAAGAGTTAGCCGATGTTGGAATCAATCCGCCAATAAAACATCTATCCAATTCAGCTGCAACTCTGGTTAATCATGCCGCCGCTTTCGATATGGTCAGAACTGGAATTGCAATGTATGGGTTAACGCCTGATTTAGAAAATTTAGGTGATAGTCAGAAACTTTCACTAAAACCTGTCATGCAGCTGCGCGCAAAATTACATCTTGTTAAAAAAGTACAATCGGGTGCCCCTGTTGGGTATGGGGCAACGGCTAAAACCACTCAAGACACAACACTTGGCGTCGTAGCCATGGGATATGCCGATGGAATTCCCCGAATCGCAAAAGATGCCGGGGTCTTCATTGATGGAAAACGGGCTCCGATTATGGGTCGAGTGTCCATGGATCAATTTGTGGTGGATTTAGGGCCCAACTCAACCGCCAAATCAGGTGATTGGGTCGTCGTGTTCGGCGATGGCTCGCATGGTGAGTACACAGCCGATGACTGGGGTAGCGCATCGTTATCAATTAATTATGAAATCGTGACAAGAATTGGGCCAAGGGTGCCTAGAATCTACGCACCTCATGTCTACTAATAACGCAGCGTTGCGAGTCGAAGGTGTCAACATCTCCTTCGGCGGTCTTCGCGCACTCAATGATGTCTACCTCGAAATCGGCAAGAACGAAGTCGTTGGCTTAATTGGCCCAAACGGCGCCGGCAAAACAACTTTATTTAATGCTTTGTGCGGGTTAGTTAAACCAGATTCAGGAACATTCTTTCTTGATGGTCATGAACATGATTTCCCGCGCACTGATCAATTAGTTGATTTAGGAATCGCTCGCACATTACAAGGCGTTGGTTTATTTGGCGATTTAACGGTCTTAGAAAATGTAATGATCGGTGCCCAGAAATTTGCAAAGTCAGGTTTGATCTCTGCGTGTTTTGGCAAGAATACGAAAGATGAAAAAGCATTAATCGAGCGCTCAATGCATTACTTAGAAAATGTTTATGCAACCGGACTTGCTCACCGCCGGGCAGACACGCTTTCTTACCCAGACACTAAACGGGTGGCAATTGCAAGAGCTTTAGTGAGTGAGCCAAAAATTCTCATGCTTGATGAACCCGCTGGCGGATTGGGTCCTCAAGATATTGAGTGGATGAATGCGTTGATTCGAAATTTAACTGCGCAAATGTCTGTTTTAATTGTTGAACACCACATGGATGTTGTCATGACTGTTTGTTCAAAACTATATGTTCTAAATTTTGGTGAAGTTATTGCAAGTGGAAATGCCGAAAAGGTTCGTCGCGATCCCGCTGTTATTGCTGCCTATCTTGGAACAGGTGACGCATGAGCCTGATCATTGAAAACTTAACTGTCGAGCACGGCGCTATTCGTGCTCTCAACAATGTCTCTTTCACTGTTAAGAAGGGTCAACTCGCAGCATTGATTGGCGCAAATGGTGCAGGCAAGACAACATTGCTGCGTACTTTGTCGGGGCTTAATAAACCTACACATGGAAAAGCGCATTGGTGCGAAACTAATTTGCTGCATGGCAAACCGGAAATGCTTGTTCGTCATGGAGTTTCACATGTCTCTGAAGGGAAATCTGTAATCCCCGAATTGACGGTAGAAGAAAATCTTGAAATTGGTGCACTTTGGCGAAGCAACAAAAAGGAAATGCAAGAAAGCAAGAAAACAATCCTTGAATTATTTCCTCGCTTAGGCGAAAGATTGGCACAACGCGCAGACACGCTTTCTGGTGGTGAACGGCAGATGCTTGCTCTAGGCCGATCATTAATGTCGAAACCAGAGCTTTTATTACTTGATGAACCATCACTTGGCCTTGCCCCATTAGTGATAGAACAAATCTTCCAATCTATAAAAGAGTTAACTAAATCTATGGGTATTACGATTTTGTTAGTCGAACAAAATGCGATGGGAGCGCTAAAAATTGCCGATGTTGGGATTGTTCTTAATTTAGGAACTGTGGCAATTTCTGGTGAAGCACAATCTCTTATCGCCGACCCTGCCGTTCGCGCGGCCTACCTGGGGTATTAATCATGATTCAGATATTGAATACAGTACTTATTGGAATTACAGCCGGATCTATTTACTCCTTGATGGCCATAGCAATGGTTCTGGTTTGGCGCAGTACGCGGGTAGTCAACTTTGCTCAAGCCGGTATGGCTTTACTTTCAACTTATTTTGGTTATGAGGTTATTCAAATATCTGGTTCTTATTGGATAGCCCTGCCAGTTGCGATGATTGGCGGAGCAGTCGTTGCTTCAATAATTGAATTGGTAATTATGCGCTTACTTTTAAAACATAGCAGTCAAGGTGCAATTGCAAGCATTACCCCGATCATTGCAACACTTGGATTATTAGGATTAATCAAATCTGTTATTGGATATTTTTGGGGCAATCAAGATCGAACTATCGTATCTCCGCTTTCAAACGTTGGTTTCACATTCGGTACAAATACTCTTGCAATTTCGCCCATGAAGTTGTTCATAATTATTGCCATTCTTGTTTTGGTTCTTTCGTTGACCTTCATTTTTCAGAGAACCAACCTTGGCTTAGCGTTAAGAGCCTCGGCATATTCGCCAGAAATATCTCGCTTAGCTGGAATCAAAGTTGATTTGGTGCGCACTATTGGTTGGGCGCTAGCCGGTGCAGCTGGAGGTGTGGCTGGAATGCTTCAAACCGCTAATGGAACTGGAACGTTGTCTCCTGATTCCCTTGAGTTTTCACTTCTATTAGCTTTTGGTTTTATCGCAGCAGTTATTGGTGGATTGGATAGTTTGATAGGTGCAGTTTTAGGCGCCCTTGTTCTTGGTTTAGTTTTAGCTTTTGTTCTTACTTATGTCGGGGGATCATTAGTTTTCATAACTGCTTTTGTTTTATTACTAATAATCTTATTAATTCGCCCCGGAGGAATTATTTCTCAGAAGGCGGGCCGACGTGCATAAGTTGAAATCTAATAATTTATTACGCCTTATTGGCTTTGTTGTTTTTGGTTTTTTCTTATTTTATCTAAGTAACGCGATTGATGAATTAAGGGTGTATCAAGGCGCAACAGTTGCCATGTACGTTGTCGCGATATCTTCTATTATTTTATTAACTGGATATTCAGGGCAAGTGTCGTTAGGTCACGGGGCTTTGCTTGCCGTTGGTGGATACGGAGCAGCACTACTTCGAAATAATCTTCATGCACCCGTTTGGCTATCTTTCGCCGGCGCAGTTCTAGTCGCGGCATTATTTGGATCGCTCTTGGGTGTAACTGCGGCGCGATTATCCGGACCATATTTAGCAGGAACAACTTTGGCACTTGCCGTTGGACTTCCTTCAATCGCAAATCAATTTAAATTCTTGGGCGGCGAGCAGGGATTAATTTTCGATATTGGCCTGCCACCCGCTTCACTCGGAGAAACGTTTTCACAGTACAAATGGTTTTTTTGGATTGCCGCACTTACTGCGCTCATCGCGATGTGGTGGTTACAAAATCTCTTGCGATCTAGATATGGACGCACCTGGCGGGCAGTTCGCACTCAAAGCGTGGCCGCTGAGTTGGCGGGCATAAATACGGCACGCTCCAAAGTATTGGCCTTCACTGTCAGCGCTGGGCTGGCTGGGCTGGCCGGAGCCCTGCTTTCAATGACCATAAGCACGGTGTCCCCAAGCGCTTTTCCACTTTCTCTCTCATTTGCCCTTGCGACAGGCGCAGTCCTATCTGGCGTAACCACCCTCGGAGGCGTCATGATTGGGGCAGTGACATTGGTGGCAATCCCTGAAATTGCCGATGCCTTTACCCAAAGGATTGGTGCTTCAGAGAATGTCACTGCCAACTTGCCAGGGTTAATGGTGAGTGGGTTATTAATTGTCGTTGTGCTATTTGTCCCGAATGGTCCAGTCGAACAATTTAGGAACAGAAGAAAGAAATAAATATCCCGCAAGGGCCCTCGATGGAAGGAAACTCATGATAGGAAAGAATCGTCGGAAGCTAATCGCTGCTTCTGCGGTAATTGCAGCAGGAAGCATGTTGCTTGCAGCTGCGCCTGCACAGGCAGCAGAGCAAGGCGTTACAGGATCAACGATCAAGCTTGGCATCACAATTCCTATGACTGGAATTGCATCACCTGGTTATAACAAGATTCCAGGTGCGATGAAAGCCTATTTCAACTATGTAAATGCAAATGGTGGAGTAAATGGACGAAAGATTACTCTGGTAGTTAAGGATGATCAGTACATTCCTACTCTTGCAGTTGCTAAAGCTAATGAGTTAATTCTCAAAGACAAAGTTTTTGCACTTATTGGAACTCTTGGAACTGCAAGCACTAAAGCAATTTCACGTTCAGCCCAATTAAGCGCTCGCGGGATTCCTGCGCTATTTGTTAATACCGGATTCAGCGGTTTTGCAGATAAAAAAGCTTATCCAACTTCATTTTCACTACTTCCTTCTTACCAGATGGAAGCAAAAGTTATCGGTAAGTATTTAGACGACAACTATGCCGGTAAGAAAATTGGCTTGATTTATCAGGATGATGATTTTGGAGTAGATGCGCTCAACGGCTTTAAGCAAGCCGGCATAAATTTCGCGGTCAAGATTCCTTATGCTTCAGGTTCACAAGGCGTTGCAGGAGTAGCTGGAACTTGGATTACTAAACTCCAAGCTGCTGCACCAGATGTTGTAATTCTATTTGGCGTTTCAAGTGCAACGGCTGCAGCATTAGGCAATGCCTATGCTTACAAGTACTCACCAAAGTGGATCTTGGGTTCAGTCGGTGGCGATGCAACAACAATCGCTGCAGCCAAGAAGGAACTTCCTTACTTCATGGCAGGCGCAAAGGGACTTTCATTTGCACCAGCTCCAACAGATTCTTCTGATGAGTACATCAAAATGTTCATGGATGTAAATGCAACTTACAACAAGGGTGTTACTTTTGATAACAATGTCGTTGCAGGTATGACTTCAGCTTTCTTGGCAGTTCAAGCCATTAAATCTGCAGGTGTAAATCTAACTCGCAAGGGTTTAATTGCTGCCATTGAAAAGAACTCAGCATCTTTCGCTAATCCAGGATTAACTCCACTCGGATATTCAGCAACAAGCCACGTTGGTGCGACTGGATATTGGATTGGTACATATGACGCAACTGGTGCCCTAAAGCCAGATGGCGGTAAGTACACCGTTTATACAACTGATTCTGGAACAGGCGCGGTAGTTCTTTCAACTTACAAGCGTCCTGCAATGCCAGCGAAGGGATTACCTAACTAATGAAAATCAATTCACTTAAAAAGAAACTAGTTGTTCTCGTATCTACAGCTGCACTCGTAACGGGTGTAACTGCAGTGGTTCCTGCTCATGCAGCAGATCCAGCGTGTACAACTGCAAGTTATGTAACTACATGCGTTGGCGCAACTTCAGATACTGCCCCTTACATGTTCATTACAACTGCTGCCTTTAACGGAACTGTTTTGTTGTGGTCACACGGACTACGTCCAAACGTTGACATTCCTGCAGGTATCCCTGGTTACGGTGGTTACAAAGTAAATAACACACCAGAACCAGCACCAGGTGGAGATAAAGCAATCATTGGCGCGCTTCTTGGCGCAGGTTACGGAATCGCTGGTTCAGGATTCTCGCGTCAAGGTGTAAACGTTCAACAAGCAGTAGCTGCAAATGTTGAGCTCATTGATATCTTCAAGAAGAAGAATCCAACTACAACTAAAGTTGTTGCTTGGGGAGCTTCCCTTGGAACTCTCATCACCCAAACTTTGGCTGAAAAGCACCCAGAATTAATTGATGCCGTTGCATTGGTTTGCCCAGCAACTGCGCCAACTGATGCGCTGATTTCATACTTCGGTGATTTCATGTGGGGATTCAAAACTTTCTTTGATCCATCAATCAAGGGCTTTGGATACTCTGCTGGAGCTGCTGGATATGCAGAATCAATGGGCGACTTAGTTAAGTTCTTTACTGCACTTGGTAAATTGCAAGCTGGTTTAGTTTCTGGCGCATGGCCAGATACATCAAGTCCAGCAGGTAAGTCACTTGAAGCGGCAAAGATTCCTTCACGAAGTGCACTCACATTGATCGGCCTTATGGCTGGTGTTCCAATGCGAAGTGAGCACATCGATGGAACTTCCGGACCAACTGGTTCAGAGCAGTTATTCCCACTAGCAATTGCTCCTGCAATTGCTGTTTTGGAAAATGCTGGAACTGTCGGACTTGCTGAAGTTCTACTCATGGCAGATGGCGAAGCACAATCAGGTGGAATTGTTTTTGATAACACAAAGACTGATTACGCTGCTCGTGTTGATGCAGATAAAGATGTCTACACAATGGCACTCAGCGGAAACAGTGCTGTTGGCGCAATGTTGGGCGTTCTAGCTGCTTCACCTCGTGTAACTGGCTCTGCTGCTGCAATGGCAAAAGCTAAGACACTTCTTGCAATTGATGGAACTATCAAAGATCCAACCGTCTTGCTAACTACAGAGTCAGATCAATTCACTGTCGCTGGTGCAGGTCAATGGATGATTGATGGGTATGCAGAGCAGTATGCAGCAGCAAAGGCTGCAGCGATTAAGGCATACAAAGCCGATAAGTCATATACAGCTCCTGCAAATAATCTCGTTGCTTTGTGGGCAAAGACTGGTGCTAAGTACACCAAGTTCACTGCAGCTGGTTCTCCAGATCTCAGCGCAGCTGCGGGTGCTGGAACAGGTCACTGTAAATACACACCTGCTCAGTACGTAGCAGTAGCAAAGATGGCAGCGAATGTTGCTAAGACTGGAAAGTTCCCTAATGGTGGTCCAATTGCAACGGCTGCTCGCAAGGTCGGATTGTCATATGACAATAAGTTCCGAGCACCTTTCTTCAAATCACTTGGCTAAAAGTAGATAAGTAAAACGGGGGTCTCGGGCAAACCGAGGCCCCCGTTTTCCTTTACCCTTGCACTCTCATGTTTACTATTTCTACCGCCGAAGAGATGCATAAGCTCGGTATTTCAATTTCTACAAAATTGCATGCAGGAGATCTAGTCCTAATTAATGGTCCCCTGGGCGCCGGCAAAACCGTATTGGCACAAGGAATAGGTCAAGGTTTAGGAATTACGGATATTACGTCACCAACCTTTGTTATCTCACGAGTGCATAAAGGCGTGGTTCCGATGATTCATGTCGATGCCTATCGATTGATTGATACCCAGAATCCAAATCTTTATATTGATGATTTAGATCTTGATACCGAAAATTCAATTACGGTTATTGAATGGGGCGGGGCTGAGTCAGCTCGACTCAATGAGGATCGCTTAGAAATTACAATTGATAGAACCAATGATGTGCGCACGGTTGCCATAGAGGCAAAAGGTCCACGCTGGGTTGGTTTTTCACTATGACAATTACATTAGCCATTGATACGTCAACTTCACGTACATGTGTTGCAGTAATAGAAGGTAGCGAAATTCTCTGGAGCGGTTTTCAGGATGGCGCAACCGCACATGGACCAGCACTACCTGCATTAGTACAAGCGGGAATCAAAGGTTTTACAATCGATGAGATCGTTGTTGGAATGGGTCCCGGGCCATTCACTGGCCTTCGAGTCGGTATCGCATTTGCGCAAAGTTTTGCACTTGCGCGCGAAATTCCTGTTCGTGGTGTTTGTTCATTAGATGCAATCGCTGCGCAAATAAATGAAAGTGATTTTATTGTCACAGTTGATGCTCGGCGTAAAGAGGTTTACTGGGCTAGATATATAAATGGAGTTCGCCAAGGTGAGCCTGCAGTGAATTTTCCCGCCGATGTCGCAGGTTCGCCAATTTTTGCGGATTTATTTCCAGATTTATTGGCTTTGGTTCAATTGCCTGGAAACATAACTGAACCGATGTATTTACGACGACCGGATGCGGTTGCTACGGCGGACCGCAAATGATTACCTATCGCGAAGCAAATCCATTTGATCTGCCAGTTTTTGTCTCATTGGATAAAGCGTTATTTCCATACTCACCATGGTCGCCAGCGCAATACAAAGAAGAGTTTTCATCTCCCACTCGCCACTTTGTTGTAGCCCTCGATGAGGATCAAAGCATCGTTGGCTATGCAGGAGTATTCGCCCCGGGTGGTGCCGAAGCCGATGTTTTAACTGTAGGAGTAATTCCGGAACATCGGGGAAGAGGCATAGCAAAAGCACTTATGGCCTTAATTACCGATTGGGCGATTACTCGGGGTTCAATCGCAATGATGCTTGAAGTTAAAACTGACAATATAGAAGCGATAGCTATGTATGAATCACTTGGATATTCACAACTAAATATCCGCAAAGATTATTTTGGATCCGGCCTAGATGCTTTAGTGATGCGAAGAGATCTGCCATGAACGAACCATTAGTTTTGGGAATTGAAACTTCGTGCGATGAAACCGCAGTTGGAATAGTTAGAGGTCGCACATTATTAGCCAACGTCATCGCTTCAAGTGTCGACGAACATGCACGCTTTGGTGGGGTTGTACCTGAAATTGCAAGTCGTGCACATTTAGAGGCCATGCAACCATCAATTAAAAAGGCAGTCAAGGATGCGCGAATTAAGTTATCTGACATTGATGCGGTTGCTGTCACTGCTGGACCTGGGTTAGTTGGTGCACTCTTAGTAGGAGTTGGTTCAGCTGCGGGTCTTGCGATCGGATTAGATAAACCAATCTATGCGGTCAATCATTTAGCCGCACATATTAGTGTCGATTATTTAACACATAGTGAAGTGATTGAGCCAACGATCGCGCTTTTAGTAAGTGGTGGTCACTCTTCACTTTTGAAAGTTGATGACATAACTTCATCTATTACAAAACTTGGCCAAACAATTGACGATGCGGCCGGTGAAGCTTTCGACAAAATTGCCCGAGTGATGAATTTAGGTTTTCCTGGTGGGCCCGCAATCGATGCCGATGCGAAAAATGGAAATGCACGTGCGATTGATTTTCCACGTGGACTTACAACATCAAATGATTGGCTGACTCGCCCGTATGATTTTTCATTCTCAGGTTTAAAAACTGCAGTGGCGCGTTATCTAGAAAGCACTCCCGAATTTATTCGTGCAGATGTTGCGGCATCATTTCAAGAAGCAATTGTGGATGTATTACTTCTAAAAGCTTTAGCTGCCTGTAAAGAAAGCGGGATCAACTCCCTCGTAATCGCTGGTGGGGTGGCAGCCAACTCACGGCTTCGAGCCCAGGCCCAGGAGCGATGCGAAAAAGCAGGTATCCGCCTGCGAATTCCACCTGCGGGCTTATGCACAGACAACGGGGCCATGGTCGCCTCTCTCGGCGCGCTAATGGCAGCTGCCGGCCGTGCGCCTAGCCCGGTGGCATTTGACGCTGATTCCAGCCTGCCTGTGGCCACAATTAGCCTGACCTAACTCGATTTGCCGTTGGGAATAGCCCCGTCTAACCTTGCGTTAGCACTCACGGGTCCACACTGCTAATTGGCCCCGCACGAGGAATTCACAGCAGAAATAACTAGAAGGAGTAAGTACATGGCCATTAAGCCACTAGAAGATCGCATCGTAATCAAGACCAACGAAGCTGAAACAACAACAGCATCTGGTCTTGTTATCCCAGATACAGCAAAAGAAAAGCCACAGGAAGGCACTGTTATTGCAGTTGGCCCAGGTCGCTTTGACGATGGTGTTCGCGTTCCTATGGATGTCAAAGTTGGCGATGTTGTTCTGTACAGCAAGTACGGCGGAACAGAAATCAAGCACGGTGGAGATGACCTATTGGTTCTCTCAGCTCGTGACATTCTCGCTGTAATCGAGAAGTAAATGGGAAAGTCCCTTCAATTCGACGAACAAGCACGTCGAGCAATGGAACGCGGCGTCAACATTCTTGCTGACACCGTCAAGGTAACACTGGGCCCAAAGGGTCGTAACGTCGTTATCGCAAAATCTTATGGTGCACCAATCATTACTAATGACGGTGTAACAATTGCAAAAGAAATCGAACTCTCTGATCCAGCTGAAAACATGGGCGCACAGTTAGTTAAAGAAGTAGCAACAAAGACAAATGATGTTGCTGGTGATGGAACTACAACGGCCACTGTCCTTGCACAAGCAATGGTTAAAGAAGGACTTCGTAACCTTGCAGCAGGCGCGCAGCCAATGGATATTAAGCAGGGCATTGAAGCCGCAGTTGCTGCAGTTTCAGAAAAACTTCGCGAACAAGCAACACCAGTAAGTGGAAAAGCTCAAATCGCAGATGTCGCAACAATCTCAGCGCAAGACCGTGCAATTGGCGATTTAATTGCTGAAGCTATGGATCGCGTTGGCAAAGATGGCGTCATCACAGTTGAAGAAGCATCAACAACTGGCCTAGATCTTGAATTCACTGAAGGAATGCAGTTCGACAAGGGCTACATTTCTCCATATTTCGTAACTGACCAAGATCGCATGGAATCAATTCTTGAAGATGCGTATGTACTAATCTCAGCTGGCAAGGTTTCTGCGCTCGCAGATTTACTGCCAATCCTTGAGAAAGTATCTGCAACTTCAAAGCCACTTTTGATTATTGCCGATGACATCGAGGGTGAAGCGCTATCCACTTTGGTAGTTAACCGCATGCGTGGTGTTTTCACTTCAGTAGCGGTTAAAGCACCAGGCTTTGGTGATCGCCGTAAAGCAATGTTGCAAGACATCGCAACACTTACTGGTGGTCAAGTTATTTCCGCAGAAGTTGGAATGAAACTAGAAGCCGCAACTCTTGAAGATTTAGGCCGCGCACGTCGCGTTGTTGTTTCAAAAGATGCAACAACAATCGTTGAAGGTGCCGGAGACAAAGGCGCTGTTGCTGCCCGCGTTAATGAACTTCGCAAAGAGATTGAAAACTCTGACTCTTCTTGGGATAAAGAGAAGTTGCAAGAGCGCGTTGCAAAACTTGCTGGCGGAGTTTGTGTCATCAAAGTTGGCGCACACACCGAAGTAGAACTCAACGAAAAGAAGCACCGTCTTGAGGATGCAATTTCTGCTACTCGCGCTGCAGTTGAAGAAGGAATCGTTGTCGGCGGAGGCGCAGCACTTGTGCATGCAGCCGATGCACTTGAAGGCGATCTTGGATTCACTGGAGATAAAGCAGTTGGAGTTCGTTTAGTTCGCAAAGCGTGCGACGAGCCACTTCGTTGGATTGCTGAAAATGCCGGACTTGAAGGCTACGTTGTAGTTGCCAAAGTTCGTGCAATGAAAGCCAATGAAGGTTTCAATGCCGCAACTGATGTCTATGGCGATCTTGCAAAAGATGGTGTTATTGATCCAGTTAAAGTAACTCGATCAGCGCTAGCTAATGCTGCTTCGATTGCTGCAATGTTCATTACAACTGAGGCAGTTGTTTTTGAAAAGCCAGCAGAGCAAGCCGCTGCTGATGCAGCTGGTGGACATGGACACTCACATGGTCCAGGAGGACACAGTCACTAATTAATAGTTCAAAGAAAAAACCCCGCAGATTTTTCTGCGGGGTTTTTTTATTCTTGACTCTAGGAGGAGAGTTCAGGAAATCTATGATGCGTGCGAGATATCGGGATTTATTTCTTTTCCAAGGATTGCTAAACG
>CAIQRN010000042.1 GCA_903874255.1 uncultured Actinomycetes bacterium
ACTAAGTAGAAACGTCAATTCATTGACACAGCTTCAATACAAGGGAACCGGTTCTGCCACTGGCAGGACCGGTTCTCGGTATTGGCGCAGTAAGAGCGCTTACTTAGGCGTAATTCCATTTCTTATTGTTAGCGGATTATTTTTACTCTATCCAACATGGAATGTTGCATCAGGTGCCTTTCAAGATAACTATGGAAAATTCAGCCTAAAAGTTTTAAAAGAAGTTTTTAACTCTGGAATTGCACGCCACGCATTTGCCAACTCTTTGGAAATCTCTGCAAAGACAGCGTTGGCTGGAGCGATTCTCGGTGCATTATTTGCCTGGGCCTTAGTTACAGGCAAACAAGGTGGTTATTTCTACCGATTCTCAGTGGCTTTGAGCTCAGTGCTCGCCCAGTTCGGTGGCGTTATGTTGACCTTCGCATTTTTAGCAACTTTTGGTTTCAATGGACTGATTGCAAATATCGCTGTCAAATATGCACCAGATACTTTTCTTGCCGATGCATCATGGCTATATGGCAAATTCGGCATCAGCGTTCTTTATACATTTTTCCAGATCCCGTTGATGGTCTTGGTTTTCTTACCAACCCTAGAAAACCTTAAGCCTCAGTGGCGCGAAGCATCAGATGCTCTAGGCGGAAAAGCCTATGAATACTGGCTAAAGATTGGTATTCCAATCCTTACACCTTCATTTGCAGGTGCTGCACTTTTGCTTTTTGTTAACTCATTCTCTGCATATGCAACCGCTGCAACATTGATTAACTTGTCAGATTTCTTAACGCCGCTTCAGATCGCTACAGCGTTAACTAGTGAGACAGGTGGCGCAAATCCTGCAGAAGCAAAGGCTTTATCTTTCTATATGGTCGTTGTCGTAATTATCGCCATGACTTTCTATGCATTATTGCGCCGTCGTGTCAGTAAGTGGGAGCAACGCCGATGAAGCAATCCTGGAGAATTCGTCTTTGGCGCTGGACAATCATCTCTGTTGTTGGCGCTTACCTTTTGGTTCCCCTGTATGCGATGTTTGATTTCTCAACTAAGCCCTTTGGCTTTGAAGATAAGGGGCGCACATTTAGGGCGTGGAAGATCATTCCAAGCCAGCCAGATTTAATGCCTGCGATTACCCGATCTTTAGTAACGGCAGCAATCGTTATGGCGCTAATTTTATTCCTTATTGTTCCAACCGCGATCTGGGTACATTTAAAACTTCCGGCACTTCGCCGCCCATTTGAACTTCTGTGTCTATTGCCACTTGCGATTCCAGCGATTGTTATCGTGGTTGGTATCGCGCCTTTGTATCGCTGGATTTCAATCCATTTGACTGAATCGCCAATTACTTTAGCCGGCGTGTATTCGATGTTGATTTTGCCTTATACGTACCGTTCACTTTCTGCAGCCCTTGATGCCGTAGATATTCATACCTTGGCTGAAGCCGCGCGCACTCTTGGTGCAGATACCGGGCGCGTAATCTTTGGAATCATCATGCCAACAATTAAAACTGGAATTGTGAATGGATCATTCATTGCAATCGCCCTTGTTCTTGGTGAGTACACGATTTCAAATATCCTCAACTACAAGACTTTCCAAGTTGTTATCGCTCAGATTGGCCGCACTAATGGAAATGTGGCAGTTGCTGTTTCATTGGCTTCAATTCTCTTTGTACTTGCACTACTTCTAGCCATCCCTACCAAGAAACGTCGAAGTGCAGTTCTCGACGTTGACCTCGCCTAATAGATAAGGACCATAAGTTGAGCTCCTCGACATATGTACAACTAGTTGATCTCGCCAAGCATTTTGGAAAGGTCAGAGCACTCGATGGTCTGAGTCTTGATATTGCACAGGGCGAGCTTGTAGCTCTGCTTGGTCCATCAGGTTGCGGTAAGACAACGGCGCTTCGCGCATTGGCCGGTCTTCAAGAATTAGATCGTGGGCAGCTAATCGTTGATGGCAAGGATGTAACTTTCCAAAGCGCTAACAAGCGCGGTATGGGAATGGTTTTTCAGGCGTATTCATTATTCCCACATATGACAGCACGTGAAAACGTTGAATATGGTTTGAAGCTCAAGGCACATAAGACTGCTGGCGATAAGCGCAAAGCACGCTCAGCCGAACTCCTTGAACTCGTTGGGCTGTCAACGCACGCCAATCACTTTCCACATCAACTATCAGGTGGCCAACAACAGCGTGTGGCCTTAGCTCGCGCGCTTGCGATTTCTCCAAAGGTGCTTTTACTCGATGAACCATTATCTGCATTGGATGCAAAGGTTCGTACACAGTTACGCGAAGAAATCCGCCGCATTCAGCTAGAACTTGGCACAACAACTTTATTTGTAACTCACGATCAAGAAGAAGCACTCAGTATCGCCGATCGTGTTGGCGTTATGCGAAATGGACAGCTCGAACAAATCGCTGCCCCAGCCGAACTCTATGACCGCCCAAAGACTGCATTCGTTGCCGAGTTCGTTGGTTTAACTAATCCAATCTCGGGCAAAGTAACTAGTGGATCAATCGAAGTTCTTGGAAGTGTCGTGAAGACTCTTCCTGGCTCAGTTACAACAGGAACAGGTATTGCACTTGTTCGCCCTGAAAACCTTGATGTTGTTGCTAGCAAATCTGGAAATGCAACGGTCTTTGCCGCCAGCTTCCTCGGCGCATCATGCCGCTTAACAATTAACATGAATGATGGAACACATGTAACGGCCCAACTTCCAAGCTCTGATGCTGTAGGAATTGGCGCAGGTTCGACAGTCTCTGTTTCACTTCTTGATATGCCAGTATTTGTTAAGGCTGCGGGATGATTTTTGGATCAATTACAAAGCTAGAAACTTTTTGTGACGAGTTTGTTGGGTTTGTAAAAGTAACAACATCTGATGGTCATATCGGATGGGGTCAAGTCTCTAACTATCATTCAGATATAACTGCACAGGTGTTTCATCGCCAAGTTGCGCCATGGGTTCTTGGCAAAGATGCTTCTGATATCGGCGCACTTGTTACATTAGTTGAAGCCCGCGAACATAAATTTCCAGGAAGTTATCGTTGCCGCGCAAATGCTGGCTTAGATACTGCGCTGTGGGATCTACGCGGCCGAGTTGAAGGAAA
>CAIQRN010000043.1 GCA_903874255.1 uncultured Actinomycetes bacterium
ACGGATGCAGTTATTACTGTTCCAGCATATTTCAATGATGCACAACGCCAAGCAACAAAAGAAGCTGGCGAAATTGCTGGGCTCAATGTTTTGCGCATTATCAACGAACCGACTGCAGCTGCGCTCGCTTACGGTCTTGATAAAGCTGATCAAGAACAAACGATTTTGGTATTCGACTTAGGTGGTGGAACTTTCGACGTTTCACTTCTTGAAATCGGTGACGGCGTCGTTGAAGTTAAAGCTACAAACGGAGATAACCACCTTGGTGGAGATGATTGGGATCAAGCACTTGTCGATCACTTAGTCACGACATTTGGTTCACAAAACGGAATCGATTTGACTAAAGACAAGATGGCGATGCAACGTATTCGCGAAGCAGCCGAAAAAGCAAAGATTGAACTTTCATCGTCACAATCGGCATCAATTAACTTGCCATACATAACTGTGGATGCTGAAAAGAATCCATTGTTCTTGGATGAAACAATTACACGCGCACAATTCCAACAACTAACTTCTGCACTGCTAGAGCGATGCAAGAAGCCTTTCCAAGCAGTTCTAAAAGATGCAGGAATTCCAATTAACCAAATTCACAGTGTTGTACTTGTTGGCGGATCAACTCGTATGCCAGCAGTTGTTGAATTAGTTAAAGAATTAACTGGTGGCAAAGAACCTAATAAGGGAGTCAACCCTGATGAGGTCGTAGCTGTTGGTGCTTCATTACAAGCCGGTGTGCTAAAGGGTGAAGTAAAAGATGTTCTACTACTTGATGTAACTCCACTTTCACTTGGTATTGAAACCAAGGGTGGCGTTATGACTAAGTTAATTGAGCGAAATACAACCATCCCTACAAAGCGCAGCGAAGTTTTCACTACTGCCGATGACAACCAACCAGCGGTGCAAATTCAGGCCTATCAAGGTGAGCGCGAAATGGCGGCCTATAACAAGAAACTAGGCATGTTTGAGCTCACCGGATTGCCTCCAGCCCCACGTGGAATTCCACAAATCGAAGTAACTTTCGATATCGATGCAAATGGAATTGTTCATGTGTCGGCAAAGGATCTTGGAACTGGAAAAGAACAGAGCATGACCATTACAGGTGGCTCTGCACTTTCTAAAGAAGAGATTGAGCGCATGATGGCCGATGCTGAATCACATGCTGAAGAAGATCGTCAGCGCAAAGAAGAAGCTGAAATTCGCAATGCCGGTGATTCACTTCTTTACTCAACTGAAAAGTTCATCAAAGATAATGAAGAGAAATTATCTGCAGGAGATGCACTTGAAAAGAAAACTGAGACAGAAGCTGCACTTGTCGAGTTAAAGACTGCATTAGGTGGTTCTAACTACGAAATGATTAAGTCGGCAACTGAAAAGGTGGCAACCGTCAGTCAAGCACTCGGTGCCGCTCTTTACGCAGGAGCAGCAGCTGAAGGAGAAGCAACACCAAACGAAGATGGTGTTGAAGACGCAGAAGTAGTCGACGAAGCGTAATGACCGAAGAAACAACGGTTACAGAACAAGCAGAAGTTCAAGATGTAGCGCCGGATCAGGAAACTGATCCGGTTGCTACGCTAACTAGCGACTTACAACGCCTTCAAGCTGAATACGCAAATTATCGCAAGCGCGTAGAGCGCGATCGCTCACTTGCGCATGAAATGGCTATTGGTGCGGTCTTGACCGAACTCCTTGCACTTCTCGATGATGTTGATCGCGCGGAGCAACATGGCGAATTAACTGGTGGCTTCAAATCAGTAGCCGATCAATTGAACTCAATTGTTTCGCGCATTGGTCTTGAGAAGTATGGAACAGAAGGCGAAGCTTTCGATCCACAAATCCATGAAGCTTTAATGCATGACACATCAGCTGATGTTGCAGTCGCTACAGCCTCGAAGATTCTGCAGCCAGGTTATAAATATAAGGAACGCATTTTGCGACCAGCACGAGTATCCGTAACCGATCCAGCAGGAGAATAATTAAAAATGGCAGCTAAAGATTTATACGAAAAGGACTTCTATAAAGTTCTTGGCGTAGATAAGAAGGCTGCCGCAGATGAGATAAAGAAGAAATATCGCTCGTTGGCACGCGAGCTTCACCCCGATAAAACTAAGGGCGACGCTGCAAAAGAAGAGAAATTCAAGGCAATTTCAGAGGCTTATGAAATTCTTTCAGATGTAAAAAAGCGCGCTGAATACGATGAGGCTCGATCCCTCTTTGAGCGAGGTGGATTTAGAGCGCCAACGGGCGGGCAAAACTTTCAAGGCGGAGATTTCTCCGATATTTTCGGCGGCGGTAATCCTCAGGATATTTTTGCAAACCTCTTTGGCGGAGGCGGCAGGCGTGGACCTCGCAAAGGTCAGGATTTACAAACAGAGGCGACAATTTCATTTCGCGAATCAATATTTGGAACAAATTTAGATTTACGTTTAAGTGCCGATCGCGGTGCGCCACAAAACATTACCGCGCGGGTGCCAGCAGGGGTTCACGATGGCGCAAAAATCCGAGTTAAAGGAAAAGGAGCACCTGGAGAGGCTGGACCGGGTGATTTATTTATTCTCCTACATGTAAAACCACATCCAATTTTTTCACGTAAAGGTGAAAACTTATTAGTGAGTTTGCCAATTACTTTTGCTGAAGCAGCACTTGGTGCCGACGTAAAAGTACCGGTATTAAGTGGTGATGTCGTAACAGTTCGAATTGCACCAGGAACTCCGACAGGTCGTACGCTTCGTGTTAAAGGTCGCGGAATAACAAAAGGTGCAGTCACTGGAGATTTACTAGTTACTGTTGAAGTGCAAGTTCCTCAACGTGTTGACGGCAAAGCTTTAGAGGCGCTAAGAATATTTGCAGAAGAAACTTCTGGTGAAGATGTTCGAATTGATTTGGCAAATAAGGCAAAACAATGAGCGAAGAAATCAAAAACGATATTCCTGCAGATGATGCGGGTGTTTACGTAATCTCGGTTGCAGCGGAAATCTCCGGCCTTCATCCTCAAACTTTACGGCAGTACGATCGCCTTGGTTTAGTTTCTCCATCTCGGACAGAAGGGCGCAATCGCCGGTATTCATTACGAGATATTGCGTTATTGCGCGCAGTACAAAAACTTGTTGGAGAAGGTATTAATCACGCTGGCATAAAGCGAATAATCGAACTTGAGTCGGCGATGGCCAACATGGCCCTTGAAGTTGCCCAATTGCGAATTGAAGTTGATGCCTTGCTTGATGCAAATCCCCCTAAAGAAATCACTCGTCGCAAACGCACTGAAGTTATCGTCTATAAAGCCGATAAATAAAGGGTATTGTCCTGCCATGAGTTCACTCGCCGCCCTTAAAGAACAGATAGTAAAAAAGGCCGTTGTACATGGCAAAGTAATTTTGTCATCAGGTAAAGAGGCAGATTATTACGTCGATCTGCGTCGCGTAACTCTTGATCATGAAGCGGCACCTCTTGTAGGTGAAGTAATGCTCGACTTAACAAAAGATTTAGATTATGAAGCAGTCGGTGGCTTAACTCTTGGTGCTGATCCTGTTGCGACAGCAATGATGCATGTTGCGGCAGCTCGAGGAGAAAAACTCGATTCATTTGTCGTTCGTAAAGCAGAAAAAGCGCATGGTTTACAACGGCGCATTGAAGGTCCAGATGTCAAAGGTAAGCGCGTATTGGCCGTCGAAGATACTTCTACAACTGGTGGGTCAGTTCTAACTGCAGTGGAGGCACTAGTAGAAGCCGGTGCAATAGTTGTTGGTGTTGCAGTAATTGTTGAACGTGGCGCTGAACCAAAGATTAAAGAAGCCGGTTATGAATATCGCGCTGCTTATCAGTTAGCTGATTTAGGTCTTTAAGATTTATTTGTGATGTTTGCGAGTTTGCCACTCGCGAAATAATTCGAAAAGCACCGGTAACAAAGAAACGATTACGATTATTGCGACCAGTGGAAGAATATATTTATCAACTGAGCCTTTTAGTTTTTCACCTAAAATATAACCGAGACCAATTACAGTTTCCGTCCAGATTAATCCACCAAGGGCGTTCCAAAAGAAAAACTTTTTTGCCGAAATTCCTACGATTCCACAGAGCGGATTTATAAGCGTTCGGATAAATGGAACAAAACGCGCCAAGAGAATTGCTTTTCCAGCCCCATATTTACGGAGCCATTTTTCTGCAGCTAAAACCCGTTGATGATTAAAGACCCGTCCATCGGGGCGGTCAAAGAATTTGCGACCGTAGGTACTTCCAAACCAGTGACCAACTTGCGCGCCAACAATTGCTGCGATTGGCGCACCGATAAATAGTGCGGTTGCAGACAAATGAGCGTCCCCAAGAATTGCAGCGCCTGAACCTGAAGCCGCGACGCCGGCAACAAATAATAAGGAATCTCCAGGAAATGCCAGGCCGAGCAGCAACCCTGTCTCAGCGAAAATAATCGCCAAGACTCCGATCAAGCCCAGATCGGCGACAATCGAGTGCGCATCGAATAGGTTCATGTGGGCAGGTTAGCGCGCCTTTAGGCTCAGAACCAATGTCGCTCCACGCCTGAGTGACTGGCCAAATGCGTGTAATAGATATGTATGTTTCTCAAATTGGCCCTTAGCCCTTTACACTTCTGCAGTCTCGCGCCTGACTCTCGAACAGGGCGCCTGTAACTCCAATGGAGGAGAACTTATGCGTGCTTCAAGCACCGTATCACTAGTACAAGTAACCGGATCAAATCTGACCTATGTCTATATCGTTCTTGCGATTTCACTAGGCGCCCTAGCGATTGCCTACGCGTTACGTGCGCAGGTTTTAGCAGCCAGCGATGGAACACCAAAGATGCGAGAAATCGCAGAAGCGGTGCAAGAAGGTGCAGCTGCCTTCCTTTCACGTCAGTTCCGCACCCTTTCTTATTTTGTTGGAATCGTTTTTGTACTTTTATTTGCTCTTCCTGGCGATATTGATATTCGCGTCGGACGATCAATCTTCTTCCTGCTCGGTGCAGCGTTTTCAGCCCTTGTTGGTTACAACGGCATGTGGCTTGCAGTGCGCGCCAATGTTCGCGTAGCAGATGCAGCACGTAACAAGGATGGTGAAAAGGCAGTTCAAATCGCATTCCGTACTGGCGGTGTTGTTGGTATGACAACTGTTGGTCTCGGCCTTATTGGTGCCTCACTTGTTGTGATTATTTATCGTGAAAATGCGCCATCTGTTCTTGAAGGTTTTGGTTTCGGTGCAGCGATGCTTGCAATGTTCATGCGCGTTGGTGGCGGAATCTTTACAAAGGCAGCAGATGTAGGTGCCGACCTAGTTGGTAAAGTTGAAAAAAATATTCCTGAAGATGACCCACGCAATGCAGCAACAATCGCTGACAACGTTGGTGACAACGTTGGTGACTGCGCTGGTATGGCTGCAGATTTGTTCGAGTCATATGCAGTAACACTTGTTGCAGCACTTATTCTTGGTAAAGCAGCTTTCGGTGATGCTGGATTAATTTATCCATTGATCGTTCCAGCTATCGGAACAGTTACAGCAGTAATCGGAATCTTCCTTACTAAATTGCGCAGTACTGATAAATCAGCAATGACTGCAATTAACCGCTCATTCTTTATGTCAGCGCTAATTTCTGCAGGTTTAACTGCATTAGCGACATTTACATATTTACCATCAAGTTTCAAACTAATGACAGGTTTATCAGCAGAAGCAATTGCAGATGCTGGAGATACAAACCCACGCATTCTTGCAATCGGTGCAGTACTAATTGGAATCTCGCTCGCAGCAGCAATTCAATTGCTAACCGGATTCTTTACTGAAACAGGCAAGCGTCCAGTAAATGATGTTGCCGCTTCCTCTGAGACAGGTGCAGCAACAGTAATTTTGGCTGGTATTTCAGTTGGTTTCGAATCAGCGGTTTACTCAGCAATGTTGATTGCCGCAGCGGTATTTGGCGCATTCTTGCT
>CAIQRN010000044.1 GCA_903874255.1 uncultured Actinomycetes bacterium
AAGCCTGGCGACAAAGTTGCACTGTCTCGTACGGCGCATCGCTCAATTCTGAGCGCTTTAGTCCTTGCCGGATTAGAACCAATTTGGCTTACTCCAGAGATCGATAGTGCCACTGGAGTTCCTACAGGTATTCCAGTTTCTGAATTTGAAAAAGTAATTGAACAAAAACCAATTGCGCTCCTGCTCACTGAACCTGGATATCTCGGTACTTTGTCAGATTTGCCTGCCTTAATTAAATCTGCACACTCACATTCCATCCCGGTAATTGTTGATGCTGCCTGGGGTGCCCATTTTGGTTTTTCGGATTCGGTACCGCAACACTGCTTACAACTAGGGGCAGATGCGCTAATTACGAGTATCCATAAAACGCTACCGGGGTACAGTGCTTCCGCACTCTTATTGGCACAAGGCACACTATTAGATCTAGATCGCATCGAGCAGAGTTTTGAAACCACTCATACAACCTCACCTGCTGGTGCTCCACTTGCCTCTATTGATGGTTGCAGAGCATTACTACAAACTCGCGGGGAAGGACTTATCTCGAAGTTGATTTCAAATGTCGAACAATTCAAAGCTACCGTCCAATCTTGTTTTGAACCTTCCATCTTTTTAAACACAAGTGATTTTGTAACTGGAAGATTTGATCCGGCAAAAATTGTTTTGCGCGTAAATCAATTAGGCGCCTCAGGAGTTGCGATAGAAAAAGCATTGCAAGAAAAATCTATACGCGTTGAGATGGCAGACAACGACACCGTAGTCTTTTTAGCAACATTGGCAGATTCGTCCGAAGAATTCACTTACTTAGCCAAGGTGCTTATTGAAATTCTTAAAATTCATTCTGGGCCGGCCCGAGCTAGCGCAACTTCTCTGAGTTGGTCAGTGGTTCCCACCGTTGGAATTTCAATGCGTGATGCATATTTTTCCAAAACTGAGATGGTTTCAGCCAACGATGCTGCCGGAAGAATATCCGCTGATTTAATCGCGCCTTATCCCCCAGGGGTTGCGGTTATAGCGCCAGGAGAAATTCTCACTCCAATGATTCTTGAAGGTCTGGCTGCAAATAAAAGTGCCGGAGTCCGAATTGCATATGCTACGGATTCAACACTTTCAACTTACCGCGTTGTAGTCAGATAATCCGATGACGATCTACCCACTCACGGGCATTTTAAATCTCCTTTGAAAGCATCTGTACTTTCACAGTAGACCTTTGCGCGAAAATAAATAAGGCGCGAAGAGTGGGTTAGCCCTCGGATGATTTGCGAATCATCCGTTGATAAAACTTTCCTGGTTGTCGCGAACTTGGTTGTGGTTCACCCATTGCGATAAAACCTAATTTCTCATAAGCGGCAATAGCAGCGAAGTTGTCCTGCCACACGCCCAGACCTTGTACTTGCCACACACGTTGGAACGCCTGATCGTCAAGATAATTGAACATTGCTCGAAGCAAACCTTTTCCGCGCTGATTTGGATTGCTCCAACATCCACCAATCCAACAAGTCGCACCAAAATCTCCATCTAAATTTTCTACAAACATCATTGCTGAATCGGTTTCGCTAACTGATGCAACAAGGACGCTGTGTTTTGCAAAATCGGCCAACCAGCGTTCCCTGTCAAAGAGTTTTTCATCGTCATATTTCCCACCGAATGCCTCAGGATTTTCCAGAAGCGATGCAAGGCGAATATCACGATAACGCTGCCATTCATCTGGCGAAAGTTCCGCACAAGTTACATCTGTTGTCACTGAATAATTATGCCTTAGGCTTTTTGCGTTTGACCACTTTCTTGGTCTTTTCCTTTGCTCTTATTAAGAGTGTTTCTGCCCAAGCAAACTCTATGCCTAGTACGAATAATCCGGCGATAACTAGCGGCATCGTAAATGGCCCTGGTAAAACGATTAAGGCTGTTCCGGCAATAATTAAGGTGGAGCCAACCAAACCAACAAAAAGCTGACGGATTTTTTTCGGCAGCAGTAACCAGCTTTTCTTAATCATTTATCCTCCTTTGGTGCAGTCACGCGACCAGCATGGGCATGAAGAGTTGGATTGCTTTTACTTTTCACCAAACTCGCGACGGTTGCTAAAAGGAGAATTGATCCGATTGCAATTAAACTAACCACCGTAGAAATCTTTGGAATATCGTGATTTATCTCGTGGAAATATGTCAAAACCAATTTTCCACCAATAAACATAAGGATAAATGAAAGTCCAAGGGATAAATAGATTAACTTATCTAGCAAACCTTTTAGTAAAAAATACAATGCTCTTAAGCCCAGTAGAGCAAAAGCGTTTGCAGTGAAAACCAAGTAACTTTCTGACGTAACGCCAAATGTGGCAGGAATCGAATCTAGAGCAAACAATAGATCAGTAGAGCCGATAGCGATAATTACTAGGAACATGGGGGTTGCAAATCTCTTATTATCAATTCTTACAAAAAGTTTCGACTCATGAAACTCATCAACTAATGCGATTCGTGATCGCACAGTACGAACTAATAAATTGTCATTAGGCTCAGGATCTTCATCCCAGTGCCTAAACAAACCCACACCGGTCCAAATTAGAATCGCTCCAAATATAAGGAATGTGAATGAAAAGGCGGTTAGCGCTGCAGCACCAATCGCAATGAAAACGGCGCGGAAGACAAGGGCGAGCATTACTCCTATAAGTAAGACTCTTTGATGGAAAGCGCTCGGTACTGCAAACTGAGCAAGAATGATTACAAAAATAAATAGGTTATCGATTGAGAGTGAATATTCAACTAAATACGCAGTAAAGAACTCCGTTCCTGACTGTGAGCCAAAATAACGCCACACCCATATTCCAAAGGCAATAGAGAGTCCTACATAAAAAAGTGTCCAAACTGTAGCTTCTTTAAATTTAACTTCACGTGGTTTACGACTAGCCGTCAAAAGATCGAGTGTGATGAGTGCCAAAATTGAACAAATCGTGACAATCCATACTGCGATAGAAACAGACATTTAACTCTCCCTTGAAATCCATGAATAGAACATGGTCAAGGTCTCCCTAACCGATTTATCGGCCAGCGCCCCGGGCGATTAAACCGTGATGACGAGGTAGCTGTAGTGAGGTACTCCCCTTAAACGCCTAAATCTTAAAGCCCATGAGTGTGTACCGCAACTCAATACAATAGTTAAATGAACCTGCTGCGAAAGTTGTTGGCAACTAAGTCAGCAACTCCAATCTTGAGCATCTGGTTGGCCTTCATAATTATTGGTTTTTTCTCATCAAGAGATCTCAATCAACACCTAACGACCTCTTTGAGTGTTCCAGGAAGCCAATCCGAAAAAGCCAATTTGCTCCTGGCGCAAGAATTTAACGAAAATACCGAAGGTACTTTTACTATCATTTATAAATATGGCAACGCCACTTCGCAGCAGATTGCAGAATTTGAAAAATCCATCGAACGTGCAATCTCTGTTATTCCTAATGCTCAAGTCAGTTCTCAAAAAGCTCTGGTTGGAACGTTGTACGCCAGTGTGACAACCTCTTACTCACTACTTGAGGCGGCCAAATTCACAGATGATCTCCGTGAAAGCCTGAAGAAGAACGGTCTTTCCGGAGCCCAAGTGACCGGTCCTCCTGCCATAGAAAGTGATGTCTTCCCCGTGCTGGCAAATGACCTGCACCGCGGACAAGTTTTGGCAATCGTTATAGCTTTGCTGCTTTTACTTCTGATGTTAGGCAGCACGTGGGCGATATTTATTCCACTTCTTTTTGCCTTATCAACAGTCTCTCTTTCCCTATTTTTTCTCAACATTTTGTCGCGTCACTTTGTAATGGTCTTATACATTCCAAATATCGTCGAACTCATTGGTTTAGGTTTGGCAATTGATTATTCATTACTCATGCTCCATCGTTATCGCCGCGAGTTAACAAATTGCGACGATCCGAAAATTGCACTACATAAAACTATGCAGACAGCTGGTCGTACTGTGGTTCTCTCTGGAATTACTGTGAGTCTTGCGCTATCAACACTTCTTTTGGTGCCTGTACCTTTTATTAAATCGCTCGGCCTTGCAGGTATGTTGGTTCCGCTCATAAGTATTGTGGCGGCCTTAACATTGCAACCTGTCCTACTTGCGATTCTAGGAAAGCGTGTTTTTAGTGATGGCTTCATCGGAATCATGGGTACAAAAAATCCGTTGGATGGAATCTGGGCAAAACTAACGCGATGGGTCATATCTCATGCAAAAGCAGTTTTTGTCATAACGTTGACGGCTTTGCTTTTCTTTGCTTCCTTTGCCATTAAGTTAGAAATCACTCCAAGTTCACTGACGGCAATTCCCAGCACTCTTGAATCTGGAAAAGTAATCAATAGCCTCACATCTAAAATTGGTCCGGGAGTTATCACTCCGCACGAGATAGTCATTGACCTTAAAGGTAAGGGTCTTGCGACTTTGGCAGAAATAGATCAAGCCCGATTGAACTTAGCAACAACCATATCCAAAAATCCTAAAGTTTTTATAGTTGCTTCAGGAAAAGAATCAACATATGTGGATGCAACTGGACGTTATATCCGTATGTACGTCATAGGTAAAGATGCCCTTGGCGAAGCTAAAACTCGCCAACTAGTTCAAGAATTGCGGGTACTAATCTCACAGGACAATGCGTTTCCTAAAGGTACGCAGATTTATCTTGGTGGCTCCCCTGCGCAAGGTGTTGATTTAATAGATGCAATTTTCGCCAGTTTGCCGTGGATAATTTTCTTTGCCCTCTTTATTACCTTTGTTGTGCTGGCCCGTGCAATGCGTTCGATTCTTCTGGCTATCAAAGCAATCGTGATGGACTTAATCTCAATTACTGCAGCATTCGCCGGACTTGTTCTAGTTTTCAAATTCGGATTCGGTGCCGCTTTCCTTCACACTTATCAAGTTGATCAAATCGAAGCATGGGTTTTGATTTTTATGTTTGCCGTACTTTTTGGACTCTCAATGGATTATGAGCTATTTATTGTTTCTAGAATGCGAGAAGCTAAAGATTCAGGCCTTACCAACCATAATTCAATAATAGAAGGCATTGCTAATACCAGCGGTGTTGTCACGGGAGCTGCAATAATTCTTGTTGGAGCATTAAGTGGTTTTGTCTTTGGACATTTTGCGGGGTTGCAAGAGTTAGGAATAGGCCTTGCTATTGGAATTATCATCGATGCCACAATAATCCGTGGACTATTGCTACCAAGTGCAATGGTTCTACTTGGTCGTTGGAACTGGTGGCTTCCAAAACCTGTGGCAGCTTTGTTAAACACTAAAGCCTCGCCCCTGGAAGCACCAGAAGCGAGGCTTTAGCCTACGTACGAACTACTTCGTAATTGTTATTGCGAAGTGAACTGATGGAAGTTGATATCCCAAAGCCAAGCCAGCGAAATCGCGGTCCGCTGTAAGGATTGGCAACATTCCGTAAGGTGTACCAGCAAATGATGGCTGATTTGTGTACATCAATGGATGTAAATCGATGATGTGAGTTCCTGGTGCGCCTGTAGCCTTCAAGTGAATAACCATGTATCCATTTGAGTTAAAGCCACAGCCATAACCAATATAACTATTGTCATATGTAACAGCCAATGTGTTATCCAGTTGAGTCCAGCCAACACCCTTCATGGCAATAGTGAACTCTTCTCCAACTTTAAATTTATTTGTTGGAACTCCAGAACCATTGCGTGATTCAGGGATTGGATTTGGATCAGCTTTAGCGATACCAGCGCTTAGAACTTTGCCTTTCTTATCTACGTAGTTGAAAATACTTTCTTGTACATAGAAGGGAACTTGCGCTTCAACGACATCGCCTTTCTTGATTTGAATAACGTGCCATCCACCTAGATTGTCAGGAATCTCAACCTGCTTAGAGAAATCGGCAGATGTGACATCTACTGTTCCTAGTGGAATTCCGTTATAGATCCAGCAGGTGCTAGTTGGGCAATTAACACGGCTACCAACAACCGTCGACCACACAAGAGTGTGAACTCCAGTTGTCACCATGCCTTTTACATCGACAGTTGTCTTTGTTCCAACAGGACCTTCAGCCTTTGACAGAGTTGCTACTGCGCTAGATGCGGGATCTAGCCCAATATTTGTCAAAGTAGTACGCAATGAAACAGTAGGTGTTGTCTTCTTTGGGAAGACAATATATGCAGCTGGAGCTCCAGCATCCTTTGTAATCTTGAAGGTTGCACTTCCTCCATTTGCAAATGGAACTGGTGATTGAATGATGTTGAGATATGTAATTCCAATACCATCTTGAACTTGAAGTACGTGATTACCAACTGAACCTGAAGCGCGAATCACTGCAGTTGCAGTTCCGCGAGTCCAAAGGGCTTGCATTTCACCGGCAAAGCTATTGTCCCAAAGAACTGATCCACCAGCCGTGTAGAGGCTTGCACCTAAACCACTGTAGGTGACGGTGATTGGCGTACCAACCGGTCCACTCTTAGGTGAAATAGTTACTTTACGACTAATTTGATAGCCACCATGTGCGACAGATGCACTGTTTGCAATGGCATAAATATCGTGCACGCCGCCAAAATCTGAAGGCACCTTAGTTTTATAAGTGAATGCACCACTGGCATCAGTTGTAACTTTTGCCATCACGATATTTACTTTGCTGAATTTAACTCCCATATAGTTGACAGAGTTTGGCAAAACATCAGCTACCCATGTCGCCGTATTTGTTCCCCAAACCAAAGTCAGTTCGGTATTTGCTGCTAAACCCTTACCCTCAACTGAAAATGCATCGCCGATGTATCCCTGTTGGGGAGTTACATTCAAATTTGCACTTGGTTCAGGCAATGTAAATGCCTCAGATGTTGTGCCGGTAAATGGCAACGCTGGCACCCCAGCAAGATCTGCTGGTGGTGTCAACGTAACCAAAGTTGTTGCAGTGTCGGCTGCTTGAGCTGGTGAAATTACTGCCAGAACAAGCAGTGCAGCAAATGCCGCCCTTAATGTATTAGTTTTCATGATCTCTCCATTTTGAAACATTCGTAGGTATAAGGCTTAGTCTCTTTATGCCTTTGGAAGGGCGAAGAGTGTGAGCATTGAAGCTGCAGTCCAGTTTGGTGTGAATGTTCCAGTAGCACCCTTGAGTGCTGGTGAAACATTGACGGTGCGGTAATAGCTAACGCGGTCATATACTTGACGACCGCTCTCGTCACGTACGCGCACACCATTAACTTTCTTTGCAACAAGCTTGGTTGATAAGACCTTCATAGTTGATGAGTCTTTTGCAATCATTGTTACCTTGTAGTTGATTACACCAAGAGTGTTAAATAAAGGTGCAGCACCTGTCTTGAGAATTGCTGTCCAGAAAGCAAGTCCGCTGTGGTTTCCATAGGTAAGTGTTAGAGGATCTTTAACGCCAGCGATTTCAATATAAGCCTTTGCTGTGTTCTTTGAATCCATTACAGCGCCACCCTGATCAGAGTTATTTGCATAGACACGGAAAACGATTCCTTGTCCAACAATGTATTCGTTTGTGATTGCGCAGCTAACACCAAAACGTGGTCCAAGGGCTCCTGAAGTTCCACTTGCAAGAACTGTGTCAACATAAATATGTATTGGAGAAATAACACCCTGCGCTGGTACGCCTACTTTGACGTTAAGCGCTGGTGAATCTACTGGTGAGAAATTTGCGGCATCCCCAGGAGTGAAGGTTCCTGACAATGCAGCTGGGCCGCTTGCATCTGGAACCCAGGCGCACTTTGCCACGAATGGAGCAACTGAAGTCGTTGCAACTGCTTCGCAACCTGTGATTACTTTTCCAGCCAATTTAAATGCAACAACGCCGACATTACTTGCAGTTGCGTTAATTGTAATTGGATCAAGACCAAAAACTCCGCTTCCGCCTGTAAGTATTAGAGTTGATGCTGCTGGGGCTGCTACTGCTGCTCCTGCACCAAATGCTCCACCAACCAGAGCCATAGCTCCGATTGCAATTCCTGCGATTAACTTTTTCATTTCTTACTCCTTGTTGTTGTACGTAGGTAAAACTATTTAGTGGTGATATTTCCTGATAGATCTAAAGTGAAGTTTGTGGACTCAGTGGTGTTTGCAACTCCTCTGCTGTTAATGTCGAATGAACCCTTAACAGTCAAAGTTCCAGTTGCACCGGCATACTTTCCAGTCCCTCCAGTGATTTTTGCTGTGCCTTTTAATGTGACACTTGCAGGAGCTGAATCAGAATCAGCGCAACCTTGCGAAGAGGAATCGAAAGTTAGATTCAAAGAGTTTCCGCCTCCGCTGACGACACCTTTTCCATCGAAGCCATCACATTGACTGGTAGGTGCAGCAGATGCTGTTCCAGTCATTGCACTTAATCCGCCAACGTTGCCTGTCCCGGTTCCGTCGACTTTAGTAACTTGAAGAAAAGAATCTCCAAATAGAATCGAAATCTTTCCTTTGTAAGTTCCTTGGAATGCCACTGAGCCCGCTTTTGTCGCTGCAGTTGCAGCCGGTTTTACAGTTGCTTTTACAGCTGGCTTCTTTGTTGAATAACCAGTTGGGCACTTTGGAGACACAGCAGTAACTTTCTTAACTACTGTTCCCTTGTAACACGTGATTGTTTTCTTTGCTGCTGCATTAGCAACATTTACACTTCCTGCGACTAAAGAAAATGTAGCGAGTACAACTAGGACTCGCATATATCTTGTAGTACGTAGTTTCATTTTTCTCTCATCTCTCCCTGAAGATCAATTAATCTTTATGTGCAAATCTTTTCACCGTGTTTTTCTAAATACAGTTTTTTATCGAGGGGTACCCCTTGCTCAAATATCTTCTACATCACTTACTTGACCAGAAATATTCCTTGAGTCACAGATATATATGTGACATGCACCTAAGAGAGGTAGCCCCTATGTGGAATTTGACATATGGTTCGGAGGTGAATAAATCCGTAGATGCCGATTTCTTAGCCCTTCCACTTACCGAAGTAAGTGATGCAGCAATTTCAACAGCGAAAAGCGCAGGTGCATCACACGTTGATGTGCGTATTGAACGAACTCGAAATGGTTTATTGTCATTGCGAGATGCGCGACCTGAAACGCAGAGCGATGAGACCAATGCAGGTCTTGGTGTTCGTGTCATTGTCAACGGTGCATGGGGTTTCGCATCATCACCAGAAATCTCAGTCGATGTTGCTAAGAAACTTGCGCAGACTGCAGTTGCTATGGCAAAGACCTCTAAGCCGCTTTCAACTGAATTGGTTTCTCTCGTAACCGAGCCGGTGTATGCCGATAAAATCTGGGTCTCGGAGTACGAAATTGATCCTTTTACTGTTTCAGATTCCGACAAGAAAGATCGTCTCTCGGATTTAAGTAACCGACTATTAAAGAGTGCATCTGTTAATCACACGTCAGCTCAGACAATGTTTGTTAAAGAACAAAAACATTACGCCGATTCTTATGGCACTAGCACCACTCAACAACGTGTTCGTATCCAAAGCCAAATAGAGGCAATTTCAATTGGTGCCCAAGGATTTGAATCGATGCGCACATTGGCTCAACCAGCAGGTTTTGGTTGGGAGTGGATGGGTAACTCTCATTGGAATTGGGATGCTGAAATTGAGGAACTTCCTACTTTGTTAGCCGAGAAAGTCGCTGCGCCTTCTGTTGAACCAGGTCGATATGACGTTCTGGTGCACCCATCAAATTTGTGGTTAACAATTCACGAATCAATTGGCCACGCAACTGAGTTAGACCGTGCAATTGGATATGAAGCTAACTATGCAGGAACATCTTTTGCCACTCCCGACAAATTGAATACTTTAAAATACGGTTCTTCTTTGATGAATGTAACCGGTGATCGCAACACGCCTCATGGCTTAAGTACTGTCGGTTTCGATGATGAAGGTGTCGCTGCCCAAAAGTGGGACATCATTAAAGATGGTGTACTTGTTGGCTACCAACTTGATCGTCGCATTGCAGCTCGCGTAAACCGCGATCGCAGCAATGGTTGCGCCTTTGCTGATTCTCCGGCACATGTACCGATTCAGCGAATGCCCAACGTTTCATTACAACCAAATCCAACCGGACCTACATACGATGAAATGGTTGAATCGATGGAAGATGGAATCATCATTAAGGGTGACAAATCCTGGTCCATTGATATGCAACGTTATAACTTCCAATTCACCGGTCAACAGTTCCATCGAGTCAAGAATGGCAAAATTGTTGGTCAATTAAAAGATGTCGCTTACCAAGCAACGACAACTGATTTTTGGGGCTCGATGAAAGTTGTTGGCGGGCCATCAACTTACGTTCTTGGTGGAGCCTTTAACTGTGGAAAGGCCCAACCAGGCCAGATCGCAGCCGTGAGTCACGGTTGCCCCGCAGCCATTTTCGACAAAGTGAATATTCTTAATACCGTTGCGGAGGCTGGCAAATGATTTCTGCTCAAGACCTAATTGAAAAAATAACTTCCGCTGCAACGTGCGATGACTGCATTGTTGTTGTTCGCGATAAAACTCAAGCTAATTTGCGCTGGGCGGCAAGCACGCTTACTACTAATGGGGTTATTCAAGAGCGCAATGTTACGGTAATCGCATTTGTTGCAATGGAAGGTGGAATGGCTTCTGGTGGCGTCACTCGCACCGATGTTTCAATTTCAGATATACCGCGACTTCTTGAAGAAGCAATTGCAGCGGCAAAAGCTGCAGGAATTGCCGATGACTACGCGCCACTTGCGACAAACCTATCTATTGGTGATTGGAATGCAGAACATGTCCCAACTGGACCAGAAGTGTTTTCAACTTTTGCGCCAGCACTCGGAGATATGTTTTCACGCTCTGTTGCCGATTCAATAGAATTATTTGGATACTCCGAACATACAAGTGAAACAACATGGATTGGCTCGAAAGGTGGCTTGCGACTTCGCAAGGATTCTCCGGTAGGCCGAGTTGAGATGACAGGAAAATCTCATGGCCGCGCGCGATCCACCTGGGCTGGTGTTGAAACCCGTGATTTCAAAGATGTTTCAGTTGCAGATATCGATGCACAAGTTCGGCAGCGTTTGAATTGGCAGGCAAATAAAGTTGATCTTCCAGCTGGTAGATACGACACCATCCTGCCTTCAGGTTCAGTTGCTGATCTATTTACATACATGATGTGGTTTTCAAATGCACGTGATGCTCATGAAGGTCAATCGGTATTTTCGAAAAAGGGCGGCGGAACTCGAGTTGGGGAAAAACTTTCTAATGTAAGTTTGCAGTTCTTTAGTGACCCCGATTTCAAACAACTTCCTGCAGCGAATTTTGTCGCTACAGCAGTTAGTTCGCCATACTCTTCTGTCTTCGATAACGGCCAAGCAATTAAGCGAGTCGACTGGCTCAAAGATGGTGTTCTACAGTCGTTAATACAGACGCGCGCTACTTCTAAACTCACAAATCTTGAATTCACACCTATGGGTGAAAACTTAATTATGAGTGTCGATGGTGGATCCGGATCACTTGAAGATCTCGTTAAGAAGGTCGACAACGGGCTGCTTCTGACAACTTTCTGGTACATCCGTATGGTTGATCCAAACTCACTATTGCTCACCGGCCTTACGCGTGACGGTGTTTATCACGTTAAAGGTGGCGAAGTTGTCGGTGCCACTAATAATTTCCGTTGGAATGATTCACCCGTATCTGCTTTGAATCGCATTGCACATGCTGGTTCTACGCAGTGGACTCAACCACGAGAATGGGCTGGCGATGTCACAAATATGGCCGTGCCACCATTAGTGATCAAAGATTTCAATATGTCGACAGTGAGTCCCGGAAACTAACTTTTCTCGCTCCATGCCGCTTTAATTGTTTCTACGAAATGTTCGAGTGGCTGTGCTCCTGATATTCCATACTTCATGTCCACGACGAAAAAAGGAACACCAGTTGCACCTAACTGATTGGCGAGGTTTCGATCGGCTAACACTTCTTCGGTGAACTGCGTTGACTCCAAAACATTCATCGCATCAACGGCACTTATCCCAATGCTTTGCGCGATTGCGCATAGGTCCGCATGTGAAAAGAGGGCCTTAGAGTGTTCGAAATAACCTGAGTGCATTGCCGTCAACAATTCATCCTGTTTTCCAATTTTCTCCGCCCACAGTAATAATCGATGCGCATCAAAAGTATTTCCGGAAAGTGTGTCTTCTAAGTTATAGCAAAGACCTTCCCCATCGGCGATGGCACATACATTTGCCTGCATTGCATTTACTTCGGCTTCAGAAACTCGATACTTATTTGCCAGAAGCTCTTTAGTTGGCAAAGTTTCAGCTGCATCTGGCTGTAATTGAAATGCCCGATGACGAATTGTAATTTGGTCCTTATGCTCGAATCCTTCGAGTGCTTTTTCTAAGCGTTTCTTACCGATAAAGCACCATGGGCAGACCAAATCAGACCAGACATCGATAATCATTAGGAAATACTAACCGCCAAAATTACTTTTCTTATAGGGCTTGCCGTTTTGATCATAGGTAATCCATAACCCTGATTGCTCACCGTTTATAAAAGATCCAGATCTAAGTTTTGTTCCATCTTTTCGAAACCATTCCCAATATCCATGCATTTTCCCTTGACGCATTTTCCCTTTAGATTTGAGAATGCCATTTGCATAGAACTCTAAGTACTCACCTATTCTTGAAGGATAAGAAGCATTTATCTGCGCAATTCTGGCTTTAATTATCTTGCGCAACAGAGCTAACGGGATTGGCTTGTCTTTCGGGAAATGAATAGAGCCCTTGGTTTGCACATATTTTGCTAACTCTTTTTCTAATATCTTCACCGTGGAGCCGCTATAAGGGAAAATTGAATTGTGTGCTTTATAGCCATCAAAACCTAATACCGGAACGCCTTCTATAGTAAAAGTTGGAATTCCATATTTAATAACTTCTTGCGCCGTTGGTAATTCTAATAAAATCTGTTCCCGCAATAATGACAATATTGCTCTTTGCTCTTTATCGAACTTCTTCAGGTGACTGGTAATTTGTGCCTTGCTCATGGGTTAATAACGCCTGCAATCAAGAGGGCAAGAACTACGCTTCCAAGCACAATTCGATAGATGATAAACGGTCTAAAACTCTTTGTAGTCACATATTTTAGTAACCAAGCAATGACGGCATAACCGATAATAAATGCGATAACCGTTGCGAGAAGAGTTTCGGAAAGCGTGAAAACATTTGTATCAGTTGACCCTAGGGCATCTTTGAGCTCGTAAAGCCCACTTCCAAAAACTGCAGGTAGGGCTAATAAAAATGAATAACGTAAAGCCGCTTCACGGGTGTATCCAAGGTACCGACCCATCGCGATAGTCGCACCAGATCTAGAAACACCTGGAATCAATGCAAGGGATTGGGCTACTCCATACAGTAGGCCGTGCTTGTTGGTGAGGTCATCTAAGTTTCGAGTATTTTTAGCCACGTTGTCAGCCCAACCCAAAATTAAACCAAAAATAATCATTACTGATGCAATCAGCCAGAGAGATCTAAAGTCATTGGCAATGATGTCTTTGCCGAGATAACCCAAAATACCGATAGGTAGGCTACCGACAATTATCAACCAACCCATTCGAGCAAGTGATTTTTGATCTTGATTTAGTTCTTTACGCAATAAAGTTTGAGAAAACCAAGCAAAGATTATTCGCTTAATATCGTTTCTGAAGAAAATTAGAACTGCAAGTTCGGTGCCAATTTGTGTAATCGCGCTAAATCGCGCGCCAGGATCTTGTGTCATACCAGGAAGTTCGCCTGCAATCCGAAGGTGCGCACTAGAAGAAATCGGTAAAAATTCAGTGAGTCCTTGCAAAATTCCCAAGAAAACCGATTCAAATAAATGACTCACTTTTTCACCCCTTTATTAGTGCCCAATAGTAACTCGAGGGCTCTTTCCATCTCTATGAAATAAGAATTTTCTCGGGTTTTCCAGCGGAGTAACCAACGAGCCCAAGGGCGACACCCAGAACTATAGGAACTACCAATGCCCAGTTCCAACTCGATGTTGAATCGAAAATAGCTCCAACGATTCCGGGGGCAAACGCAGCCATCAAATAGCCTATTGATTGCGCCATGATTGAGAGTGACCGTGTCTCACCTGCTTCAACACTTCGTGTAACTGTGAGCAACAGCGAAAGCGGAAAAGTAATCGAGAGGCCGATATTTGAAATAAGAAGCCAAATTATTAATCGGCCACCACTATCTAGTATCACTGCCGCGAAACTTAGCGAAATCATTATGCCTAGAAAGAAGAGCATGATGCGAATATTCTTTAATTTAGTTGAATAATGTGGAGCTACGATTCCGATTAAAGATCCGCCCAAGCCTGTAAGCGAAACGGCAAGCCCGGCATGACTTAAGGAATAGCCTTTAGCGACCAAAATAGTTGGTAGCCATGTCGCTGTTCCATAAAAAAGCATCGATTGAAGTCCAAAGAAAATTGCAATGCTCCATGCTCCCGGTCTCCTGAGCAAGATTGAATGAAATTTAGAACTCACCTGCATGTGCGCTGAATCTGGAGTTTTTACGATTCGCCGTAACCACCATGCCGACGAAACAACACCGATGATTACCCAAGGCAGCATTGAAAAGCGCCAGCCCCACGATGTGGCTTCGGCTAATGGAACCGCCACTGCCGTAGATAGTGCGGCAAATGAACCCATGATGGTGATGTAAATACCTGTCAACAATCCTGAATGTTCGGGCGCATTTTCTTTGACCCAGACAGGTAGTGAGAAATTTAAAATAGCAATTGAAATTCCGACAGTTACAGATGAGAAAAAGAGAATTGGAAGATTTCCAACCATACGCAGGAAAATTGCAGCACTCAAGACGCTCAAGGTGAGAGCTATAGTTTTATTGGTCCCGCCTATCTTGCCAACCAGCGGCATCAGAAAAGCGCTGCCAGCAAAACAAAGAACCGATAGGGAAGTTAAAAAAGAGAGTTGAAAAGAGGTGAGGTGGTACTGATCCTTAAGTATTGGATAAAGCGGACTCATAATCGTCAAACCTGCACGCATATTGATTGCTGTTATAAATATTGGAAGCCCTCTGCGAATTGCATCGCGGTTTGAAAGAAGCGCTTCAGACATTTGAGTAGCCTATCGCGCTACTTGCAAAAGCCTTGCAAATAGGTGGTTTCTTGGCCTTTATGAATTTAGTTGAAATTTCAACTAAATCTAGATATGATTCAGCCGTTTCACATTAAGTGATTCCACATCATCAAATCAATCAAAGGAAAATATAGAGATGTCAGTTCTTTCAACTTTGCCAGCAGGAACATTTACAATCGATGCATCACACAGCCGCGTAGGTTTTAGCGCACGTCACGCAATGGTGACTAAGGTTCGTGGCTCATTCAATGACTTCACTGGATCAGCCTCTGTAACCGATGGCGTTTCTGAAATCAATATCGAAATCAATGCAGCTTCAATCGATACACGCAGTGCCGATCGCGATGGTCACTTACAGTCACCTGACTTCTTCGACGTCGCTAATTTCCCAAAAATCACTTTCGCATCTACATCTGTCAAAGATTCTGGATCAGACAAGCTTGTTGTTGAAGGCAACCTCACAATCAAAGATGTAACAAAGTCAATCACAATTGAATTTGCATACGAAGGAACAGCTACTGATCCTTACGGAAATGCACGATTTGGATTTGAAGGATCTTCAGAAATCAATCGTAAAGATTTTGGGCTGGTTTGGAATGCAGCCTTAGAAACTGGTGGCGTTATCGTTTCAGATAGCATCAAACTTGAGTTCGAAATCTCAGCAATTTCCAATAAGTAATTCATAAGAGTGATGGCCCCAGGAGAAATCTTGGGGCCATTTTTATTCCTATTAAATTAATATTGAACATGGGCTAAACTCATAATATGGCTAGGGTTAAAGAAAATGCTGGGCTCTATACCCTTGAACTCTCTCGCTGGGAAAAAATTGGTGCATTGCATGCAAATCCCTCCGCCCAAAGCACAACTCTGGTCTCAATAACAAGCGTTGAAAATCCATGGACAAAAAAGCTTTTAAAAGGTTTACGCGCACCTGGAACCGGAATACCTTACGTAATTTTGTTAGGCACAATGCGCTATCGGGGCGGTAAAGATTTCACTGCAATTTACGGTAAAGGCCCTGTGGAAGTTTATGAATTTAGTAGTGGAGAATTCACCCGCTGGATAATTTCGAAGAGTTGAATCGCATGCCGAAAAAAATTCACCCGCTAACACTTCCTGCAATTGCCTTAAGCCTCATGACGGTAATTTCAGCTGTCGCAGGGCTAAATGTTGCCCTTCCGTCGATTGCCCGTGATTTGGGTGCGACTCAAACACAATTGACGTGGATTGTTGACGCATACACAGTGGTTTTCGCAGGCTTACTCCTTCTTTCTGGTGCTCTCTCGGATCGCTTTGGCCGCCGTAATGGTTTGGTTCTTGGATTGATTATTTATCTCATCGTCGCTTCATACGGTTTGGTAGTAAATAGTGTCGGTAACTTGATCATTCTTCGTGCAGTTATGGGAATTGGGGCTGCATTCATAATGCCATCAACGCTCTCAGTTATCACCGCTTCCTTTCCCCCAGAAGATCGATCTCGCGCAGTTGGCGTGTGGGTAGGTGTTGCAGGTGGC
>CAIQRN010000045.1 GCA_903874255.1 uncultured Actinomycetes bacterium
ACATGTCCGGAAAGTGAGTAAAGCGTTGCGCCCTTGCTCTTTTCGGTTCCCATTGATTGATACCACTCGGCACCATTGGTGATAATCGCCGGAACTGCAGAGATTGATTCAACGTTATTAACAACTGTTGGTCGTGCATAAAGACCCGCGATTGCAGGAAACGGTGGGCGCAAACGTGGTTGTCCGCGGAAACCTTCTAGTGAATCAAGTAGGGCAGTTTCTTCGCCGCAGATATAAGCGCCTGCACCGATGTGAAGAACAACATCAATTCCATTTCCTAAATGCCCGGCCTTATATGCATCTTCAATTGCCTGGTTGAGACGACGGGCAACATGTGTCACTTCACCACGGATATAAATAAATGCATGCTTTGCGCGGATTGCGTGACAGGCGATGATGCAGCCTTCGATAAGTACATGCGGATTAGCCATAAGTAATGGCATGTCCTTGCATGTTCCTGGCTCTGATTCATCGGCATTAACAACTAAGTAGTGATCTTTGTTATCGCCTTGTGGAATAAATCCCCACTTCATTCCAGTTGGGAAGCCTGCGCCACCGCGACCACGAAGTCCTGAATCTTTCACAAGCTGAATTACTGCATCTGGATCCATTGCAAGCGCTTTTTTAGAAGCGGTGTAACCACCGTGGCGTGTATACGCCTCAATTGTGAATGAATCTTTTTCATCCCAGTGTGCAGAAAGAATTGGAGTTAACTGAGTCATTTACTTAGTTTCTCCTTTAGCGATTTTTAGACCAAGAAGTGTTGGTGCACCAGCTTGAACACCTTCGTGTGCTTTTCCATCATTTAAACCAGCAAGAACTTCTGATGCTTGTTTCCACGTTACTAAAGAATTTGGTCCACGTGTTGGTGGCTTTGGATTACCCGCGCGCATTGAATCAACTAATTCTTTTGCTGATTCAACGCTTTGGTTGTCGTAGAACTCCCAGTTAGCCATAACAACCGGTGCGTAATCGCAAGCTGCATTGCATTCGATATGTTCGAGTGACACTTTTCCATCGGCAGTTACGCCATCATTTTCAATTCCAAGATGATCCTTTAACGCGTCCATGATTGCGTCGCCGCCCATGATTGCGCACAACGTGTTTGTGCAAACACCTACGTGGTATTCGCCAACAGGTGTTGGCTTGTACTGAGTGTAAAAAGTAGATACTGCCGTGACTTCAGCTGCGGCTAAATCAAGGAGTTTTGCAATTAATTCGATACCTTCATTTGTGACATATCCAGCGCGTGATTGCACAAAGTGCAGCAAAGGCATGATCGCAGAACGTGAACGTGGGTAGCGCTTAATTATTGTTTCCATGATTGCGAGATCTTCGTTTGAGAATGCCATTAGCGGTCGACGCCTCCCATAACTGGATCGATTGAAGCGACTGCACCAATAATGTCGGCAATCATTCCGCCCTCACTCATTGCTGAAGTTGCTTGCAAATTATTAAAAGATGGTTCGCGGAAATGCATGCGATATGGACGAGTACCACCATCTGAAACTATGTGCGCACCGAGTTCACCACGTGGAGATTCGATCGCTGCATAAACCTGACCGGCAGGAACATGGAAACCTTCAGTTACTAATTTGAAGTGGTGGATTAAAGATTCCATTGAGGTACCCATGATTTCGCGGATATGGTCGAGTGAGTTACCCATTCCATCTCCACCAACAGCAAGTTGTGCAGGCCATGCGATTTTCTTGTCGGCAACCATGACAGGTGCGCCTTCTAATTTTTCCAACTTATCCAGTGCTTGTTCAACAATTCGAAGTGACTGTTCTAGTTCATTCATACGAATTAAGAATCGACCGTAAACGTCACATGTATCGGCAGTAATTACATCGAATTCATAATTTTCATATCCGCAATATGGCTGAACCTTGCGAAGATCCCATGGAAGCCCGGTTGAACGCAGAACTGGACCAGTGATACCAAGAGTTGTGCAACCAGCAAGATCAAGATAACCAATTCCCTGTGTGCGCTTCATCCAAATTGAATTTCCAACTAACAACGTTGTGTTGTCTTTGAAGTTCTTGCGCATTAGTTTGACTGCATCGCGAATCTTAGGAATCGCACCTGCTGGAAGATCTTGTTGCACTCCACCTGGGCGGACATAGGCCATGTTCATGCGAAGCCCTGAAATCATTTCAAAAATATCCAAAACTATTTCGCGTTCGCGGAAAGCAAAGAACATAGGTGAAATTGCACCTAATTCAAGGGCTCCTGTACCCAGGGCAACCATGTGTGAAGAAATACGGTTGAGCTCCATCATCATCACGCGAATAACGCTTGCGCGTTCTGGAACGTCATTAGTGATTCCCAAAAGTTTTTCAACAGCTAAGCAGTAAGCAGTTTCGTTAAACAATGGCCCCAAGTAATCCATACGAGTTACAAAAGTTGTTCCCTGAGTCCAACTGCGGTACTCCATATTTTTTTCGATACCTGTGTGCAGGTATCCAATTCCACAACGTGCCTCAGTAACGGTTTCGCCTTCTAGTTCCAAAACCAAACGAAGAACACCGTGAGTTGATGGGTGTTGTGGTCCCATATTTACAACTACGCGTTCTTCTTTCGTTGAACCGATTTCTTGAACGAGTGAATCCCAATCACCACCGGTAACTGAATAAACAGTTCCTTCGGTTGTATCACGTGATGGTGCATATGGATCAAATGTTGTCATTTGTAATTCCTCCGTTCACTTGGAGGTGGAGTTGTTGCACCCTTGTATTCAACTGGAATTCCACCAAGTGAATAATCTTTACGTTGAGGGTGACCTTGCCAATCATCTGGCATCAAAATTCGAGTAAGACCAGGGTGTCCATCAAAAATTATTCCGAACATGTCAAAAGTTTCACGTTCATGCCAGTTGTTGCCGGCCCATACTTCAACAAGAGATGGAATATGTGCATCAGAATCAGGGACTGAAACTTCTAGACGAATACGTCGATTATTTGTAATTGAAAGCAGTGGATAAACCGCATGTAATTCGCGTCCTGAATCGGCTGGGTAGTGAACGCCTGAAACACCCATACACATTTCGAACTTCAATGTATCGCGTAAAATCATTGAAACTTCTACTAGCTTGTCGCGCTTCACATGCAAAGTTAATTCGCCGCGATCAACTACCACGCGTTCGATTGCCTCTGAAAATAATGGATAGGCGCGCTCTAAGTCATCAGCAACTTCATCAAAATAACTGCCATATGGACGCTCAGAAGAGCCGGTTGAAGCTGCCGTACGAACTAAGCCACCGTAACCAGATGTATCTCCGGTTCCGCGAGCGCCAAACATTCCTTGGTCAGTCATTTATGCCAGCAAACCCTTCATCTCTATGGTTGGCTTTGCATTCATTGCAGCAAGTTCAACTTCTTTAATAATTGCTGCACGGTTTGAACCTAATTTTTCATCGTAAATATTTTCGTGCAGTTTCAAAATTGCATCAAGCAACATTTCTGGGCGAGGTGGGCAACCTGGAAGGTAAATATCAACTGGTACTACGTGATCTACGCCTTGCACAATCGCATAGTTATTGAACATTCCACCTGAAGATGCGCATGCGCCCATTGCAATTACCCATTTAGGCGCTGCCATTTGATCATAAATCTGTCGAAGTACTGGCGCCATTTTGTTTGAAACGCGTCCGGCAACAATCATTAAGTCGGCTTGACGTGGAGATGCACGGAAAACTTCCATGCCAAAACGTGAAATATCGTATTTAGCTGCTGAACCAACTGCCATCATTTCGATTGCGCAACATGCAAGACCGAAGGTAGCGGGCCACAGTGAGTTCTTGCGCATGTAGCCTGCAAGTTTTTCAACTGTTGTTAAAAGAAAACCACTTGGGATTTTTTCTTCAAGACCCATTGATTAATCCCATTCCAATCCGCCACGACGCCACACATATGCATATGCAACGAAAACAGTTCCAATAAAGATTGCCATTTCAACTAAACCGAAAATTCCGAGTGAATCAAATGAAACAGCCCATGGATAAAGGAAGACAATTTCAATATCAAAAATAATAAATAGCATTGCAGTTAAGAAATATTTAACTGGAAAACGTCCGCCTTCTGCAGCTTGTGGCGAAGGTTCGATTCCACATTCATATGCATCGGCTTTTGCTCGGTTGTAACGTGCAGGACCAGTCAGCGCACCAGCGACAACTGAAATTAGCGCGAAGCCAAAACCAATTGCTCCTAGCGCCAAAATTGGCACATATGGATTTGATGTGGATATCACGGTGAAATCTTAGAGTCGACGGGGCTATGCCGCTGACCGCTAACCCTTTATCCCGCTGTGAACTGCAACAACTCCGCCGGTCAGGTTTTTCCAGGTTATCTGGCCCCATCCCGCCTTTTTCATCGCTTCGGCAAGGCCCGCTTGATCCGGCCAGGCCCTGATGGATTCAGCCAAATAGATGTAGGCATCTGGGTTGGAGGCGGTTTTGCGGGCGATGATTGGCAGGGCTTTCATCAAATACTCGGTATAAATGATCCGAAATGGCTTCCACGTGGGGTGGCTGAACTCGACCACGACCATTCGGCCGCCAGATTTAGTCACCCGAAGGGCCTCAGCGAGCGCTTTGGGGTAATCCACAGTGTTTCGAAGGCCATATGAAATTGTCACAACGTCAAAGGTATTGGCCTCAAAGGGCAGATTGAGCGCATCGGCCTTAGAAAAGTTGAGGTACGGGCGGGTTTTACGGCCCACGGCCAGCATTCCCTCTGAAAAATCAGTGGCAAAGACCGTTGCGCCAGCTTTATGAAGGGGTTCAGAGGATGAGCCAGGCCCGGCCGCTAAATCCAAAATCACCATGCCAGGGGCTGGGGCGATGATCCGTGTCGCCGCTTTACGCCAGGCCTTAGTCCGGCCCAGGCTCAAAAGATCGTTAACAAGGTCGTAGCGCTTGGCCACTCCATCAAACATTGCCGCGACCTCATCAGGATCCTTGTTCAGATTGGCGCGGGACATAGGCATATTCTCCCTTGAAGTAGGCTCATCCACAACTTAGGCACAAGAAAGGTTTGACCATGTCACTTCCTGCTACATCACTTCGAACCTTGGTCATACCACGGGCAACAGCCCTTACCAACGTTGCCCTAGTAACTGGCGGAGTTATTTTTCTGGCAGCCCTTGCCCAAATTGCGATTCCAGTTCCCGGATCGCCCGTTCCAGTTACCGGACAAACCCTTGGTGTCCTACTACTCGGAACTACATATGGCGCATCTCTTGGTGCAAGCACTTTCGCACTTTATTTGTTAGCAGGAGTTGCTGGTGCACCAGTTTTTGCGCAGCACTCATTTGGAATTTCAAAAGTAACTGGTGCAACCGGTGGATATTTAATTGGAATGCTTGTTGCAACTTACTTCTTAGGGTTAATTGCCCGTAAAAGTTTAGACAGAGAATTTCTTACCGCACTTCCTTCGATGTTGTTTGCGAGCGTAATTACTTTTTCCTTTGGGCTTTTATGGTTACACCAATTCATGGGCAAAGGTTGGGGCTGGACAATTCAAGCTGGCTTAACACCATTTATTATTGGCGAGATTTTAAAAATTGCGATAGCTGGAACTTCGCTTCCTATTCTTTGGCGCTTCATTAATCGAAAGAACGCATAGCGTTTAAATTAATTTATGACTCCCCTTATTCCAGTAACAACCACTCGACTTGGTGAACACTTACCACTGCTCGATCTCTTGCCAGATTCCCAACCACTGGCTTGGGTGCGCGCGGGCCAAGGTTTGGTTGGATGGGGCGTTCATGCAACTACCACTGTTAGCGGGCCGCATCGTTTTGCTGATGCACGTCATTGGTGGCAAAAGCAGTTAGAAACTTTTGCAGTTACTAACACGGTGCACGGAAATGGAACTGGGCCTGTGCTCTTTTCATCATTTTCATTTTCACCAGAAGATGTTTCAGTTTTAGTAATTCCAAAAGTTATTGTTGGAAAGAAAGCAGATAAATCCTGGGTGACATGGATTGGTTCAGAACCGCAGCCGATATTGAACTCGGTAGCACCTGAAATTTCTAAAACTTCGGTGACGTGGTCAATTAATGAAAATGCGGATCAAGCTTGGAAAAGCCGAGTTCAAACTGCCGTTGATCGCATTCAGGGTAATCTCTTAGACAAAGTTGTTTTGGCCCGTGATGCAGTAGGAACCGCAACAACAAGCATTGATGCACGCTCAATTCTGCGCTCTTTAGCTGCGGAGTATCCATCTACATGGAATTTTTCAGTAGCAGGTTTAGTTGGTGCAACTCCAGAGTTATTACTTCGCTTAACTCGCGGCATGGTTACATCCCGTGTTTTAGCCGGCACGATTAGTAAAACAGGTGATGACGAACGCGACTTAGCGTTAGCCGCTTCGCTCGCACGCTCTTCAAAAGATTTAGAAGAACATGAATACGCGGTTCGTTCAGTTGCAGATGCCATCGAACCATTTTGTACTTCAATAAACGTTCCTGAATCTCCCTTTGTTTTACACCTTGCAAATGTTATGCATCTCGCCACAGATGTAACTGGTGCACTTGCAGAAACTCTTGCCCATGTAGATGCATTTACAATTTTGGAACAACTACATCCATCCGCTGCAGTATGTGGAACACCACGGCCAAAGGCGGCGGCTTTAATCTCTGAGATTGAAGGAATGTCGCGCGGTCGCTATGCAGGCCCGGTGGGTTGGATCGATGCAGCAGGTGATGGAGAACTTGGAATTGCACTTCGTTGCGGACAAATTAACGGTGATTCAATCCGCATCTTTGCTGGCTGTGGAATTGTCGCCGGTTCAGATCCAGTTAAAGAGTTAGCAGAGAGCGACGCAAAATTTGTTCCAATGCGCAGTGCGCTGAACTAAATAGAGCTCATTGACTCGTACAAAGATTTAAGCGCGATTGCATTAGCTTGTCTAGATGGGACATTTGCAACAACCACACTAATACCGACAACTGGTGATTGCATTATTTTCTTAAGCTCATCAATTGATGTAATTGTTGAAGAATTAATTCCCATGGAAGCCGCAATCGCAGCAGGATCTAAACCATGTGGAGTGCCGAATACTGTTTCAAAACCATCTACGCCGTTTTGAGGCAACGTTGAGAAAATTCCACCACCGTCATTGTTTATGACCAGGAAGCAACAATTAATATCTTCGCGATTAATCAAACCAGTTAAATCATGCAAGAAAGATAAATCCCCAAGTACTGCAAAAGTTTGCTTGCTGACCGATGCGATTCCAAGTGCCGTCGAGATATTTCCATCGATGCCCGCAAGGCCTCGGTTTGCATACGTAGTCACACCGGCTCTTGGAGTTGCAAACCCTTCTAAATCACGGATTGGCCTAGATGAAGCGACAAAAAGCGAACTTGCGTTGGGAAGATTTGATGCTATTTCTTTAGCAATAGTGGCTTCTGTAAACCCGGTTAGCTCATCAATTTTCTTTTTACAGCGTTGAGAATATTTCTGCCATTGGGCTAACCACTCTTCGCTGGCGGCATGAGTATTTAAAGTAGGAATCTCGGTGAAACGCTTATCAGCGTGCCTATCGCTATCAACGGTAGCAATACGTGGGTCGATGGCGATTTGATTTGGTGCCAACTTAACAAATGCATTAATCGAACGTGACAAAGTTGTACGCCCAATCACAATAACTGCTTGAGGAATTAAGCCCGCGCGAATTTCAGGCGAAGCTAAGAAAATAGATGCATGTGCAATAGCAGTTGGAAAAGACAAAGGATCTTCGGCAATAATCGGCCAACCCAATTTATCTGCAAATGTTTTTACTTCTTCGACTTCTAAACCACCACGGTCGTGGCCAATAACTAAAACACCACGATTGGCATCGCTTTTAAGATTTGCCGCTCTTGTTCTATTTTCAAAGATCTTTGGGGCAATCGTTATTGCATCGAGCCAATCTGTTGAATCATCAGGAAGCATCGGCTCATCGAATTGAATATTGAGGTGCACTGGTCCACTGCGCAGACTGTCGATAGGTAGTTCCATCGGGAAAACTGGTCCATCAATGTCGGCGAAATATCGAGCGGCTTTGCCATACATGCGTGCTTGCTCGGTAGTTTGATTTGCACCGGTTTTTCGCAGAATTGCTGGGCGATCGGCGGTTAACACTAAAAGCGGTGCGTTGGTGTGACTTGCTTCTAATATCGCAGGATGAAAATTTGCAG
>CAIQRN010000046.1 GCA_903874255.1 uncultured Actinomycetes bacterium
ACGATTACCGTAGGGTAAGCCAATGTCAAAAGTAAGTAATAAGCCACGCATTGGTGCCCATGTTCCTACAACAGGTGGAATGGCTAAACGCTCCATTGAATATGCCCAAGAAATTGGGGCAAGTGCGATTCAAGTTTTCGCTTCAAGTCCGCGAATGTGGGCAATGCCAGCTGCTAAGCCCGAACTAGATGAGGCTTATAAAATTAAAGCTGCTGCAATGGATCTTGAAACTTACGTGCATGCACCATTCCTGATTAATTTAGGTTCCCCAACTGAAGCAACTTATTTAAACTCCTTGGCTTCGACAAAGTATTCCCTTCAACGCGCCGCCGATATTGGTGCGCTTGGCGCGGTGATTCACACTGGTTCGGCCGTTGATGTCAATCACGTAGAAAAAGCTTGGAAACAGATTCATGAAGGCATGATGCCGATTCTTAATGAGCTAAACGATGACTCGCCATATTTACTGCTTGAACCCACCGCTGGGCAAGGCCAATCTCTTGTTAAGAAACTTGATGACCTTGAAAATTATTTGAAAGCACTCGAATACCATCCAAAAGTTGGAATCTGTTTAGACACCTGTCATGTTTTTGCGGCCGGACACGATATCTCCGTGAAAGGTGGAATGACTGCCACGATTGATTTACTCGTACAGATTGCGGGTATCGAACGCTTCCAACTTGTACATGCAAATGATTCAATGGATGTTTGTGGAGCGCTGAAAGACCGTCATCAAAATATTGGAGATGGACATATTGGAATTGAGCCATTTGCAGAGCTGCTCGCTCATCCTGCTGTTGCTAATGCACCATTGATTCTCGAAACTCCAGGTATGGAGGAAAAGCATAAACCAGAAGTAGCGCTGCTGAAAAAGCTACGTGATAAAAAGTGAGTAATGCCAAACATCTTTTCAGAATGAAGTTAGCTCCTTGGGCCCTACTTTCTGTAGCCATGGCTTGGGGCTGGTCTTTTGTGATCATGAAAGATGCCATCGAACGCCAAAGCGTGAATAATTTTTTATTTACTCGCTTGAGTCTGGCCACAATCATTATGGTGCTGATGCGCCCCAAGGCACTTAAGTTAATTAACCGCGAATTACTTCTGCGAGCAGGTGCGGCCGGTATTTTCTTAGGTTTTGGATACATTTTCCAAACTCTTGGTTTAGCGCGAACAGGTGCGGCCATAACTGGCTTTGTCACTGGTTTATATATCGTCATAACGCCACTTATCGCATCGATTTTCTTTAAACAGAAAATCACACGCTTCGTGTGGGGCTGCATTTTCATTGCAACGGTAGGTCTTGCCCTGTTATCGATACATGGCTTTTCTGTAGGTATCGCCGAACTCTTGGTACTCATTAGCGCCCTATTTTTTGCGTGCCACATCATTGCACTCAGTAGATGGAGTTCAGGAAGAGATGCTTATGCAATGACCGTGGTGCAGTTAGCAACGTGCGCCCTAGTCACTGGCATCGCCTCTATCCCGGGTGGATATTCACCTCCTCCCGACAATGGCGTTTGGGCAGTTGTGCTCTTCACTGCCGTTTTTGCAACGGCGATTGCTTTCATTATTCAAACGTGGTCACAAGCCCATATGACTCCGACAAAAGTAGCGATTATTTTGTCCATGGAGGTTGTATTTGCTGCTTTCTTTTCAATCCTCTTTGCTGGAGAACGCTTAACGATACAAAGCGCGCTCGGGGGAATCTTGGTTGTTAGTGCGATGTATTTGATAGTCATTAAAGAATCCAAGTAGGCTAATAACTATGGCAATAGATCTTCGCTCAGACACTGTTACTCGCCCATCGCTAGGGATGCGAGAAGCTATTGCTTCTGCGCCCGTGGGAGATGATGTCTATGGAGATGACCCAACAGTTAACTCCCTCGAAGAACGCGTTGCAGCAATGTTTGGAAAAGAGGCTGGAGTTTTTACTCCAACCGGTTCACTTGCAAATCAATTAGCAATTCGAATGCTTGTAAATCCTGGTGAAGAATTACTAGCAGAAACTAATTCACATATCGTTCGAGCCGAACTTGGGGCAGCCGCCGTGTTTAGCGGAATTACTACGCGCACATGGCCTGCAAACTATGGCCTGCTCAAAGCTGCCGATGCACTTGAAATCGCCCGACCAAACTCTGGACCGTATTTAGTTTCGACAACTGCTATCGCAGTTGAAAATACGCACAACTTTGGCGGTGGAACCGTACAACCTATTTCAGAGATTAAAGAATTACGTAAAGGCGCCGATGAGTTAGGGTTGGCGCTTCATCTAGATGGTGCTCGTATTTGGAATGCTCATATTGCAAGCGGTGTATCTTTTGCTGAGTACGGACAATATTTCGACACAATTAGTGTCTGTTTATCTAAAGGTTTAGGCGCACCAGTCGGCTCCGTCATGCTTTCAACTACCGAGCGCGTAACAAAAGCCCGTGTTTGGCGCAAACGATATGGCGCCGGAATGCGACAAATTGGTCTCCTAGCCGCAGCGGGTCATTACGCACTTGATAATAATATTGAGCGTCTTGCAGATGATCATCGCCGTGCAAAAGAAATTGCTCATGCAATTCACGCAATTGATTCTTCACTTATTGACCCAACTACCGTGCAAACAAATATTGTTGGGCTGGATCTAGCCCACTTACCGTTCTCTGCGGCAGAGTTTGCAACACGTTGCCGTGAAAAAGGTCTATGGATTAGCGCACTTGGACCAAAGTATGCGCGACTAGTTACTCATCTGGATTTTGATGATAATCAATGTGCGGAAGCAATCGAAATTTTAAAGATAGCCCTCGTGGCGTAATAACCACTCTTTCTTAGAAACTCCATAGGCATAATTACCTAACGCTCCCCCGGTCTTTACGACACGATGGCACGGTACGACCAACATGATTGCATTGTTAGCACATGCACTTCCAGCGGCACGAACGGCAGCAGGTGAACCCGCACGTTGAGCCACGTCAGCATATGACAAAACTTTTCCACCAGAAATTTTGCGCATCGCTTTCCATGCAGCCTGCGAAAACGGAGCTCCAGGCTGACTTACTTTTATTCCATTGATTGCGCTGATATCCCCGTCGAAATAATCATTAATGAGATCACTGATAACCGGAATACTTTTTACAATTTTAAAATCTTTGCCAGCTTTAAAGGCGCTAATCGTAGAAAGATTTGCACCAATCAAAATTTGGTCATCAGCAATTAAATTCAGAGCACCTACTGGTGTCTTGAGAGTGGTTACTAAAAATGTCACAAGGAGAAAATTAGCGGTCGCGCAACATCTCGGCAACCAAGAAAGCTAGTTCCAAAGACTGTGAATGGTTCAAGCGCGGGTCGCAGGCGGTCTCATAACGTGAAGCCAAGTCCTCATGAGAAATCTGCTCTCCACCTCCAACACATTCAGTGACATCATCACCAGTGAGTTCAATATGAATTCCACCAGGATGAGTTCCAAGGGCTTTATGGACCTCAAAGAATCCCTTTACTTCATCCATAACGTCATCAAATTTACGTGTTTTATAACCAGTTGGCGCTTCATAGGTATTGCCATGCATTGGATCGCATACCCACAAAACTTTAGCTCCAGATTTTGTAACTCCATCAACCAAAGCCGGCAAAGCTTCGCGGATTTTTCCTGCGCCCATCCGGGTAATAAAAGTTATACGGCCAGGCTCACGGTTCGGATCCAATTTTTCAATTAATCCAAGTGCATCACTCACTGTAGATTTTGGTCCAAGTTTAATTCCAATTGGATTTTTGACTTTTGAAGCAAAATCAACATGTGCGCCATCGAGTTGTCGAGTGCGCTCACCAATCCAAATGAAGTGGCCAGAAACATCGTACGGATTACCCGTTCTGGAATCTATGCGCGTTAATGCCTTTTCATATTCCAAAATAAGTGCTTCATGACTAGCAAAGAAATCTACAGATTTAAATGACTCAGGATCAACTCCCGCAGATTTCATAAATTCGAGAGCACGACCAATCTCTTTAGCCATCTGCTCATATCGTTCACCAACAGAAGAATCACGGATGAAACCTTTATTCCATTCATGGACTTGTCGAAGATCTGCAAAACCGCCCTGTGTAAAGGCACGGACAAGATTTAATGTCGCCGCTGAAGTGTTATAGACGCGAACAAGGCGATGTGGATCTGGTGTTCTTGATTCAACTGTGAAATCTAAATCATTTACCGCATCTCCACGGTAAGCAGGAAGTGTTACATCGCCACGAGTTTCCATGTCATTCGAACGTGGCTTTGCAAACTGGCCAGCCATTCGTCCGACTTTAATTACAGGAAGAGATGAGTAGTACTGCAAAACTGCTGCCATCTGCAAAATAGTTTTAATTCGATTGCGGATTGAATCAGCCGTTGCGGCGGCAAAAGTTTCCGCGCAATCTCCGCCTTGCAACCAGAAAGCTTTTCCTTCTGCAGCTAATGCGATGCGAGCTTTTAGATCATCGCATTCACCAGCAAAGACAAGTGGCGGAAAAGATTTAAGTTCAGCAACGGCGGCCTTGATCGGCGCACCCTCTGGACCGCCAGGCCATTGTGGTTGTTGGGCAGCCACAAGGCCAGGCGTGAACAAAGTATCCAGTGAAGAATTCATGGCTTAAGAATAGAGAATCAATTGATAATCGCGTACCGCAATTATCCGAAGAAGATCTCTGACTCCTGATAGCGCTCTAGAGGAACGGTTTTGAGTTGCTCTGTAGCTGAAGCCAGCGGCACTCGCACGATATCTGTTCCGTGCAAAGCAACCATCTTGCCCCAATCGCCCTCATGGGCTGCAGTAATTGCCTGTAAACCAAAGCGAGTAGCAAGGACGCGGTCAAATGCCGTTGGAGTTCCACCACGTTGTATGTGACCGAGTACAGAAGTTCTAGCTTCTTTGCCGGTTTTGGCCTCAATCTCATTTGCTAGCCAATCGCCGATTCCTGAAAGTTTGACGTGTCCAAAGGAGTCAAGAGTTTGATCCTTCACGACCATGTCGCCTTCCTGTGGAATCGCGCCTTCTGCAATAACAATAATTGGTGCGTAGTGAGACTTGAAACGGGATTCAACCCATTCGCAGACTTTATCAACTGAGAATTTTTGTTCAGGAATCAAAATACATGCCGCACCGCCTGCAAGACCGGAGTGAAGTGCGATCCATCCAGCATGACGTCCCATAACTTCAACAATCAAGGCGCGATGATGGGATTCGGCAGTTGTATGCAAACGGTCAATCGCTTCAACTGCGATATTTACAGCAGTGTCAAAACCAAATGTGTAATCAGTGTTATTGAGATCGTTATCGATTGTCTTTGGAACACCGATTACTTTTACTCCCATTGAATCAAGTTTTGTTGCAACACCTAAAGTATCTTCGCCGCCGATAGCGATGAGTGCATCGATTCCTGCTTTTGCAAGATTCTCTTTAATCTTTTCTACTCCGCCATCGATCTTGAATGGATTCGTACGAGAAGATCCAAGAATTGTTCCGCCGCGAGGCAAAATGCCACGGGTTGTTTCAAGATTGAGAGGCATTGTTAAGCCCTCAAGTGGACCCTTCCAGCCATCACGAAATCCTACGAATTCATGTCCGTACTCTTTTACGCCTTTACGAACTACGGCGCGAATCACAGCATTTAAACCTGGGCAATCTCCGCCACCAGTAAGCACACCAATACGCATTATTAACTCCATTGAAAAGAAAATGATGAAAGGCTTGGGCTTATAAAACCGCCCTGCCTGTGGTCAACGCTGACTGGGACAGTCTAGCCTTGCGGCATGGGGAATCAACACATCATCGCCGGCGTGGATTCATCTACGCAATCAGTAAAAGTGGTTATTCGAGATGCCCATACGGGTCAGTTAATTCGCCAAGGTCGCGCAACACATCCAGAGGGCACAGAAGTTGATCCCACCCTTTGGAAAATCGCACTGGACGAGGCGATCAAGGCGGCCGGCGGCCTAGATGATGTGAAAGCTATATCGATTGCTGGACAGCAACATGCAATGGTTGCACTGGATAGTTCGGGCGATGTTATTCGCCCAGCGATTTTATGGAATGACACACGCTCTGCAAAAGAAGCCGAAGATTTAAATCGTGAGGAAGGCGGAAATGCGCAGATTGCGCGCAAGGTTGGCTCTGTCTTGGTTGCATCATTTACCGCAACAAAACTTCGTTGGCTGGCAGATAACGAACCGCATAATGCTGCTCGAGTAGCCTCCGTTGCGCTCCCCCACGATTGGATTTCGTGGCAATTACAGGGTGGAAAAGATTTCACAAAACTTTTTACAGATCGTAGCGATGCATCGGGTACTGGATATTTTGATCCCACGACTTCGCATTATCGTGAAGATATTCTTCGGCTTGCACTGCGACATGATTCTCAATTATCACCTCCTCGAATTGTTGCACCCAATGAATTTGGCGGCACTACTACCACGGGTATTCCAATTGCAGCAGGAGCTGGAGATAACGCTGGTGCAGCGCTAGGAATCCAAGCCCAACCTGGTGATGTAATAGTTTCTTTAGGAACTTCGGGCACAGCTTTTGCAGTCTCTGAAACTCCAACTCATGATGAAAGTGGAGCAGTTGCAGGATTTGCAGATGCGACTGGACGATTCTTACCTTTGGTTTGCACACTTAACGCTGCGAGAATTTTAGATGCAGCATGTCGAATTCTTGGAAAAACTCATGAAGAAATTGGAGCACTTGCACTTTCTGCGCCTGCTGGTGCAAACGGTTTAACGTTGTTGCCATATTTTGAAGGAGAAAGAACACCTAATCGACCATTTGCGACCGGAGTTTTTGCCGGTATGAATTTAAAGAATTCTAATCCTGAAGATATTGCGCGAGCGATGATTGAAGGAATGCTCGCTGGTTTAGTTGATGCCGTTGACGCCTTAACTGCATTAGGTGTCTCTGTGAATCGGATTTTGCTAATCGGTGGAGCAGCAAAGAACGCAGCTATTCCGACCATTGCAAGTGCGCTCTTTGGCCGTGAAGTTTTAGTTCCGCCGGCTGGTGAATATGTAGCCGATGGTGCAGCTAAACAAGCGGCTTGGGCGCTTTTAGGTGAAATGCCAACGTGGGATTTAGGAAATGTTGTTCATCATAAAAGTACATCTACTCCACAAGTAATGGATAAATACCGCACTTTGCGTGATAACACTACGAGTTGGTAAATCTAAGCGGTAACGCGTACACCTTTACCAACAACAATTACCCCACCTGGACTAATTGTGAAACGTTGGCGATCGCGCTCTAAATCAACGCCAATCTGCGCACCTGCTTCGACCACAACATTTTTATCTAAAATCGCATTACGTACAATTGATTTATCGCCGATTCGAACTGAAGGCATTAGAACTGAACCCTCAACAATTGCGCCTCTGCCAACGGTTACGTCGTAAGAAACAACTGAACCGTGAAGAATTCCGCCTGAAATAATCGAACCCGCACCGACGATTGAATCGTGTGCGCCGCCGCTTTCACTAAATTTGGCAGGTGGCAGTGAAGGTGGATTCGTAAGCAATGGCCACTCACGGTTATACAAATTAAAAATTGGATGTACAGAAACTAAATCCATGTGCGCGTCGTAATAAGCATCGATTGAACCTACGTCTCGCCAATAACCTTTATCGCGCTCGGTTTCACCGGGAACGACATTATTTGCAAAGTCATAAACCTTGGCTTCACCATTTTTTGTCAAGAACGGGATGATGTTTCCACCAAGATCATGACGAGATTCAATATCCTCTGAATCGATAATTAAAGCTTCTTCCATCACTGATCGTTTGAAAATGTAGTTGCCCATCGACACTAAAGATAGATCTGGGTGTCCTGGCATCGCTGGTGGATCAGATGGTTTTTCATGAAAAGCTTTGATTGTGATTCCATCTTCAGCCAATTCAATAACACCAAATTCATGGGCTTCAGAGCGAGGCATGCGAATTGCTGCGATGGTAATTCCTGCCCCCGTCTCAACATGTTGAACAAACATCTGACCCGGATCCATCCGATAAACGTGGTCGGCGCCAAAAACTAAAACGTGCTCGGGATTCTCATCGTGAATCAGATTAAAATTCTGCAAAATTGCATCGGCACTTCCCGTGTACCAACGAGGACCAAGGCGCTGCTGGGCAGGTACTGGGGTGATGTAGTTTCCAAGCAATGCCGACATTCGCCACGTAGTTGTAATGTGACGATCGAGTGAATGAGATTTATATTGCGTCAGTACTGCAATTTTCAACATACTGGCATTTACAAGATTTGATAAAACAAAATCGATGAGGCGATACGAACCACCAAATGGGACGGCGGGCTTTGCGCGATCTGCTGTCAAAGGCATTAAACGCTTACCTTCACCGCCGGCCAGGACGATTCCCAGGGGAAGTTTAAGTTTTGCCATGTGCTAACGATAGCCTGTGCTCCGTGAAGAAGGTAGAGGCTTAGTGATGAGTGATTTAAAAGTTGGGATAGTTACCAAAGAGTGGCCTCCAGCAATCTATGGTGGCGCGGGTGTCCACGTCCTTCAATTAACGCAAGCACTTCGCACAATTAATGGAATTCACGTCGATGTCCACTGCTTCGGAGAAAAACGCGAAGATGCCTTTGCTTATGCAACGCCGGCCCAATTTACTTCTGCCAACCCAGCACTACAGGCATTAGTTACAGATCTTGAAATTGCTTCTCATTTGGGTGATGTCGATGTTGTTCACTCGCACACCTGGTATGCCAACTTGGCTGGTCATATTGCTTCGCTGCAGTATTCAATTCCCCACATTGTCAGCGCACATTCACTCGAACCACTTCGACCTTGGAAAGCTGAACAATTGGGTGGTGGATATGCAATTTCATCATGGGCCGAAAAAACCGCTTATGAAGCCGCAGCTGCGATAATTGCAGTCAGTGATGGAATGCGCGCCGATGTTCTCAAGGCGTACCCGACAATTGATCCAAGTAAAGTTGTGACAATTCGAAATGGTGTTGATACTTCTAAATTTGCGCCGAATCATGATTCATCTATTCCTGAAAAATATGGAGTCTCTGGACACTATGCAATATTTGTGGGGCGCATAACTCGTCAAAAAGGTTTAGCTCATCTGTTACGTGCTTGGAAAGACGTTCCTACAGAGTTCGGCTTGGTGCTTGCTGCGGGAAGTCCAGATGAAGAAGGAATTGGTAAAGAAGTTGCCGACCTCATCTCAGAACTTCAACAGTCACGTAAAAATATTTGGTGGATTAAAGAGATGTTGCCTCATGTCGAGTTAACTGCGATGTTAACGCAAGCTGACTTATTCATCTGCCCATCTATTTATGAGCCTTTGGGAATTGTGAACTTAGAGGCCATGGGTTGTGAAACAGCGGTGCTGGGTTCTCGCGTTGGAGGAATCCCAGAAGTTGTTGCTGACAAAGTCACGGGAGAATTAGTTGATTATTCAACTGATCCAAAGCAATTTGAATTAGCTCTGAGCCAATCTATTGAGCGCTTAATGTCACAACCCGAATTACTCAAGAAGTATGGAACTGCAGGCAGAATTCGTGCCATGAAGGAATTTGGTTGGGATGCCGTCGCTGCTGCAACGGTTGATCTGTATAAGCGCGTGATTGCATAAATGACCCGTAAATCCTGGATTCAATTTGGAATTGTTGGCTTTCTGTGGGGAATTCCTTATCTACTTATGAAAGTTGCTGTAGCAGATATTCCTCCTCCGCTCATTGTTGCTGGCCGTACATTTATCGGAGCAGCAATCCTGATTCCAATTGCTTTGAAAAAGAACACTCTCAAAGATGCAATCAAAGGTATTAGATACGTACTGCCTTACGCCGTCCTTGAAATGGTAGGGCCATGGATATTGATTACAAATGCTGAAAAGGAAATCTCTTCCGGACTTGCTGGATTATTAGTCGCTACCGTTCCTATTTTTTCAACTATATTTTCTTCACTTCGCGGCGATCACACGGTCTGGCAACCAAAAAGAATCTTTGGCCTAGTCGTTGGCTTTATTGGCATAGTCGCACTCGTTGGAATTGAATCAATTACAAAAAGCAGCAACCCAAGAGCGATAGCAATGGTGATTCTGGCTTCTATTCTTTATGCCTATGCCGTGCTCATGATTACCTCAAATTTGCCAGGCGTTGATGGAATTGCAATCAATGGCGTGGCAATGGCAATTACCTCAATCATTTACACACCGATTGCTATTGCAATGTGGCCGAAAAACCATGTTTCACTGCATGCGATTGCCGCTTTAGTGGCACTCGGTGTTTTCAGTACTGCAATAGCTTTCATGCTCTTCTTTATTGTGATTGTAGAAATCGGTCCAGCACGAGGATCCTTAACCACGTATGTCAATACAGCCTTTGCCGTGATTTTGGGAATTCTTATTTTGCATGAACCGGTCACGCTAGGAATTAAAGTTGGATTACCAATGGTGGTCTTAGGTTCATATCTAGCGAGTCGAAAAGCCTCGGTCTAACTACGTTCTTCAAAACCTAATTTGTCTAGCATGCGTGCATCGCGCTGCCATTCCTTGGAAACTTTGATGTGTAAGCCCAAAAAGATTTTTGCGACAAGTGCACGCTCGATGTCGGCACGTGCGCGGATCCCAATTTCTTTCAATCGTGTGCCTTGATGCCCCAACAAAATTGCTCGCTGCGTATCACGTTCAACGTGAATTGTGGCATGCACGTCATAAAAGGGGCGTGAACCTTTTTCTTCGCGCTCACCGAACTCATCGATGGTGACTACGATTGAATGTGGAAGTTCTTCGCGCACATCTTGTAGGGCGGCTTCACGAATAAATTCACAGATCAGCTGCTCAATTGCTTGATCACTTGTTGTGCCTTCTGGGTAATACTGTGGCCCATAGGGAAGATTTTTGCCGATTAATTGATTCAATAAATCTATCTGATCATGAATTGCAGCAGATACTGGAATGATTTCATCCCAAACAAATCCTTGTGCCAGCGCCATAATTCCAGTCAATCGCAATGCCAATTTTTCCTTTGATAAAAGATCAGTCTTGGTTACAACGGCAAACTTCTTTGCTCGCGGATGTTTTGCAATTTCCTGCGCGATAAATACATCGCCAGCTCCAGAAGTTTCATCGGCTGGTATACATAAAATTACTACATCAACTGAATCCATAGATTGATCGACCACGGCATTTAGTCGATGTCCCAAAAGCGTCTTTGGCTTATGAACACCGGGCGTGTCAACGAGTACGGCTTGGAAATTTTCGCCATGAACAATTCCACGGATAGCACTTCGCGTGGTATTTGGATGGTGAGATGTGATTGCAATTTTGCTGCCAACGAGAGCGTTAATAAGCGTTGATTTTCCAACATTCGGACGGCCAACAATGGCCACAAAGCCCGAACGAAAATCTGTCATATGCCTATTCTCTCATTGATTTATACCGATGAACTCCACAGCATCGGCAACGGAAGTAACTAATTCGGCGGCGCGCTCTCCGATTAGTCGATGACAACCTTCACTTGTCGGTGAATTAATTGGACCAGGGATTGCCATCACTGGCCTAAGTAATTCAGCAGCATCTCGAGCTGTGCGTAGCGATCCACTTCGAAATGCTGCTTCAACTACTAATGTGGCTTGAGATATCGCGGCTATTAATCGATTCCGAGTGAGAAATCTATGTGGCAATGCTTTGCATCCAGGCATTACTTCAGTCAATAAGACTCCAGTTTCGCAAATTTCTGAAAAAAGTCTGGCATTACCTGCGGGATAATTAATATCGATACCGCATGCGATTACAGCAATGGTCGAGCCCTCGGCGATTAATGCACCTTTGTGCGCAAAAGAGTCGATGCCATATGCCCCACCACTTGTAATGACCCACTGACGATCGACAAAGCCAGCGGCAAACTCTCCTGCAATACGTGCGCCGTAGTTCGTGGGATTTCGAGTTCCAACTATTGCTAATGAATCTTTATTCAGGATTTCTAGGTTTCCTTTCGCAATTAATGCAATTGGTGGTGCGGCCAAATCCCGCATTTTCTTTGGCCAAAATTCATCCCCTGGAATTAACAGCTCCACCTCTAAATTTGTTAATGAAGTTAATATTGCATCATAGGAAGTGAGTTTTATTTCATTTATAAGTAGCGCATGTTTTGTATTTTCGTAATCTGCATTCATTAAACGCTCATACACTTCTAAGGCCGATGTTTGATGAATCTCCTTGGCCCAATAACTATGCCCACCCTCAATTGCGCTAAATAGAATAGCCCGCGCTTCCCGCTCGTTCATATCTCAATACCTCCACGTAATTCATGGGCCCGCTCGACGTCTTGCAATGTTGGAACTACATGATTGGCAATATCGGCCAGGGTCCATGACACTCTTATTATTTTGTGAAGACCTC
>CAIQRN010000047.1 GCA_903874255.1 uncultured Actinomycetes bacterium
CAATCATCTCCGATGAGGAAGTCATACCAAAAGAAAAGGAATCCACCAACAATTCTAATGAAACGGCTGGAATCTTTCTGAGGTTCGTGAAAACTTGGCAACATTAATGCTTTAACTGGTTTGCCGGACACTTTGCGAATCCTTAAAAGTGAAATAAGTCCGAAGCACACAGCAATGACAGTAGGAATGATCACGAGAAGTGAGAGATCTGCATGTGGCCATATTGCCCCGGCTCCTTCAGCGCCCCAATAAATACCAAATGAAGTCAGTAGGACACCAACAATAAATTTCATCGTATTTTCTGGAACCTTGGACAAAGGCTTATGAACAATGAATCCAGCAATGGCCACAATTACCACTGCAAGTACTGCGCCCCAAACGGCAAGTTTGAAAGCCTGTGGGTTTGCTCCCTTTTGAATAATTCCAAAAGTAACAACTATGAAAACAACTTCAAGGCCCTCAAGCAATACTCCTTTAAAAGCTAGAGTGAATGCGTACCAATCATCAACAATAAAGTGCGAAACTTTTGAAACCTTATTAGCTGCAGAAACTTCCTCTTGAAAAATCCGCTCCTCATCATGTAACGCTTTGAATCCACTAGCCCGCAAAATCGCTTTACGAAGCCACTGCATTCCAAATACCAGTAGTAATCCCCCAACCGCAAGACGCAAAGTACTTTTCGGGAGTTTTTCAATACCTGGACCTAAAACGACAATAAGTGCTGCCAAAACAATTAACGCTGAGATGACTCCTTGAAACGCCGACTTCCAATCGCGCGAATGACCAGCTGCCAAAATGATCGTTACCGCTTCCACAGCTTCAACCGCACACGCCAAGAAAACTGAAATGACTAAAGCGATGTCATTTCCGCTAAGTGCATGCAGCATTCTTCCCCCTATTAGAAATATCTATGGAGCAAAGATACTCGTTACTTGCCTTTTGGATTCAGAGAAATCCTTAGCCATGTAGCGGACGTAGTTCAACTTTTCGATTACAGGACTTAGAGCCTTCGAAAGCTAATTTACGTGCAGAGTCAAGATTCTCGGCCGTTATCAGCCAAAATCCGCTATAGCTTTCCTTGGCATCAAATAGAGGTTTACCCGTGTTGATGTTTGCATCATTTCTATTATCTATGACATTTCCATTTTCAGGAGCTGAAAGGCCGCAGGCAAAAAGCAACTGATCATTTTCACGCAATTTATCGTTGAAGGCATCAATTGCAACCATCTCTTCGGGAGTGCCTGAACCTGATAAATCATCAATCACAAAAATAATAAAACGCACGGTATCGCCCCTTATCGCCCATTCTTAATCAAGAAAGCTGCAGTTTCAATAATGCTCGCCTCAACTGAAATAAAATTGATTCCCAGTTTTTCCTGTGCCTTTCTTGAGCTTGCGCCAGTTTTATCACCCAAGGAAGGAAGAATAGATTTAATGTCAGAATCGAATAGTGCTAATAACCTAATAACTAGGTTTGGCGCTTTCATTGTTACGATTTTGCGTTTTGGATATGAAGACTTAAGGATTTTTGCAATCTCTATAAAAGAGACCGTACGTGCACTAGCAATGAAACGCTCATTTTTGCTGCTCTCAATCGAAAGTGCCTTAACATGCATCAGTGCAACATCCTTAACATCAACAATCGAGAAAGATAGATCTGGAACCATCGGGTCCTTAGCTTTTAACATGCGTTCGATTACAGAAACTGAAGCACCAAAATTATTATCGAGGGGTGCACCAAGCACCAGCACAGGGTTGATCGTTGTTAATTCGATCTCAGGCGCATCGGATTTGATGTAATCCCAAGCCGCTTTTTCTGCCAATGTTTTAGATTTTGTATACGCCATTCGACCAATAGGGTGAGTTACATCGGTCCACATCGTTTCATCAAATTCACTTTTACCCGCAGGCAAAATGTTGCCATATATTGCGGCTATCGATGAGGTCAATACGACTCGCTTTACACCAGAAGCATGCGCAGCTTTTAGCGCACGAAGTGTTCCTTCAACGGCTGGTTTGATTAGATCGTTTTCATCTTTTGGTGAAGCTAAAGGAAATGGAGAGGCTGTATGCATTAAGACATCAACACCTTTGAGCGCATCTTCCCAACCGGTGTCTTTCTCTAAATCGAGTTCAACAAAGCTAAGTTTCGATGCCATGTCGATCGTGTGATTTAGATGTGGCAGAACAGATGCACGTACTTCGTCACCCTTCGTCAAAGTTCTCACCGATGCTCGCACCGAATAGCCTTCATTAAGAAGCCTTAAAGCAATGTGTTTACCGATGTATCCGCTGGCACCTGTTAGAAGCACTGTAGTCATGGTGCAAATTCTTTCACGGACACGCCAGATTTGCATTTTGGAAGAGAATTTCCAAGAAGTTATACTCCTGCCATGCGAAAGTTGGCTTAGTCATGGATAAACACAAAGACGAAGTTCGCATCCGATGGGGCAACACAGATGCCTACCGCCAGTCTCAAGAAAAGACTGCTAAATACTCACAAGCAGATTTCGAATTAGCAAAAGTTGATCAAGAGGCGGCAACCGAATTATTTGTCTACGCATTCGGAAATAGTTTGCCAATCGATTCACCAAAAGCACAAGAAGCAGTTTTGGCTCACCGAAGTGCGATAACTAAATGGTTCTATGACTGTTCTGTTGAAATGCAAAAGCAATTAGCGCTCATGTACATTCAGGATCCACGCTTTAAGGAGTATTACGACGGCCGAGTACGTGGTTTAGCCCAGTATGTGCACGACGCAATTCAAGCGCAGTAGTTACGCTTTTCTAACAATGCTTGATTTAAGATTCATTGCTCCGAAACCATCAACTTTGGCTTCAATGTCATGATCTCCGGGGCCATCAACTAAGCGAATTCCGCGGACTTTTGTACCAACCTTTAGCGTGTTAGAACTACCTTTTACTTTCATATCCTTAATGATTGTTACATCATCACCATCTGTTAAGACCGTGCCAGAAGCATCTTTGATTACACGCGCAGAATCTGCTTCCACTTCTGAAGGATTCCATTCATGTGCACATTCAGGGCAAACAAGAAGTGAGCCCATTTCATATGAATATTCTGATTTACATTCTGGGCATGGAGGAAGCTCGTTCATGTAGCGATTCTATCTTTGAACAGAGGAGTTAACGCCTACCTGCAGTAGTTATTCTGGAAAATGGCAGGCTACCTGTGACATACCAATTTGAATTAATTCCGGCGGGTTACTTGCGCAAATTTCTTGGGCTTTCCAGCACCGTGTTCTAAAGCGACAACCAGATGGTGGATTAATTGGGTTTGGTACATCCCCAGTTAATCGAATTCGCTCACGTGAGCCAATTGCATCTGGGTCTACTTCAGGGACCGCCGAGAGTAAAGCCTTCGTATAAGGGTGCTTTGGATTGCTATACAAAGTATCTCTATCGGCTATCTCAACTATATTTCCAAGATACATAACGGCTACACGTTGAGCAAAATGTCTGACAACGGCTAGGTCATGTGCAATAAAAATAAATGCAATATCAAACTGTTTTTGTAAATCTTTCAATAGATTTATAACTTGAGCCTGAATCGAAACATCAAGCGCTGAGACTGGCTCATCTGCAACGATTAATTTTGGTCGAAGAGCAAGCGCACGTGCAATACCGATTCGCTGGCGTTGGCCGCCTGAGAACTCATGTGGGTAACGGTTGTAGTGCTCAGGATTTAACCCCACAATTTCTAGTAACTCTTGTACGCGCTTCTTTGTACCACCTTCTGGCTCAATCCCGCCGATACGAAATGGTGATGCGACGATTGTTCCAACTGTGTGACGTGGATTCAGCGATGCATATGGATCTTGAAAAATAATTTGCAGATCTGCTCGAATTGGTCGCATTTGAGCGTTAGATAAATGCGTTATATCTTTACCATTAAATTCGATGCTTCCTGAAGTTGGCTCTAATAATCGAGTTATCAATCTTCCAGTAGTTGATTTACCGCAACCAGATTCGCCAACTAAACCAATCGCTTCCCCAGTTTCTACTTCAAAATTAAGTCCATCAACGGCTTGAACAATATCGCGTTTGCCAAATAGAGAATGTTTCCTGCCTGGAAAATGCTTAGTCAATCCCTCAACTTTTAGAATCTTGCTCATAAGTTTGGCCCCACCTGATTCTTGAAAATTTCTTCACGGGCAGTTGCATCCAAATGGCAACGAACCAGATGATGCGCACCTGAGGTAACTGGAAGCAATTCTGGAATGGTTGCAGAGCATGCCGTTCCTACGCGTGAAACATAACTACAGCGTGGATGAAATGCACATCCGCTAGGAACGGAAATCAATGATGGTGGCGTGCCAGGAATTGCAGCCAAACTCTTATTTGGATCACCTGTAAGTCGTGGAATTGAGGTCAAAAGTCCCCAACCATATGGATGCTGTGGTTTTTGTAGCACATCTCGGACGGTTCCATATTCAATCTCTTTGCCGGCATACATCAATAAAATATCATCCGCGGTCTCGGCAACAACACCTAAATCATGCGTAATCAAAATAATCGCAGTATTAAATTCTTTCTGTAGGTCTCGCAACAAGTCAATAATTTGCGCTTGAACTGTTACATCAAGAGCTGTGGTCGGTTCATCAGCAATCAGCAATGAAGGATTGCATGATAGGGCCATTGCGATCATTGCTCTCTGACGCATTCCACCTGAAAATTGGTGCGGAAAATCATTAATTCGCTTTTGTGGGTTTGGGATACCGACTCGATCTAGCATTTCAATAGCTCGCTTTTTAGCCACTGATTTTGAAACTTTATTATGAACCAAATATGCCTCAGCAATTTGATTGCCGACGGTGTAATAAGGATGCAGCGCAGCCAAAGCATCTTGGAAAATCATTGACATTAATTTTCCACGCAATAGGCGCACATCAGTTTCTGGCTTTGCATTTATGTCCTGGCCATCAATTAAAATTTGACCGCTTACTTCGGCACTTGAACCCTTGTGTAAACCTAAAATTGCAAGACTCGTTACAGATTTTCCGGAACCGGATTCACCAACAATTCCAAGGGTCTTCCCCTTTTCTAACGTGAAAGAAAGGTTATCGACGGCACGTACCACTCCATCTTCTGTCGGAAAGCTCACCGACAGGTTTTTTACTTCTAGAAAATTACTCATTGGATGCGTACCTTTGGATCAAGGGCGGCATACAGTAAATCAACTAAAACGTTTGCCACAATGATAAAGAAAGCTGAAAAAATCACGGTCCCAGTAATCACGGGTAAATCTAAATTGGCCACAGCATCTGTAGAAAGTTTGCCTAGTCCAGGAATATTAAATACGTACTCAGTAATTACAGCACCACCTAAAAGCCCGCCTAAATCCAGACCAAAGACTGTGACAATTGGAGTGATCGCCCCGCGTAGAACGTGCTTCAAATTAATGGTCCTGTTATTTAAGCCTTTGGCTCGGGCTGTGCGTACATAGTCTTCGCCCATTATCTCGATCATTCCGGCGCGTGTTAATCGGGAATATATTGCCGACAACAAGAATGCCAAAGTGATCCATGGCAAGGCCATCTGTTTAGCCCAGTCAACTGGGTAATGCAGAGGAGATGAATACCCTGGTGCAGGCAACCACGCCAATTTATTTACAAAAATGAACTGTAAAACTAATCCGACAAAATAGATTTGTAAGGATGCGGCACCTAAAGCAACGCCTTGGGAAAATTTGTCCACCCAAGTTCCTCGACGAAGAGCCGAGATAATTCCACTAGAAAGGCCAAGCAATAACCAGAGAATTGATGCTCCGAACGCGATTGAAGCCGTTGCCGGCAATCTATCTTTTAATAACTGCGTGACTGGTTGATCTGTTTGAAATGAATATCCTAAACAAGGAGCTGAACAATGCAGCTCGGCAGTTGTGCCCTTCAAATACGTACGGCCAACAAAAATGCCCTTTAGATAACGGCCATATTGAATTGGGAGCGTCTGATCTAATTCCAGTGCGTGGCGAATTTTTACGATTTGCTCTTCCGAACATGTCTTGCCGCATGAAAGTCGGGCGGGATCAGCAGGAAGAATAAAAAAGATACCAAAAACAATTGCTGAAACTATTCCTAGGACAATGATGCCGCTGACGATGCGCCGTAGCAAGTAATTGAACATAAATGGAAATTCCTTTTCAGCTTAGATTGAAATTGATGAGTGGTGGCAATTTCTTGCCACCACTCATCAATACTTTTTTTACTTCTTTACGAAAGCGCCTAATGGGCTGAGGGTAGAGAATCCACCATCTAGCTGTAGGCCACCTAGTTTAGAACCACCCATGAATGCGGAGTTCTCGAAGTAAACATTGAGATGTGCTGCCTTAACTTGAACAAGATTTTGTTCAATGTCGCCAAGGATCTTCTCTTGTACAGTAGTTGGAGACTTATCTGCCTTAGCAAACAATGCAGTTAAATCTGGGAAGTTAGCACGGCTGTAGTTTTGTCGTGCATCAGTTGGAGTCATTGTGCGACCATCAAATAATGCATAAACAATTCCTGATGCCGCTGCCCAGTCATACGCCCAAGATGCTTGAACGATATCTGGCTCATTTGGCACTCCACGCTTTCCAACCTGTGAGTAAAAACCAGCCTTTGGATACTTAGCCATCGTCACAGTGAATCCAACTGCCTGTAGCTCTTGTTGTAGAGCAGCTGCACGTTGTGGTTCAACACCCTTATCGCGATAAGCAAGGATGAGTGTCTTCTTCTTTACTGTGGCTTTAGCAAGGTAGGCCTTAGCTTTTGCTACCTGTGCTTCTGGATGCTTTGTAACGTCGCGATCACAAACAGTGAATGGACGGTAAGCAGCCTTAACGTTTGCAGGAATTGTTGTTGGAGAAATTGTTCCAGCAGCAGTTCCACCAGCAGCGATCAAGATCTGCTTGAAGTCAAAGGCACACTGAATCGCCTTACGCACATTTACATCTTTAACTGTATCAACGTTAATTGTGTAGTAACGCGCATAAGGTGATGCAATTGGGAAGAAACGTGACTTGTACTTAGGGTCAGTAGAAACCTTTTGTAGGTTTGTAATGATATTTGTATCCATTGAAAGAGAAGTCTTTGCTTCACCTGAATCAGAGATCAACGTGTTTTCAATAACGTTTTGATCTGAACCAAACTTAGCTACGAACTTATCTGGGTAGTTCCAACGAATTGGATCTGTTGTTGGATCCCAGTACTTGTTTCGGACCAAAGTAAGTTGCTTGCCACGATCGTATGTCTCAATCTTGTAAGGACCGGTTGAGACAGGGCGAAGGTCATAGTTTTGCTTTGTATCTTTTAACTCTGGTACAGGAGAGAAAGCACCATAAGTTGTTACATAAGCAAAGTAAGGAACCTTGTTAGCCAACTTGAATGTGATAGTTGATCCATCACCTGAGCAGATTACGCTCTCAAGATTCTTAGATGGTGTGGTGTAAGGACCCTTATATTCATTGGTATTTTCTAACAAATCCTGAGCATAAGTTGGTCCACCGTCGAGTGTTCCATCTTCGTATGAACGAGCAATTCCATACTTAATGTCATCGCAAGTAACAAGAGAACCATCTTCATACTGAATGCCGGAGCGCAACTTGAATGTCCAAGTCTTTCCGCCATCTTTTGTAGTACCAAGATCTGCCGCTAAGTCCGGAACCAACTCTGACTTACCCTTTACGGTACGAACAGAAGTTAGAGTACGTACAAATAGACGATAGAAATCTAGAGTTCCACCAACATAGTTACGCGCTGGGTCAAGGTGCTCAAAATCGCCTTGGTTAATGATTGTGACAGTTCCACCTTTAACTGCGCCTGCTTGTGCCGGTACTGGACCGTTCCATGATGCAGGAGTTGCAGCTGAAGCTGGATTTATAAAAGTGACAGCAGTAGCAGATAGCGCAAGCACTCCAACTGCAGCAAACACTTTGCTTTTTAGTTTCATTTGAACCCTTCCTAATAGGTATGGCTTTTTGCCCCGATAGTCATATGTTCTATCGGGAACTCCGTGGGTCGAGGGCATCTCGAATGCTGTCACCAAACAAACTAAATGACAGAACTAGCATGAATAGAGCAAAACCTGGGATAAAGGTAAACATTGGATCCACTGAATAGAAAGGAACAGAAGCTAAAAGCATCGCGCCCCAATCTGACGTTGGATCAATTACGCCGGCACCTAGGAAAGTTAAAGCCGCTTCGGCAGTTATATAAGTAGGAATATTTAATGCAACAGTCACCAAAATAGGTGCCCATAAGTTCGGCAAAATTTCACGGAAAATTAAATGACTTCGAGACGCACCTAATGCTCGAGCAGCTTCAATGAATTCGCGCTCACGTAAAGAAATAACCTGGCCACGCACAATTCTTCCAATATAAGGCCAACCAAACATTGCCAAAATAAAAATCATTACTGGGATACGAGTTCCATTACCTTCTGGTAATCCCCAACTCTGAAACACGTTTTCAAGCACGGGCATAACTGCCAGAGCAAACAGAATTGATGGAAATGACAAAACGATTTCCATGGTTCTAGAAAGAAGAAGATCGGTCTTGCCGCCAAAGAAACCAGAGACCAAACCAATGACAACACCAATTACCGTCGCCAACGCGGTTGAAGCCAATGCGATTATGAGCGAGGTACGTGCGCCGAAGACGAAACGCAAGAAAACATCCCGTCCCGTGCGTGGTTCAACACCAAACCAGTGGGCCCCTGATACTCCGCCTAATTTGCCAAGTGGCTGCGTTCCAAACTCTTGGTTTAAGGCCTCGGTATGAAAAGCATCCGGCGTCGTATGTATAAACCATGTAAATATTGGAGCGAGAATTGCAAGTAGGATAAAAAACAAAATGATTGAGCCAGAAACTTTTGCAGTTCGGTCTTTCTTAATGCGCTCCCATGCCATTCGTGATGGCGAGCGACCTTCAACGCGTTCTTTAACCGCAGGGGCAAGTTCGCTTGACACTACTTTTCGCCCCCCAATGTTCATCTTTAAGTGACGAACAATAGCCAAGAGCCAAGAAATTGACTACCTACTTACGGCCCAAAAGAGTTTTTGGACTGACTAGATGACTGGAACCGCGATAATCATTCGGTAATTGGCATCCATTGGCTCTGCATCAGGGTTATAAACTTCTAAATGTGGAGCTGGTCGCATTTCCATACCCGCGGTTGGCAAGATTTCCATGTAAGCCTTTTGGTATGAAGCCGCGATATTTGTGATCGGGCCAACATGATCAACAGCTAAATAATCACCTTCGGGAATCTCTACAGATTCAAATCCCGCAGGAACATCGGAGTTTGAATCGATGATTACGCCGGCAAAATAATCCATCGGCGCATCAAGGGACATACTCGGAATAGAAGCTCCGTAAAAGGATTCGGTTTTAACTAATTCGCTCTGTGCGGCTTTAGAAAAGAATTCTTTCCATGCAGTTGGAATCGCGCTTGCATCATATTTTTCGGGATTAAAAATCGTAAAAATAGATGTTCGAACGCCTACTAATCTTCCTTGCTTGATATGTAGAGTTTCAGACATTGGGAAAAAATATTGCACTTTGCTGAAAGTGTCAAAAGCGCACACTTCCTACATGTCTTACGATTCTGATTCTCTTTCGAATGACCAAAGATCCAAATCATCGAGATTCATCGGCGTAAATCCTTTGGCTTCCAAAGCCGATGCAATCTGAGCTCGATGCTCAGTGGCATGGTGAATGGCCTGTGACAAAATGGTTGAACGCCATCTCTTCACTATTTTGTCTTCAAAGTTTTTAAACTCAATCTGAACATCTTCTAAATTCACACATTCAAGCAGGGCTTTGTCCACGGCTGCGGCTTGTTCTTTAAGTCGAGCAAGGTCTGCGATTTCATTTACATCATCAATGCAAGGATCCCCTGGTTGAGTCAGAGCCGGTATTCCACTGATGCGAAATGCATAATGATCAGCAGAGTCAACTATGTGATGGGCAATCTCTGCCACAAACCATTCAGAATTAGTGGCAAAAGCTTTAA
>CAIQRN010000048.1 GCA_903874255.1 uncultured Actinomycetes bacterium
AGCGCCCATCCTTCGCCATAACCGCTAATCCATGCAGCGTTAATTTGAAAACGGGACAGGCGATCTTTTTCAATCGCAACTGTTGCGCATTGCAAGTGATGTCCGGGCACTGCTTCGTGATACCAAGTTGAAACTAAATGCCAGCTGCTTGCTTCATCTTTGCCCAACATCGGAATCCATGTCGTGCCAGGCCGAGATAAATCTTCAGATGGTGGATTGTAATATGGAGCTGAAGCGCTTCCTTCAGGAGCTAAACGGGCTTCACAGATTTTGATGCGATCATCGATTTCAAAATATTCGCCATCCATGCGTTTAATTGCTGCATCTGTGAAATCTTGTAAATACTTAACGACGTTTTCTTTTCCTTTAATTACATATTTCGGATCGTGATCAAGGTAATCAGCAACTTCGCGAAGTGTCTTTGCCCCTGGCTTAATCTGCTCCGCGATTTCCCACATTCTTTCGTTAATAGCTTTTAGATCGGCCATTCCCCACTCGTAAGTTGCGCGCAAATCTAACTTCGCACCGGTGAAATATCTTGCCCATACTGCATAGCGTTCGGCCCCCACAGCATCTTCTGGAGTAGCGATTGGTAGATATTGCTCCTTCAATAATTTCGCCGTATCAGCGGCCGCTTTTTCAGCTAATTTTGCGTTTTCATGCATCGTAGGATATTTATTGTCGGCATCGAAGTTTTTGCACATAGAGCTAAATCCACCACTGGCATAACTTTCTAGTTGCTCAATCACTCCACGAACTTGTCGCTGAGCGGTAGTTTTGCCGTTCTTTGCAATCTCCATAATTGCACCGGTCCAAGATTTATATGCGGCATCAACAGCCGCTAAACGCTTGGCAATATTGTCAAAATCTTGCGCACTGGCTTTTGGCATTAATTCAAATATTGAACGAACATTTGATGGTGGCGAAGTTAATACATTCCAAAGGACGAATGACTCTTGGCTATCGTGCAGGGCCAAAGAGGATTCAAGTCGCTCCTGCATCACAGTCTGCGCAATGCGATCGATTTCATCGATTGGTTGTAAAGATAAGAGTTTTGCCAAAGTTTCTCGGGTTAATTCTGCAGATTTAGCTGCAGCCTCGATTGAGAAGTCATCGAGTTTGTCCTGGTTTAAACCGTTACCCAAATAAGTGCAATCCATTGGGCTAAGTGCCGCTGAATCATCAATATAGGTATGGCTGAGTTCGAAAATCGGAGATCTAAATGTCATGGGAGATTCTTATCAGCGCGTCGAGATTTTGTCGATGCAACAGGCGATAAATAACTAGTACGCTCAATGTATGACCGAACAGCCTGTAGTTCCCCCAAAATTGCGTGGGTGGTTTCACCTAGGAGCAACGCCCGCGGTAATTATCGCTTCATTAGTTCTATTCATTCTTAGCAAAGAATCTTTGAAATTTGCCGTCGCAATCTATTCGATCACAGCAATCATGTTATTTAGTGTTTCAGCCATCTATCATCGCGTGCCTTGGATTCCAGCTAAGAAGAAGATTTGGAGACGTTGGGATCATGCAAATATTAATTTGCTGATCGCTGGTTCTTACACTCCATTTGCTGTTGCATTGCTCGATGGTCGAAGTAGAACAATTTTATTGTTGGTTGTTTGGATCGGTGCAGCGATTGGCGTTGCATTGCGAGTCTTTTGGTTGAGCGCACCGCGCTGGCTATATGTTGCTAACTACCTTTTGCTTGGTTGGGTTGCAATTGTTTATACCCCAGCCTTGTATAGGGCTGGCGGATTATGGGTTTTACTCCCAATAATTATTGGTGGCCTCTTTTACTCAATCGGTGCGATTTTCTATGCGCTCAAGCGTCCGGGTCGTGCGGCCAAGTATTTTGGCTTCCATGAGCTCTTTCATATCTTCGTCCTTGCCGCATGGATTTCTCAATACGTGGCAGTTTCAGTCGCGATTTACAGTAAGTAAGGCCTTGCTCTAACCTAAGGCACTGTATTCAACAAGTTACGAGGTATCACAATGGCTGAGAAAAACTCCTTCCTTAAATGGGTCGGATTTAAAGGTGACGAACCAAATGCACCTTCTTCAGTTGATCGAATTCGTGAACTTGAATCCCAGCTCGCTGACTTAAAATCTCGTCGCGACATCACCGGATTAAGCAAAGAAGAGTTCGAAATTCTTGCGACCGAAACTGCAATGGCGATGATTAAATCTGCACAAGCCCGAGAAGGCAATGCACATGCAATTGCAACCCGCTTGATAGCTGAAACCAATAGAACCACAAAAGAAGAAATCGAAGCCGCAGATGCAAAAGCTCGTGCAATTCTAAATAGTGCAGAAACTAGAGCCAAGAAATTCGTTCAGTCAGCTGAAGCTGAAGCCGACGAGAAAATTGCACAGGCTGAGGCTGAGGCTGAAGCAGTTGTTGAAGCTAAGCGACGCGAGGCAGCAACACTTACTACTGCGGCTCGCCGAGAGGGTGAACGGATTATTTCTGATGCTACTTCAGAGGTTTCCAATTATCGTCAGTGGCTAACTGGTGTGATGAGTGAAGCAGAACGTTTATACAAGATTCAAACACAATCGTTAGATGCGGCCGAGTCAGCAATTCATCAATCACGCGCCAGACTTGAATCGGCTTTCACTCGATTAGCTGAGCTGCAACGAAACGTGATCGAAAATTTGAATTCAGATGACACAATTATTAATTCTGGTCCAATTCGCGTGAAAAGTGAGCGAACTAAACCTGCCCTCTCTGCTCCAAAGAAGACTGCGACAAAGAAAACTACGCCGCGTAAGTAACTTCTAATGGCCACTCCCCGCGGTATCCGTTACATCCCTGCCATAGATGGATTACGTGCAGTTGCTGTAATTGCGGTAATGCTCTATCACCTTGGCTTCACTTGGATACCAGGTGGATTTCTTGGTGTTGATTTATTTTTCGTAATATCTGGATATGTAATCACGCGTTTACTTTTGGATTCATTTCAGCAAAGTGACGGCTTAGATCTTCGCGCTTTTTATAAAGCCCGATTCCGAAGACTCTTTCCTCCGTTACTTTTTATGATTCTTACTACTATTTTTTATATTGGTATTTGGGCACCCGAAACGATGCGTCGCTTTATAAGTGACAGCCCATTTGCCCTAGCCGGAATAATGAATTGGTGGTTAGTTTTTCGCCATACCGACTATTTTGATTCAATAGCTAGGCCTCCACTACTCCAACATACTTGGTCGCTAGGTGTTGAAGCTCAGTTTTATTTGCTCTGGCCGCTTATTTTGTTGTTGGTCTTGCATCAATATGGGAAAAAGAGAATCCCGGGAGCGGCTTTATTAATCGCAGCTATTTCAGGAATTACTCTCCTCATTGTTTCTTTTGAAGTTGATGCAGCCAGTGCTTCTCAAGTAAGTCATGTGTATTTTGGTACCGATACCCACAGTATTGGCTTATTTCTTGGCGCAGCCTTGGCTGTGAGCTGGGTTCCCCAAAATATCAAAGCTCAAGTCGATAAACGTGCGCAGGATTTTATTGATGGAATTGGTGTTTTTGGTTTCCTTGGCTTAATAGCCACATTTCTATTTATTAACGAAACAGATCCAACTCTCTACAAACTTGCCTTCCCATTAGCTGGAATATTTGGTTGCGCAATCCTTACGAGCATCGTGCATCCAGCCTCACGCTTTGCACCCATTTTGAGTAATAAAATCGCAGTTTGGATTGGTGAGCGCTCGTACTCTATTTACCTTTGGCACTGGGTGGTTTTTCAAGTTACTCGACCAAAAGTTGATATTGAAGGATCCCCCTGGGCGCTTTATGCCTTACGAATTTTAATTGTTTTCGCATTAGCTGATATTTCACTTCGCTTAGTTGAACTTCCAATTCGAAGCGGACTCCTTGAATATTGGTTTAAAGGAATGAAATATCGAGCTAAAAATATTCAGAAGCGTCAAAAAACTTTGCTCGCCATTGGAATTTCGACAGTCCTGATATCTACTTCACTCATAAGCGCGCATGCCATTTCACAAGGTGACAGAGAATTATCCGAACTCAAAGCGCAATTAACCGAGTCATCAAAACAAAGCGCAAATAGCGCTGCACAAATGGATGGTTTGTGGGTAACAGGAGACTCTGTGATTTTGGGAATTCACTTCGAGCTTGAAAAACGCGCCCACATCTCACTTATTAATGCCAGAGTGGGAAGGCAAGCCCCAGAGCTCCTTGATGTAATCCGCCATGACAAGAAATTAACATCAAAGTCCACGATTATTTTTGATTTAGGAAATAACAATAAGTTGAGTTCTGAGACAGTTCAGGCAATTTTTAATGAGATTAAAAATCAACCAACAATAATTGTTGTAAATACCGCTGTACCACGCAGCTGGAGAGATTCAAATAATGTGTTGATAGCGAAATTAGCGCAGCTTTACGGTGCAAAACTTATCGATTGGGCGAAAATTTCTGACGGCCATCCAGAGTACTTCGGGCCCGATGGGGTGCACTTGGTACCGGCAGGAATCCGAGCATATGTTGATGCAATATCTGTTTACTTATAAATTCGAGAAAATAAAAAACCCTCGCATATTGGCGAGGGTTTTTCACTAAATATTTTTCTTACTTAAATTCGCCGCTCATTCCAAAAACCTTAGCTGAAGCAGTTTGGCCATCTGAATAAACAGATGAAACTCGGAACTGGGTCCATCCTGAATTACTATTTTTGGTCACCGCTTGGGTTGTTTGTGTTGGAGATACCGTTGCAATTGTTACCCAATCACCTGATCCATTAGGAAGAACCTCAACATTAAAACCAGTCAAACCTTCAGTAGCTGAAGGTGCAACCCAGCGAAGTGTGTAACCATCTGAGAGTTTAAGAATGACAAATTTAGAAGGTGCCTCAACTGCGGCAACTGCTGCAGCAGATTCGCTTGGTGTTGCAGATTCGCTTGGTGTTGCAGATTCGCTTGGTGTTGCAGAAATCGTAGGCGCCGGAGCTGCATCATCACCATTGTTTGCAGACTTAGACCAAACGATCATGCCAAGCAGAACAATGCCAACCACTACGGCAAAAACGACTCGACTTGATGTGCCTTGTTTAGGTTTTGCAACTGGCTTTGGTGCAATTGGAGCAACGGGCTTCACCGCAGCAGGAGCAGGTGCGCTAATAACAGTTCGCACTGAAGTTGCTGGTACTGGTGGAACTGAAAATTTAGTTGTTGAAGATTTGACTGCGCTCTTCTTTACTGCGCGCTTGGCTGGTGCCTTCTTAGCAACCTTCTTCGCTGCGCTCTTCTTTACTGCGCGCTTGGCTGGTGCCTTCTTAGCAACCTTCTTCGCTGTGCTCTTCTTTACTGCGCGCTTGGCTGGTGCCTTCTTAGCAACCTTCTTCGCTGCGCTCTTTTTCTTTACGGCCACGTGAACTCCTCGGATAGCGGTGCGCGCGTCACTAACGCGCGTCATTGCCACAAGGTTACCGCAGAGTCCGCATCAATTGGATGACATGCGGTGCAATCGCCCTCAAAGATTTACCTCGATGGCTGATGGCATCTTTTTCCTCGGCCTTCATCTGCGCACACGATATTTCCAATCCAATGGGCGCAAATATTGGGTCATATCCAAAGCCCTGCGTGCCGATTGGCGCATGCAGAATTCGGCCGTGAAATAGAGCTTCTTCTACATGGAAGCGCCCATCGGGAAGGGCAAATGCCGAGACGCATGTGTAATGTGCTGTTCGTTTTTCTTCAGAAATTTCATGTAACTGTTGAAGAACTTTTTCAAGATTAGCCTGGTCGTTTCCATGCTCCCCAGCCCATCGGGCAGAAAAGATTCCCGGATCCCCATTGAGGGCATCGACACATAAACCTGAATCATCAGAGATTGCCGCTAAACCAGTTGCACTTGCTGTGTAACGTGCCTTGAGTAAGGCGTTTTCTTCGAAGGTTGCCCCGGTTTCTTCTACATCAACTAAATCTGGAAATTGATCGACGCCGATTAAATTAATTTCACCAGGAGCTAAGGCTTCCAATATTCGACGAAATTCGACAATCTTTCCTTGATTGCGTGTTGCTAAAACAAGTGTTTGCGACACTATTTAGCTAGAACTTCTTTTTGTAGAGCACTGAGATCCGCGCAACCTGCAACGGCTAAATCAAGTAGTTGATTTAAAAGTGCGCGATCAAAAGGTTGTCCTTCCGCCGTTCCTTGCACTTCGATGAAACGTCCATCGCCGGCAACTACTACATTCATATCCGTGTCCGCACGTACATCTTCTTCATAACAAAGATCAAGCATTGGAACACCATCAATAATTCCAACACTCACTGCTGCTACTGAATCACTGAGCGGGTTAGAGCTTTCTTTAATATGTCCCTGAGTCTTTGCCCACGCAATCGCATCAGCTAAGGCAACATAAGCCCCAGTTATCGCCGCGGTTCGTGTTCCGCCATCTGCCTGCAATACATCGCAATCGATAACGATTGTATTTTCGCCAAGTTCTTTCATATTTACTATGGCGCGAAGTGAACGGCCAACCAAACGTGAAATCTCCTGAGTTCGCCCGCCAAGTTTGCCCTTAACGCTTTCGCGATCAGAACGAGTATGAGTCGCGCGTGGCAACATTGAATATTCTGAAGTGACCCAACCGTTGCCAGAATCCTTTAACCAACGTGGCACGCCTGGTGAAAAAGATGCAACACACAACACGCGAGTTTTTCCAAACTCAACTAAAACCGATCCCTCGGCATGATCAAGCCAGCCACGAGTGAATTTTATTTCTCGCAGGTCATTAACTTGTCGTCCATCATTGCGTGCCATGTAGTGCTCCTATTTTCTTAAGGGATTTCGATCTAGAGATCTTGATGTTCCACTCGAGTTACTTCTGGGCCAAGGAAGCGTCGAGCCAGGCTTTCAAATGCGGCTGCATTTCCAGTTGCCAAGAACTTATGCGTTGGTGGGGAACTTTGTGAAATTCGCAATAAATTATCTTCAACCAAAGTTCGATATAAATCCTTTGCAGTTTCCTCAGCACTTGAAACTAGTGTCACTCCATCGCCAACAACGTAGGAAATAACTCCGGTTAATAGCGGATAGTGAGTACATCCCAAAACTAAAGTATCAACATTGGCTTGCATTATGGGCTCAAGATATTCGCGAGCAATTTTTGTAATTTCATTTCCAGAAGTTTCGCCACGTTCCACAAACTCTACAAAGAGCGGACAAGCAATTGAAGTGATTTCTAATTGAGGCGCAGCAGCGAATGCATCCAAATAAGCCTGTGAATCCACAGTTGCACGGGTTCCAATGACTCCGATGCGACCAGTTCTAGTTGCAGCGACTGCACGTCTTACAGCTGGCTGAATTACCTCAATAACTGGAATCGAATATCTCTCTCGTGCATCCCTGAGCATTGCCGCACTTGCCGTGTTGCATGCGATAACTAATGCCTTAACGCCTTGCTCAACTAAGAAATCTAAACTCTCTAAAGCAAATTCACGTACTTCAGCTAGAGGACGGGGGCCATAAGGTCCGCGAGCGGTATCGCCAATATAGATGGTGGATTCATTTGGTAACTGATCGAGTATCGCTCTAGCAACAGTAAGGCCACCAACTCCTGAATCGAAGATTCCAATCGGTGCGTTGCTCACAGTGCAAGCCTACAGTGCGTGGCACGCCAAACTAAATATCTTCATCCATAAGCGCATCAATTAATGAACCTTGTAGCCATCCAAGCCAGTTATAAACTGCGTAGACACCCCGCAATGGGTCATCTGGGGCCAAGAGTTCGAGCTCTTCATGATTTGTTTGTTCAACTTTCAGACGAACTCCTAATGCAAGTCGAATGTCATTCATTGCACCGAGCCAATCATTTGCACCATCGTGATCAACTTCAATAATTCCATCGATCGCAGTTTTAAGTGTAATCCGCATCGACATTGAGTGCCCATACTTTTTAGATCGCAACGTTGATTCTGTGTAACGACGGAACTCGGAAGCATCCACTTGGTCTGCATATGCATTGGGTAATAATCGCAACAACACATCATCCTCTGGTGGTGAGTCATGTGAAGTTATTCCAACCATTGCAGCTAATGGATCATCAACGTGCTTATCTGCGCGTTCACCAAGTAGTTCAAGTATCTGTTCAACTAAATTTGTAAGAACTTCTCTTTCTGACTCAGAAAGTTGAACTACATAAGCATTGTCCCCATGGCGATAAAAGCCATCAATATGTTCTGATTCACGCTTGCTCATAATGCTTGGTCTCCTCGCTGAAGAGTTGCCCAAAGCCCGTACTCGTGAAGTCGCGCAACATCATGCTCCATTTCTTCACGACTACCCGTAGAAACAACTGCTTTGCCTTCAGTATGGACTTTCATCATTAACTCATGAGCTTTTTCACGTGAATAACCAAAGAGTTCCATAAGCACATAAGTTACATATGACATTAAATTTACTGGGTCATCCCAAATAATTGTGACCCACGGACTGTTATCACTAAAAATCTCTTTTATTGCTTCTTCAATCTTTTCATCGAGCTTAACCATGGTTACCTCACCACCACTGAGAATTGTGGTGAGATAGTTTGCTGACCATTGGCATTGACAATGACACGCATCTTCACAACTCCCTTCTTGAATTCAGTAAAGTTAAATGAAAACTCTCCCGCTGATCCAGTAGAACTAGAGCCAATATTTTGCCATTTCTTTGACTGAAACTTCTGGAGCACGGCCTTTTGTCCAGAAATTTGCGGTAGCAAAGTTCCCTTTACAATCATTGGCTGACCATGCTGCACAGATGTTGGACGCTCAACATAAACGCGCGAAAGCAAAACTACTTTTTCTTCTAAACTAATTGATTCGGCATAACTTTCACTTTCAGCTGTGCTTAATCTAAAAGTAGCGTTGGAAGCAATTGTGATTGGCAGGGTAATGCTTCCATCCTCAAGAGTGGCTACTTGAGCAATAGTTTTCCAATCTGCATCGCCATCATGTTTCATCTCCACATTTATAGGCATTGCCGCAATCGGAGTCTTATCGACCAAAGTAACTGACCCACGAATAGTAAATACGCCCCCGTAGAAAACATTTTTATTTGTTGTGTCATCGATAACTAAGGAACTTACTACCGTGGCTGGTCCGATTGCTACCGCGAAACTTCGGATTGCAGACGTAGCAATGGGATCTTCCATTCCTAGTGTCCATAAAGAAGAGCCGCCTAAATTGTATTTCGCTACTAAGTTCATTCGCTCGCTATAGCTGCGCTCATTTTGATACCAAACGGTTCGGCCAACTGTGCAAGAGGTTGCCGCTCCTTTAGCCGTTAAACCATTGAAATTTTGTATATATGAATAAGTGACTTCACTTGTTGTGGCATCAAAAGTTGGGGTGGCGTTATCTATTGTTGCTTTGGCTGTTGCGTAGTTGGTTTTGAAAGTTGCCGCTTTAGCACCGACAGTTAAGCCAGGTGGTGCCGAAATTGGGCATTTACCACTTACAGATGTAATCCAGTCTCGACCATATCCAGGCAAGCCGATATAGATTTTTGAAGAAGGCATAATTGTTGTTGCGTATTTTACAGTTTTTTCCACCCATGAAATTGGTCCAATAGGTCCAGGTTTTGAAACTGAGTAGTCATAACTCATAATTCTTAAGCGATCAATGTCTGAAGCGATTGCCGCCCAAGAATAGACGGTATATCCCTTCACTTTTTCTGCAGGATCAAAGGCATAGGGTGCACTTATTGACAGTATTTTCTGGTGAGCATGCAAGGCCGTGCTTAATTCCTTTATGAAGAGAATCCAATTTGGCGCAGTTTTACTCCACGTTGTGTTGCCATCAACAAAAGCGAAACCTTCAAAATCTAAATCAATTCCATCAAAGGAGTTCTTATCTACTAAATTGATAATTGAATTCACGATTGAGGTCCGTTGTTTGGCATTTGCTAGATAGCCAGCTAATACCAACTTACTTGTTCCATCTGTAATAGTCGGAATAATTTTTAGGCCGGTTTTACGCATCAAACATAAAGTGTCGGAAATCGGCCACGAAGGATTTGCTGTTGTGTAGTCATCTCTAATTAATGTTGGAGACTTAAGCGAATACCAAAAAGGCATGACTTCTTTCATCAAATCTTTATTCATGAACAAATAGGAGTGGTCTAGAAGTGAAATATCTTCTGCAGAATATTCATTGTCTTCACACGTGACAGTAGGTCCAGGGGTTGCCGTTGGTAACGTTGGGAGTTTCTTAATAAAAGGCATCACTGTTTTAACAGAGTAGTAAGGAATCCAACCAGTAACGATTTTGCGAGGTTGCTTATCTGCAGCATTAGCAGGCAAACCTTGAAAAACCGATACGCCTATTATCAGCACAAGTGCGAGCTTTAAACTTCGCCTCATGATTATTTATCTTCTGGTTCGGGTTTCAAGCCTGCATAAATCTCTTTACACGTTGGGCAAATTGGATATTTCTCGGGATCTCTAGAGGGAATCCATTTCTTGCCGCACAACGCTTTCACTGCTTTTCCGGTGACTGCCGATTCCACAATTTTTTCTTTTTTCACATAATGCGAGAAACGATCATGGCCACCGTCATCCTCTTGGAGGTCGGGCCTAGTTAAGAGATCGGTGTCAGATTCCGTCTCAAGTCCGCGTTTTCCAAAGAGTCCCATAAGGTTGCTAAGAATACCTTTGGCACAGGCAAAACTACCTAGTAGAATTCCCAAATGAAGGACTTACTGCGAACGCAAGATCTCAGTCGTGACGATGTTGAGCTTTTACTCGACACCGCGGCGGCTTTTGCTGAAGATCCGCTTCGTTCCAAGACCGCGCTAGCAAACAAGTCAGTTGCTATTTATATGACAAAGCCTTCAACGCGTACTCGACTTTCCTCTGAAACTGCGGTCGCGCATCTGGGCGGTACTCCCATCTTTATCCGTGGCGATGAACTACAACTTGGCCGTGGTGAAACTATCGCTGATACAGCCAAGATTATTAGTGGGTACTGCAGCGCATTAATAATTCGAACTTTTGCGCAATCCGATGTTGATGAACTTGGAGCCAACGCAACCATTCCAGTTATTAATGCACTAACCGATGATGATCATCCAACGCAATTACTTGCAGACTGGTTAACCATTCGTGAAAATTTCGGAAAAGATATAACTGGACGCAAATTTGTTTACCTTGGTGATGGCAACAACATGTCACATGCGTGGTTGATTATGGGCGCAATAATGGGAGCTCATGTTGTTACAGCAACTCCCACAGGTGCGTGGGCACCTGATGAAAACATCGTCGAAATTGCAAAGAAAATTGCGGCGAACAGTGGCGGAAAAGTTGAAGTTCTTCACGACCCAGAAGCAGCAGCAAAAGATGCATCTGTTTTATATACCGATGTATGGATGTCTATGGGAGATTCTGAAAGTGAACGAGAAGCAAAGGTGCTAGCACTCTCACCATTTGCTGTAACTGAGAATTTAATCGCATTAACAAATAAGGAATCAATATTCATGCATTGTTTACCTGCTCACAGAGGTGAAGAAGTTGAAGCATCAGTGATCGATGGTCCACGTTCAGTAATTTGGCGTGAGGCATATCATCGTCGAACAACCATTCAATCACTGTTATTTCACCTTACAAAGGGTGACTTGAAAGGCACAAAGCACTAACATTTGATTCATGCGTGTAGTCGTCCCGAAAGAAATTAAAGATGGTGAAAAGCGCGTGGCGCTTGTTCCCGATGTCATTAACAAATTAACTCGACTTGGATTAGATGTTGTTATCGAATCCGGTGCCGGAGTCCATTCGCAAGCAACAGATGCAGATTTTAAAGCTGCTGGTGCAACGATTTCCGATAGTGAAGTTCTCAGCACTGCTGATGCAGTTCTATCGGTACAGCCTTTGACTCCACAACAAATGGGGAAGTTAAAGAAAGGTGCAATCACCGTTTCATTCCTGTCTCCAACAACTGCAGTCGATTCAATCGATGCGGCAGTATCTGCTGGAGTAACTGCGTTCTCACTCGAATTAGTTCCACGTATTTCTCGTGCACAATCAATGGATGCACTTACGTCACAAGCTTTGTGTGCCGGTTATAAAGCAGCCCTAGTTGGCGCCGAATTATCTCCGCGCTTTTTCCCAATGCTTATGACTGCAGCCGGAACAGTTACGCCAGCCCAGGTATTAGTCCTTGGTGCAGGTGTTGCTGGTTTACAAGCAATTGCAACTTCTCGCCGACTCGGTGCCGTTGTTTCTGCTTACGATGTGCGACCAGCCTCTGCCGATGAAGTGCGATCAATGGGTGCAACTTTCATTGAACTAGAACTTGAATCTCTTGAAGGTACCGGTGGTTATGCACGTGAGATGACTGAAGAGCGCGCTGCTAAACAACGCGAACTTTTGACACCATATATTGCAAAGTCACATGTGGTTATTACAACCGCTGCAGTTCCTGGTCGACAAGCACCTCGATTGATGACTCAGGCCATGATTGATTCAATGGCACCAGGAACAATCATTGTTGACTTAGCTGCAGAAACTGGTGGCAACGTTGAAGGTTCAAAGCCTGGTGAGATTGTTACAACATCAGGTGGGGTGCGAATCTGGGGAGGCAAAGATGTTCCGAGCCAGTTGCCATTCCACGCGTCATTCTTGTACTCACGTAACGTTGTAAATCTCTTGTCACTATTTACTGTGGCAGCAAAAGAGGGCGAGGCAGTTGCCTTCAATCTTGATTTTGAAGATGAAATTATTAACGGCGCCGCGGTAACACATGGCGGATCACGAAGAGGAGCCAAGTAAATGGAACCGATGGCAATCGTTTCAATCTTTGTATTAGCGGTCTTCGTTGGTTTCGAAGTCGTTTCTAAAGTTTCATCGACATTGCATACGCCTTTGATGTCAGGCGCCAACGCAATTCACGGAGTTATTTTGGTTGGTGCAATCATCGTTGCAGATCACAGCGAAACAAACCTTGAACTTGGTCTTGCAGTTGCAGCAATCGTTCTAGCGACAATCAATATGGTTGGCGGCTTTGTTGTTACCGATCGAATGCTCGAAATGTTCAAAGGAAATAAAAAATGAGCCGTACGTTATATGACCTTGTAGGTCTTGCCGCTGGTGTGGCATTCATTTTGGCTCTTAAAGGTCTTTCGCATCCAAAGACAGCACGCCGAGGTAACTTAATCGGTGCCTTTGGTGCAACGCTTGCAACTTTGGTCGTCTTCTTCTATGCCAATCCTGGTTCATCACTTCCACTTAATAATTTAGGTTGGATTCTTGGTGCAATGGTTGTTGGTTTGCTTGTTGGTGTGCCAGCTGCTCGCAAAGTTCAAATGACACAGATGCCACAACTAGTCGCTCTATTTAATGGTGTCGGCGGTGGAGCAGCAGCATTAGTTGCGATCGTTGAATATTTACATCTTGGACCAAAGGCAACCACGGCTGAAGTTGTATTCACGGTTTTCACTGTAATTGTTGGCTGCGTTTCCTTTAGCGGTTCGATCATCACATTCTTGAAGCTTCAAGAGTTAATGACAACTCGACCAGTTATTTTCCCAGCAGGACGCTTCATCATCGCAGCCACTTTGGTAAGCGTTATCGGTGTTGGTGGATGGGTGGTTTCTGCTCTTGGAACAACTCCACTTCTCGTCTTAGCCGCACTTTCACTTCTATTTGGCGTGCTCTTTGTACTTCCAGTTGGTGGAGCAGATGTTCCAATCGTTATCTCATTATTAAATGCATTTACTGGTTTAACTGTGGCAGCTAGTGGTTATGTTCTAGATTCAGTTCTATTGATCATCGCCGGAACTTTGGTCGGTGCATCAGGAACAATCTTGACGCGTCTTATGGCCGAAGCGATGGGACGTTCACTATTTGGAACTTTGTTTGGTGCATTCACTGCTAAGCCGCAAGATAATTCCGGTGCGGTGGAAGATCGTCCAGTTCGTTCAGGTTCACCTGATGACGTTGCGATTTTGCTCAACTATGCACGTCGCGTTGTAATTGTTCCTGGATTTGGTTTAGCTGTTGCTCAAGCACAACACACTGTTCGCGAACTAGCTGACATGATGATTGCAAAAGGTATTGACGTTGCATATGGAATTCACCCAGTTGCAGGTCGCATGCCAGGTCATATGAATGTTTTGCTTGCTGAAGCCAATGTTCCTTACGAACAACTTGCTGAAATGGATGAAGTGAACCCAACATTTGGTCAAACCGACGTTGCAATTGTTATCGGTGCAAACGATGTTGTTAACCCTGCTGCACAAACATCTCCAGGGTGCCCAATCTATGGAATGCCTATTTTGGAAGTTGCAAATGCCGCAAATATCATCTTCTTAAAGCGTTCAATGCGTCCAGGTTTTGCTGGAATTGAAAATGAACTGCTTTACGATCCAAAGACAATGCTGTTGTTCGGTGATGCTAAAGCTTCCTTAACAAAGGTTGTTTCCGCGCTTAAAGCTCTCTAAAACTCAACTTGCTGGTAGTTGAAAGTTCAACTAACCTTGCGTTTGGAAAAAGGAGAGTTTAAATGCCTGCAGTCAGCGTTGCCGATATAACTGTGTTGCCACGTGTCAGTGAAGTTCCTGGTGCGCGTGCCCGTTCGGTAAAAAGCATTACTACTGCGCCGCAAGGTTTTGAAGGTGAAGGCTTCCCAGTTCGACGTGCATTTGCTGGAGTTGATTTAGCCGAGCTCGATCCATTTATTCACCTTGATCAAATGGGTGAAGTTGAATACGCGCCAGGTGAACCAAAAGGAACACCGTGGCACCCACACCGTGGTTTTGAAACCGTTACGTACATTATTGATGGAATCTTCGATCACAAAGATAACAACGGTGGTGGGGGAACGATTTCAAATGGCGACACACAATGGATGACTGCTGGCGCAGGAATTCTGCATATTGAAACTCCGCCAGAACATTTAGTGATGAGCGGCGGCCTATTTCATGGTTTTCAACTCTGGGTAAATTTACCTGCAGCTAAAAAATGGTCACCTCCTGCATATCAAGATGTTCGTGCAAAAGATGTTGCGCTTCTTTCATCTAGTGATGGTGGCGCATTAATTCGTGTAATCGCAGGTGAAGTCGATGGACATGCAGGTCCTGGAACAACTCAAACTCCAATTACTTTAATTCACGCAACGGTTACTGCAGGTGCCGAACTTCGACTTCCTTGGCGCCGCGATTACAACGCGCTTGTTTACACAATGGCAGGCCATGGCTTTGTCGGCGATGAATCTCGCCCGGTTCATACAGGCCAATTGACTGTTTTTGGTGATGGAGATTCAATCGTTATTCGTGCAGCAAACCAGCAAGAATCAAGATCTCCAGAGTTAGAACTTTTCATCCTTGGTGGGGCGCCTATAAAAGAACCTGTCGCTTGGATGGGGCCATTTGTTATGAATACTAAGCGCGAAGTTTTGCAAGCTTTTGAAGATTTCCAAAAAGGTTTACTCGGTTCAATTCCAGCAATTTACAAAGATGATGCAAAGAAACCTTTGAATCGAAGTGGGGCGGGTACAAAACTTGCTGGTGATTCAAAACCTGTGGAAAGTGCAGCTGATGTACTTGATGTGCATGGAGCGCCAACCGAAGTTCAAGAAGGTTAATTAGTTTAACTCTGCCAAGAAGGTTAATTAGTTCAACTCAGCCAAGAAGATTTGTGTTGAATAAACATTTTCGACTGTTGATAACTTTAACTCTTTGTCGGCGCCGCACGTCATAGTCCCCTTTATGACAAGCGCGAGAATTTACGAGATGGATTCCACGGAGCCGTTGTCTGCACGGGTATCTGACTTGTTGCGAGCAAATCCGGGCATTCAAACTCTTACCGGGCTTGTATCTATTAATCCCTTTGAACTAGTAGTGGGATCTCGCATTGATTTTCTTTCAGCGCTGGAGCGGCAGACCGCTTGGCTGCAAGCGATTATGCAAAGAGCGATAGTCGCAGTTGCTGGAGAAGAATCAAGTAGCAACGACAAAATTTGGGATGGCGTTGATGAAGCCGAACGTGAAGACGTTGCCGCAGCTTTAAGACTCTCCCCTAACACTGCTCAATTGCGAATAGATGTTGCGCGAACACTTGTTAATCACCTCCCAAACACCTGCTCAGCATTAGCCATGGGCGAAATTTCTGCAGCGCATGCCACAGTTATTGCAAAGGAAAGTGCAGCGGCAATCAGAGACGGGCTAAGCGAGTTCGCAATTTATCAGTTAGAGGAAAAAGCTTTAGGTTATGCAGAGTTTCATACACCTGGGCAGGTGGCTAATAAGGTGCGTACAACTATTGCCCAATTAGCTCCAGCCGAATTTGAAGAAGTAGTTGATCGGGCACGAGAATCACGGCGAGTGAGTTGTTATAACGATGCCGACGGAATGGCCACAGTTGTTGCAATACTGCCCGCTCCTGATGCACAAATCATCATGAAATCAATTGAAAGTTATATTCTAAAAAGAAATGAAGAGGATTCCAGACAGCATTCCGATACGAATGTAGGTTCCAAGCAGCATTCCGATACGAATGTAGGTTCCAAGCAGCATTCCGATACGAAGGTCGGTTTTGGTTCCAGCAATTCTCCGCGTTCTGAAACATCTATCTGGTCTTTGCTCTCTGCCGATAACAAACGCGCCGATGCACTAACTGCAATTCTTTCATCTGCATTAAGTGAGAATTCGGATTCAGTGAAATCTCATCGCAGAGCCGTGAGTGTAAATGTCACTATCGATCTTCCAACTTTGCTCGGCTTAGCCGAAAATCCCGGCCAACTTTCAGGTTACGGAGCAATTCCAGCATCTGTTGCCCGTGAATTAGCAAGTGATGCAACATGGAAAAGATTTATTACCGACCCACTAACTGGAAATTTGCTGGATTTCGGCCGCGAGAAATATGAACCTCCGCAAGCTCTTGTTGATTTCTTATTAGCTCGAGACCGCACCTGTCGTTTTCCTGGGTGTAGGCAACCAGCAACTCGTGCCGATATTGATCATGCACACAGTTGGGAAACTGGTGGCGAAACGAGTATTGAAAATCTTGGATTATTGTGCCGAAGGCATCATCGATTAAAAACGCATGGACGCTGGAGTTTGGTGAGTAATAAAGATGGTTCATGCGAGTGGACTTCTCCGACTGGAAAAAACTACTTTGTTCCCGCACGCCCCATCAACGAGAGCGTTTAGTTCCCTCTGCTTCCCGTCGATTTCTCTGCTCTCCTTGAATCTGTGGTGCATACTTACCAAATGATTTGGTGGCCTACAGAAATACCAACTTTGACTCATGGGCTTCTAACATTAAGAGCCCCGATTGAGCGTGACATCCCTGCAATCTATGAAGGTTGCCAAGATCCACTTATTCCTCACTTCAC
>CAIQRN010000049.1 GCA_903874255.1 uncultured Actinomycetes bacterium
AAACTTTATGAAGCATCTCAAGCTGGGGTGAAAATCGAATTACTTGTTCGCGGAATTTGTGCGGTGCAGCCAGGAATTGCAGGTCTTTCAGAAAATATCATCGTTAAGTCTGTACTAGGTCGCTTTCTTGAACACTCCCGTATCTTTCATTTTGTTAACGCAGGAAATGATGAATACTGGATCGGAAGCGCAGATTTAATGGGTCGAAACCTTGATCGTCGTGTGGAAAGCTTGGTGCGAATTGATAAAAAAGAGCACCAGCATCGCTTGCAGGAGATTATCGATCTCGGTTTGAGTTCTGAAGCATCAAGCTGGCAATTAACAGGAACTCAATGGACTCGCAAAAGCAAGAATGACCAGGGTGAAGCGCTTCTAGACGTGCACTCAGCATTCATTCATCACTATTCGATGGAGCGTTAATCATGGGTAATGAAGTGCAGATTATTTACGCAGCCGGAGCAGTTCTTTGGCGTCAAGTTGCAAAAAAGAAGATTGAGATTGCAGTTATTCATCGTCCACGTTATGACGATTGGTCCTTACCTAAAGGCAAGCTTGATCCAAATGAAACCATGATTGGTTGCGCTTACCGCGAAGTTATGGAAGAAACTGGATACACACCAGTATTTGGACCAGAAATCGGCGATGTCACTTACGAAGTTGAAGGCACCAAGAAATTAGTGAAATATTGGTCGGCTCAAGCAGTAGGCGAACCAACGGGTGAAACGGATAAAAACGAAGTTGATCAGCTTCTTTGGCTATCTGCAAGTGATGCCAAAAAGAAGTTGACTTTGGATGATGACAAATCTTTGATTGATTTCTTTCTGGAGTTTGATTCAGGCACTACACCACTTGTGTTGTTGCGCCACGCAAAAGCAGTTAAGCGTGAAGATTGGGATGGCGATGATGGAGATCGCCCATTAGCCCACATTGGTCAGATTCAAGCAAAAAGACTTTTGCCGCTGTATCTGCCATATGCAATAGCTGAAGTACATTCTTCTGATGCTCAGCGTTGCATTGAAACTATTACTCCCATTACACGTTCCTTAGAAATGAATCCAATCTTTTCTGCAGTTTTGAGCGAATATGGATATGAGAAAGATAAAGAAGCGCCTTTAGATTATGCCCAAGATTTAATGGATAAGGGTAAGAGCGCCATTATTTGTAGTCATAATCCAATTTTGCCAAAACTATTGAAGAAATTAATTGGCAAAAAGAATTTCAAGCAGTTGGATCAAAAGTTGGAACCGGGAGAAGCTTGGGTTCTGCATCACCGTGATGGCGAAATCATTGCCATTGACTGGGTTGAGGCGCCACGAAGCTAATTATTAAGCCAATCCAGTCTGCGTAAAACAATTCCTTCGCGCAAGGCCCATGGGCAGATTTCAACTCTGTCTATATCAAGTGTTGCCATCACGGATCGAGCAACAATTGCACCAGCAACAATTTGCTGCGCCCGACTCGTTGAAACACCTGGCAAATCCGCCCTTGATTTATTTGTCATATCCGCAAGTTTAGAAATCATGGCTTTCAAGTTAACACTTTCAAGATACTTTGGATTTTCATTAAACATATGGCCAGAAAGTCTGGCGAGTGTCCTAAAGGTCTTACTTGTAGCGACGAAGTGATTTGCGTCGTGAACACGAAGTATTGAAGGTAATTCATCCTCTAACTTTGTAAGAACGTACTCTTCAAGAAATTTCACACCTTTAGAATTGTATGGATCACCTGATAAAAAATCTCGAGTCAATCGGGCGGCGCCTAGCGGAAGAGAAATTGTTGCTTCAGGATTTTCATCAATGCCAGATGCGATTTCAAGTGAACCGCCTCCAATATCTAGTACTAATAGTTTTCCGGCAGACCAACCCAACCACCGACGTACTGCCAAGAAAGTCATCCGTGCTTCTTCATCACCAGTTAAAATCTGTAAATCTATTTGGTGGCGTTTATTTATTTCTTGAATAATTCGTGATCCGTTTTTTGCATCGCGAACTGCGGATGTAGCAAATGCCACGATCTCATCAGTTTTATTTTGATTGGCATGTGCAACGGCATCCGACACTGCGTCATGAAGTTGTCGAATGCCCTCTTCAGAAATCGATCCAGTTTCATCCAGATACTCAGTCAGACGCAGTTCGACCTTAAAATTTGTCGCAGGAGTTGGCCGAGCCCCGGGATGGGCATCCATGACCTGCAGGTGGATGGTGTTAGAACCCACATCCAAAACGCCTAATCTCACTGTCATAACCTATCGCCGAGCCCGCTTAAGCTTCTCGATTTCAAGTTTTTGCGAACCACTGCCATAATTGCCGCTGGTCGAAAGACCACTATGTGTTCGCACGTAGGCCTCTCTAGCTCAGTGGTAGAGCAGCGCACTTGTAATGCGCAGGTCGTCAGTTCAATCCTGACGGGGGGCTCGTAGTATTTAAGGGGAGGAAATATGTCTACCTTTCCCCGTGATGAATTTGCAGATGCACTCGCGGCCAATGATGAATACATCAAGACTTTCAAATACTCTGATTTAACTGGAACGGCACAAAAAGGTTTAGCAATCGTCACTTGCATGGATTCTCGCATTAATCCCTTATCAGTAATTGGGATGCGTTCAGGTGATGCCAAAATTCTACGCAACGCAGGCGCTCGCGTTACAGAGGATGTGTTGCGTACTTTGGTGTTAGCAACATATTTGCTGGGAGTGAATCGAATTTTGATTATGCCTCACACCAATTGTCGAATGGCACAAGTCGATGAAGCCGAAATTCACCGTGAAATTGATACAAAGTATGGAATAGATACTTCAGAACTTGAATTTAAAACTGTTGCAGATCAACAAGCAGCATTAATTGAAGATGTACAAAAAGTTCGTAATTACCATCTACTCAACTCCGGTGTTTCAGTTGGTGGAGCTATCTACGATGTTGCGACCGGGAAAATTACCCCTATAGATTGTTAGTTCGCCTAATCGGTTGGCGTGTGATTGGGTAACTTAAATCTTCAAGAAATTGCATAATGATTGCCATCATGAGCGCGGGTTTTTCTTTAACTAAACCGTGAGAAGTACCGGGCAAAATTGCTAATTGACCAAGCGGTAAAGCTTCGTATAACGAAATTGTATGTTCATGTTTAATCACATCGTCATCGCCGGCCATAACTAAAACGGGGCATTGAATAGAGGCGATTTCTGACAAGGAAATATCGGGTTCGGTTTTCCAAATTTCATTCATTCGCAGAATTTTTTCAAGCAAAGTATGTGGTGCATCGGGGCTAATTAAGTTGTATTCAGCTTGATCTTCTGGGCTAACAAATGCCTCTGCAAAATCACTAAGTGGCGCGCTGTAATGATAGTTAGCCCCAATTGCCACGATGGATTTCACTAGTTCGGGGCGGGCAATTGCAATCATTAACGCGATTATTCCGCCGTCGCTATAACCAATTAAATGTGCCGGCTCTTTAACTACATCTTCCAAGTAAGCGATAGCTTCTTGTGCTTGGAATTTGAAATGCAAACTTCCATTTTGATCGCCAGTAAATCCATGCCCAGTACGGTCATAGGCAAAGCAGTGAAATCCATCTTCAAGCGGTGGCACCATGAGGTAGTCCCAGCTCGAAGTTTTACTCAAGCCACCATGGAGCAAAAGAACTGCTTCGCCCTCGGCATCCCACTCATAGTTATAAATCTGGTGTCCGCGAAGATTGACGTACTCTGGCATGGCTCAAGCCTAGCGGGTGAGTTAGGCTTTCAATTGTGAGCACACTCGAGAGAAAAATATTAATTACTGGTGCATCAGGATATGTGGGCGGTCGTCTAGTCCGAACATTAGTTGATGAGAAATATGATGTGCGAGTATTTGTGCGCGATAAAAATAAAATCAATGGGCAATCATGGGCCGGCAAAGTAGATATTTGTGTTGGAAGTGCAAACAACATTGAAGATCTCAACCGCGCCTTAGTTGGAATTCATACCGCATATTATCTTTTGCACTCAATTAACTTAGGTAAAGACTTTGATGAAATTGAAGCAAAGATGGCCCGCCAATTCGCGCAGTGTGCCGAAATCGCTGGCGTTAAACAAATTGTTTATCTTGGCGGAATCGCAAATGATAAAAATATAAGCAAGCACCTGGCTTCGAGAGTAAGCACTGGTGCCGAATTGGCATCAACATCTGTCCCAGTCATGGAGCTTCGAGCAGGAATAATTATTGGTTCTGGCTCAGCATCTTTTGAAATGTTGCGACATCTAACGCATCGCTTGCCTGTCATGACGACACCAAAATGGGTGATGAACAAAACTCACCCAATAGCTATCCGAGATATTTTGTACTACTTAAAAAATGCAGCTGCGTTAAAGGAGCCAGTTAAAAAGATTTTCGATATTGGTGGTCCAGAAGTACTCACCTATGCAGACATGATGCAGAAATTTGCACGACTTTCAGGGCTCAAGAAGCGCTGGATCATTAAGGTTCCGGTACTTACACCTGGTCTTTCTTCACTCTGGATTGGTTTAGTTACTCCAGTCCCCACTGCTCTTGCGCGACCGCTCGTTGGTTCGCTGATTAGTGAAGTAGTGGCAGATCCAGCTAAATCAATTGATAACGTAATCGCGCCACCACCAGAAGGTCTAACCGATGTTGCAACTGCAATTAATTTGGCGCTTTCTAGAATCACCGATCACCAAGTTGAAACTCGATGGTCGGATGCAACTATTCCGACAGCTCCCTGGCAAAAAGCTCAAGGAGATCCTGATTGGGCAGGTGAAGCGGTATTACGAGATCGCCGCGAACGCACGACCGATATCCCTGCAGCAAAAATTTGGAAACAGATTGAAAGCATTGGCGGAGAAAACGGTTGGTTTGGTTCTGATTTCCTTTGGTGGGGTCGCGGAGTTCTAGATCGCTTTGTTGGAGGAGTTGGATTGCGCAGAGGCCGGAGAGATCCGAATTTCTTGCGCGTTGGTGAGAGTTTAGATTTTTGGAGAGTTGAAGCGCTTGAGAGCGGGCATCGTTTAAAACTTTACGCAGAGATGATTTTGCCTGGAAAAGCCTGGTTGGAATTTATTGTTGAAGAACGCGATGGAAAGACACACGTGATTCAAGAAGCAACCTTTAACCCTCGCGGTTTAGGGGGGCAGTTATATTGGTATGCAGTCTCACCTTTTCATCTCTTTGTTTTTCCAACAATGCTACGAAACATAATAAAGAGAGCCACCAAAGATGCATGAGTTCACGCCAGAAGTTGAAGCTCTAGCAGCGGAAGTCTTGGCTTACAG
>CAIQRN010000050.1 GCA_903874255.1 uncultured Actinomycetes bacterium
CTTGCTGCTGGTCAACTTCAAAGCTTTGAAAACAGCTGTTTGATCGGAACCATCGATGGTGTAATTGAAATTCATGACGTGATTCCTGAGGGTAAAAGTGAAATGAAAGCTATCGATTGGTCACGTGGAGCAAGGTTTAGTCCGGTGGAAATCTGTGACTGAGGCACGCAGAAATACTTTCAAATCACCTAAGCCAGATGCGACCCGGCTGTTGGCCTTTGATCTCATTACAGAGGTAAATCGCAATGAAGGCTACTCAAACCTGCTTCTGCCCGCCGCACTCAATGCATCTTCTTTGGAAGAACGTGATCGCAATTTGGTGACTGAGTTACTTTATGGAACTTTGCGTATGCAGGTAAAGCATGACTGGGTGCTCGCGCAAATATCTGATAGACCCTGGGATGAAGTAGATACCGGCATCGTGGATGTTGCTCGCATGGGTGTTCATCAGATACATGAAATGCGAATACCCGATCACGCAGCTGTCTCTGCAACAGTAGAAGTTGCGCGAAAAAGATTAGGGGAGTCAAAAGCTAGTTTCGTAAATGCGCTGCTGAGATCCGTGACTCGGAAAAGTTACGAAGATTGGTTTGCTCCTTTGGAGATAATAAGTGATCCTGTTGAAAAATTTGCAATCAAGTACTCGCATCCGCAATGGATAATTTCAGCATACTTCGATTTGCTCAAGGATTGGGACTCTGTTGAAGAGGAGTTAACAACAAATAATATTCCTGCGATTCCTACCCTTGTTTCCTGGCCTGGCTTTTCTACACAGACGGATTTACTTGCATTAGGCGCCGAAGCAACCATGTATTCCGATTTAGGGGCGCGGTTAAAGGGTAATCCTGGAGTTATTGATTTAGTCAGGCACCGTTTAGCTGGCGTACAAGATGAAGGTTCGCAGTTAGTAGCAACAGTTTTTGCTGCCGCTGCATCGGGTGAAAATTGGTTAGATTTGTGCGCTGGCCCTGGAGGGAAAGCTGCGCTGTTATCTAGCATTGCGCGAGAAAGAAATATAACTTTCACCGCAAATGAATTCTCTGCTCCGCGTGCCGACTTGGTCCGTAAAGTTGTACATGGCGCCAGAGTCTGGGTCGGTGATGGTCGCTCAATTAGTGATCATGGGGAGTTCTTTGATGCGGTATTAATAGATGCACCGTGCACTGGTCTCGGCGCACTTCGACGTCGACCGGAAGTTCGATGGCGTCGTTCACTTGCTAACTTACGTGAGTTAACTCAATTGCAACGAGAATTGATTGAGGCAGCATTGCTAGTGCTCAATCCTGGTGCAATATTGGGATATGCAACATGCTCACCGCACTTAGCTGAAACTACAGTTCAAGTTTTAGATCTACTTAAGAAGCATCCTGATTTAGAACAAGTTGATGTTTCACCATTTTTACCTTCAAACCTTAAGGATGCAACGCGCTCTGGTGCCATGAGTCTTTGGACCCACAAACATGGAACTGATGCGATGTTTCTTGCCTTATTTCGCAAGAAAATCCAGTGAAAGGATTAGAGTTTTCTCATGGCATTTGAGGTCAGAATCACTCCTAGTATTCTTAATGCAGATTTCTCTCGACTCAACGATGAGATAGCGCGAATTGCCGATGTGTCAGATTTGATCCACCTTGATGTAATGGATGATATTTTTGTTCCAAATTTCACTTTTGACTTTGAAAGCGCAAGCCAAATTATCAAGAACTGCCCCATCGGAATCGATGCACATTTAATGGTGGCTAATGCCGATCAGATTGCACCAATGTATGCAGAGATTGGTTGTGCCAGCGTCACGGTCCATGCAGAAGCCACAGTTGATATCTCGGCGACCCTCAAAAAAATTCGTACTCTAGGCTCTCGCGCCGGACTAGCATTAAAACCACAAACACATATTGCTGACTATGCAGATTTTGCAGATGATGTAGATATGTTTTTAATCATGACCGTCGAGCCTGGGTTCGGGGGCCAAAAATTCATGACAGAGATGATGGATAAAGTTCGAGCCACTCGAAAGATTATTGGCGATAGGCCAATTTGGTTGCAGGTTGATGGTGGTATTTCCCTTGAAACAATCGAAATAGCCCTTGAAGCAGGCGCGGATACCTTTGTTGCCGGAAGTGCAGTATTTAATGCAGAAGATCCCGCGCACATGGTTGTTTCACTGCGCCAACGCGCGTTAGATATGGCAAAATAGCGGCACGTTGTTCCGGGGGTCGGTGTAATTCCGAACCGGCGGTAAAGTCCGCGACCCGATCAAAGCCATTGATCGGTTGATTTGGTGTAACTCCAAAACCGACAGTTAGAGTCTGGATAAAGGAACAGAGGTTAGCGGCTGCATCTGATGAGGCCGTTCCTCTCGTTGCTTCCTGGAGCTTTTCTACTAGGAAGGATCAACTATGTCAGTCATTAAATGGTTTTTTGAAAGTACTATCCATTTTGGAAGTAAATCAATTGCACTTCGCGAAGTTGTGGGCGGAGTTTTAGGTCTATCAAGTGCGATACTTGGCGCACATCGAAAAGTATCTGCATGGCCGGTTGGTATCGCTGGTGATGCACTTCTTTTCACCGTATTTTTAGGTGCCGTCTTTGCTTATGGCGATCAACCTTCAGGAAATTTCTATGGTCAAGCTAGTCGTAATCTATTACTCATCATCGTGAGCGCTTATGGCTGGGTTCGATGGAGCGCTCATCGTCGCCGCGGGGAAGTCGGTACCGCTGCAGTTACTCCGCGATGGACCACGTTGCGAGAAAAACAGATTCTCATTCCGGCTGTCTTCGTTTTTTTCCTTGTATCACAAGAGATTTTTAGGGCGTTGGGGGAGTCTGGTACGTGGCTTTTCGTGGATACCTGGATCTTCACGGGAACCGCTCTAGCTACCTATGGTATGAGCCGTGGTTATGTTGAGTTTTGGTTAGTTTGGATTGCAGTAGACCTCGTAGGGGTTCCATTTGCTCTCAAAAACGGTTACTACCCAACCGGAACTCTCTATGCGATATATCTACCATTTGTTATTTGGGGCTTCGTTTCATGGCTACGAATCTCAAAAGAGAGTAAATCAATCACGGCTATCTAGTTCTCTCCAGTAAACTATTGCCATGAAAACCTTTGAATCCCTGTGGATCGAGCTTGCGGAAAAGGCGCAGTCTCGTCCGCAGGGTTCGGGCACTGTTGCCGCCCTTGATGCTGGCATCCACACGATAGGTAAGAAAATACTTGAAGAAGCTGGCGAAGTTTGGTTAGCGGCTGAGCATGAAAGTGATGCCGCCTTAGCCGAAGAAATCAGTCAACTTCTGTATCACGTGCAAACATTGATGTTGGCTCGCGGTTTAACGCTAGAAGATGTTTACACATACCTATAACTGAAACGAGTGCGCACATGTTACGAGTAGCGGTTCCCAATAAAGGATCTTTGGCAGATGATTCGATTGCGATTCTCAAAGAGGCTGGTTACAGACAACGTAGCGATAGTCGAGACCTCGTCCTAGTTGATAGCGAAAATGAAGTTGAGTTTTATTACCTGCGTCCACGCGACATTGCAATTTACGTTGGCAGCGGTGAACTTGAAGCAGGGATCACTGGACGAGATTTGCTCATTGATTCATCGGCGGAAGCCGTTGAACTCCTGTCTCTTAACTTCGGGGGCTCTACATTTCGCTTTGCCGGGCCGGCAAATGGAGCCTATAAATTGAGTGATATTTCAGGCAAAAGAGTTGCAACTGCCTATCCAGGTTTGGTCGCGCATCACTTGAAAAACCTAAACATCACTGCCGATGTTGTGCGCCTCGACGGAGCGGTTGAAAGCAGTGTTCGACTTGGAGTGGCAGATCTTATCGCCGATGTTGTGAGCACTGGAAATACTTTACGCCAAGCAGGTTTGGAAGTTTTTGGTGAGCCTATTCTTACGAGTGAAGCAATCGTCATTGCAAGAAAGGGTTTTGAAATTCGCACGGAGTTAGAGATCCTAATCCGACGCCTGCAAGGTGTCGTTACTGCTCGAAAGTACGTTCTTCTGGACTATGACATTCCAAAAGATTGCGTAGATAAAGCGTGTGCCATAACTCCTGGTCTAGAATCACCAACTATTTCACCATTGCAAAAGCCGGACTGGGTGGCGGTTCGAGCTATGGTGCCGCGCAAAGACACTAATAGAGTGATGGATGAATTATGGCTAGTTGGTGCGCGTGGAATCTTGGTTACAGATATACACGCTTGTCGTCTTTAGTTAATATCGCCCAAAACTTCTTCGGGTGAAATTCCTAAAAGATAGAGAACTGAATCTAAATACGGATTACTTACAGTGCTATCTGCGGCTGCTTTCACATGTGGCTTAGCATTAAAAGCGATACCTAAACCGGCCGCTGCAATCATGTCTAAATCATTTGCGCCATCACCGATTGCAATCGTGTGTTTCATGGAAATCGCTTCAATCGCCGCAAATTCCTTCAAAGCAACGGCTTTTGCAGCGCGATCAATGACTGCGCCGCTTACTTCGCCTGTCAGTACACCATCTTTAATCACCAATTTATTTGCTTTGAAATGTTGAATATTCAAATCCTTCAAAATTGGCGCTATAACATCGATGAATCCACCCGATACAACTGAAACCGTATGTCCAAGTTTCTGTAAAGTTGTTACTAAGGTGCGAGCACCAGGAGTAAGAGAAATCTCTTGCTGCACTTGCGCAATGACAGATTCGGGAAGATCTTTAAGCAAAGCGACTCGAGCGCGAAGGGATGATTCAAAGTCCAACTCACCGCGCATTGCAGATTCGGTAATTAATTTAACTTGATCGCCAACTCCCGCTTTTTCAGCAAGCATGTCAATTACTTCCTGAGAAATAAGAGTTGAATCCACATCAAGTTGCACCAGTTTTCTTGCATGTCTAAAAAGTCCGCTTGGTGAGACCGCAATATCGATATCAGCAGCTGAAGCAAGTGGTGATAAAGCTTGACTGAGTTGACTTTGCTCAACCCCGGAAACTATGAGTTCTAGAGCCAGTATCGGAGTAGAAGCTAAACGTGAAACTCTTTCGATATTGCCACCTAGTTCGGTGATAGCAGTAGCTAGTGAAGATATTGCGCTCGGATTTAGTTTTTTCGAGAGAATTACGACGTGAACTAAATCAGATTTACTTGCAATCGAATCACTATGAGTGTTCGAAAAATCCATAGCCAAATCAACATCTAAGTCGCTTGCACATTGATTCAAATCAATCTCTATCGCCTCTTGATGTGCTGGATTAAGTGAGATCAATACAGTTAAAATCAATCGAGATTTTATGACTACTTGTTCGATATCCAGAATAACAATCGAAAATGGCGCTAACGCATTGAAAAGGGCCTGAGTAATTCCTGGCTTATCAACGCCGCTAACAAGGATTAGGCCGGTGAATTGTTCGGAATTTTCGCTTATTGTCATGGTTGGCGAAGATTATCTTAAAATCACACGCGGTAATGGCCACCAAAGGCCACATCCACGTGAGATACGCGCTATCTTTTTGCTCTATGACGACACAGCCAGTTCTTGAACTTCGGGATGTTTCGGTCCAACGTGGCGAAAAGAGAATTCTCGGCCCTATAAATTTTCGTATCTCCCCAGGAGAACGTTGGGTGATTTTGGGACCCAATGGAGCGGGAAAATCCACACTTTTGCAGATTTTATCAACGCACATGTTCCCATCCACAGGAACCGTCCACGTTTTAGGTAAAGAGATGGGCAAGATAGATCTCTTCGAACTGCGCACAAGAATTGGAATTTGCGGGGCACCCTTCGCCGAAGATATTCCGCACGATGAACGAGTGCGCGATGTTGTCCTAACGGCTGCATATGCAATTCTCGGTAGATGGAATGAGAAATATGACCTGTGGGATGAATCCCGCGCAATTTCACTGCTGACCACGTTTGGAGTTCGCGAACTGGGAGAGCGCATGTACGCAACTTTGAGCGAAGGAGAAAAGAAGCGCACGCAGATTGCACGTGCACTGATGGCAGATCCTGAACTCTTGCTCTTGGATGAGCCCGCTGGCGGTTTAGATGTCGGTGGAAGAGAAGATCTCTTGCAACGCTTCGCAAATTTCGCAGCAGATCCAACCGCACCTGCAACGATTTTAGTAACACATCACATCGAAGAGATCCCTGTCGGTACAACGCATGCGCTGTTACTTAAAGATGGAGTAATAGCTGTATCTGGTCCAGTTGAATCAGTCATAACTTCAGAGCATGTTTCTGCGATTTTTGGAGTGAAGATTTCGGTTACGCAAGATAATGGACGTTTCTTTGCTCGTTCCGTTCAAGCCTAGTCATGTCACTGTTTCAGCAACTGCATCCAGAATGGAAGGCAGCACTATCGGATAAGAAGGAACTGCTCGATGAGATCGAGTCACGCCTCTTTGAACTGCCATTCACGCCTTCATTCGAAAATATCTTGCGCGCATATAAAGAACCGCTGTCAAAGATTAAAGTAGTGATTTTTGGTCAAGATCCATATCCAACTCCTGGAGTAGCGCAGGGATTAGCTTTTTCTGTCTCACCAGATCAACCCACTATTCCAGCCTCATTACGAAATATTTTTAAAGAACTACAGAGTGATTGCGACGTCGCACCAGCACACAATGGAGATTTGACTCGTTGGGCCCAGCAGGGAGTATTTCTTCTCAATCGAATCTTGACAACGCAACCCAATAGTTCACTGTCGCATACCGGATTTGGTTGGGAGGAATTCACGCGCGCTACCGCCCAAGTACTCGGTCAAAGGCACGTTGTAGGCGTTTTCTGGGGAAATAAGGTTCAAGAATTGAAAATCTATTTCGACGAACAATTAATAATCGAGAGCGTGCATCCCAGCCCACTATCGGCATATCGAGGATTTTTTGGTTCCAAACCTTTTTCAAAAGTCAACGCACTATTAGAAATGCAAGGTAGCACCAGCATAAATTGGTGACATACAAAGGCCCCGCAGATTTCTCTACGGGGCCTTTGTATTACGCTGTTTTACAAATTAGCCAATCCACGCAGTGATTGGTGATGTCATAAAGTAGATCACGAACAGAGCCGCAACGAGCCATAGCAATGGATGAACATCCTTGCGTCGACCCTGCACAGTACGAATTAGTACGTGGGAAACAAATCCTGCACCAATACCAACTGAGATGCTGTATGTGAATGGCATCAAAATGATTGTCAAGAAGGCAGGAATAGCAATTCCCAAATCTGCCCAATCAATATCCTTAACCTGAGTCATCATCAAGAATCCAACGATTACTAACGCTGGAGTTGCTGCCTCATAAGGAATGATTGCTACCAGCGGTGATAAGAATGTTGCAAGCAAGAAGCAGACACCAGTTACCACTGAAGCCAAGCCAGTACGTGCACCCTCACCAACACCTGATGCTGATTCGATGTATGAGGTATTTGAAGAGATACCTGCGGCACCACCGGCAGCTGCTGCGATTGAGTCAACCAAAAGGATGCGATCGTTATTTGGAACGTTGCCATCCTTGTCGATTAGACCTGCTTCATGACCAATTGCTGTAACAGTACCAACAGTGTCAAAGAAATCAGATAGTAGAAGTGTAAATACCAAGAGCACGGCAGATACAAAAGAGATCTTGCTAAATGAGCCGAGAAGGTTGAAGTGGCCAAGAAGTGAGAAATCAGGAGTAGAAACAATATTATCTGGAAGTTTAGGAATGTTTAATCCCCAACCCTTTGGATTGCTTTCTGTAGGTGAGATAAAACTTGGACCAATCTTGAATGCTGCTTCAACAATTACCGCAAGCACTGTTGCGCCAACGATTCCAATCAAAAGTGCGCCCTTTGTCTTACGAACCATGAGCGTAACGATTAGAAGCAGACCGAAGATAAATACAACGATTGGCCATCCAACTAGATTTCCACCATCACCCAGTTGCACTGGTACTGGACCTGTGCCTGTACGGCGAACAAAACCAGAGTCAACAAGTCCGATAAGTGCAATGAACAAACCAATTCCAACTGAAATTGCATACTTGAGTTGCTGTGGCACGGCCTTGAAAACCGCTGTTCTAAATCCTGTGAGAACCAAGACGGTAATGATTAGGCCTTCAAGAACAACAAGACCCATTGCATCTGCCCATGTCATCTTTGAAGCGATGCCATATGCAACGAATGTATTAAGTCCGAGCCCTGTAGCGATCGCCAATGGAAAATTTCCGACAACACCCATAAGAATCGTCAAAACACCCGCCACCAAAGCTGTTGCTGCTGCGATTAAAGGAAGGTTCTGTCCGAATGCAGTGAAACCACCAAGGAATTTTTTGTCGCCATCGACTGCGCCACCAATGATTAGTGGATTGAGAGCAATGATGTAGGCCATCGTGAAAAATGTGACGAATCCGCCGCGAATTTCCCGGCCAACGGTCGAACCCCGTTCTGAGATCTTAAAAAATGAATCGAGCATGCATGTGCCTTTCTGATTTTGTTATCGGGGGTGTTTGCGACCCCGTGCACTGCTAATCGGCCAGTACATGCCGGGGGAAGGCTTTTAGCGTAACTGCTACTTTGAAGTAACTCGGGATACGACACCGAGGGCAATAGCTACGGATTGTCCGATGAGGAGGGCAAAAAGAAGGGTTCCCCAGCCTAAATTACCTCCCATGAGCCCACCAGCTACGGTGACAGAGCCTTCTATCGCAAATCGGACTCGACCAACTCGAATTCCAGTTCTTTGATGGATTCCAGTCATGAGTCCATCTCGAGGACCAGGACCAAGGCCGCAGGTTATGTAGAGCGCCGAAGCAGCACCAACCATTCCTATGCCAAGTAAGGTGAAAACCAAACCAGATGCAAAATTATTTTGTAGTGGAATGTGCGTGACGCCAAGATCAATGGCTAAAGCAATTATCACGATATTTGAAATTGTTCCGAAACCTGGTTTTTCGCGTAGAGGAATCCAAGCCAATAGAACGAGAGTGCTTAAACCAAATGTCGACCAACCCATCGACATCCCTAAGTGATTCGCAATTCCTTGAGCCAGCACGGACCATGGCGCATTTCCGATATTTCCTTGAATCAATAAGGAATCACCCAGTCCAAAAATAAATAGTCCGACAAAAAGAATTAGCACTCGAACTGGCGATAAATCCCAACGCGACTTAGCGCTCCAGGGTGTAACCGGAACTGTCTTGTGTGGCCGCAGGAAATTCAGTAATCCTTTATCTGACATCAGGGGAGTCTAGCGCAAGCAAGTTGCACTAAGCAGGCTATTCTTTAATAATGTTTCCAGGATTAGGTACTGCGATAAATGTTGTCGCAATTCTTGTTGGTGCCACAACTGGAATATTTATTGGTCACCGTTTGAATTCAAAAACACGATCTCTTTTAACAGACGTACTTGGATTAGCAACTTTGCTTGGAGCAGCTTCTGCATTACTCGCGTTATGGTCGAAAGGATTTATTGATGCCTTACCTCAAGGATGGCCTCTATTAGTTGTGCTCGGGTCACTTCTTATTGGTGGATTGATAGGTTCGGCATTAGGCCTTGAAGATCGATTGGAAATGCTAGGTGAAAATCTACGAAAGAGATTCAAAGCCTCAAAAGAAAGCAAATTTGTTGAAGGTTTCGTTACGTCATCTTTACTTTTCGCTATAGGACCACTTGCGATTTTGGGAAGTATCAGTGACGGCATGTCCAACGGAATCGTTCAGTTAATTTTGAAAAGTACTCTGGACTTCTTCGCAGCAATGGCCTTTGCTTCAACTTTAGGTTGGGGAGTGGCCGTTGCTGCAATTCCCGTCGGTATTTATCAGGGTTTCTGGACCATCATTGGGCTTGGATTAGGTCAAGTGCTTCCTGCATACCAAGTCGATGCCATGACAATCGTTGGTGGTGTTCTACTTATTGCCATCGGTTTGAAACTCTTAGCAATAAAGCAGATCGCAGTTGGCAACCTATTGCCGGCATTAGCTGTGGCGCCACTACTTGCTTTGGCCGTGCATACCTTCGCTTAGAACGTAGACGCATCAATCACAAAGCGATACTTAACATCACTTGCGATTGTTCTTTCATAGGCCTTATCTACATAGCCCGCATCGATAATTTCAACATCGCTAACGATATTGTGCTCACCGCAAAAGTTGAGCATTGATTGAATCTCAGGAATTCCACCAATCATTGATCCGGCAATCCGACGGCGACCATTCAGTAGGGTTCCTACATTTACTTCGTAAGGTTTCCCGGGCAACCCAATCACGACCAATGTTGCATCTAGTTTGAGAAGTTCCAGATAATCATTGATATTAAGTGGTGCGCTAACCGTGTTTAACACTAAATCAAAAGCTTTTGTTAATCCGAGCAGTGCACCAGAAACACTAGTGTCAACAAAGTGATGAGCACCCATTGCTAACGCGTCTTCTCGCTTGCTTGCAGAGTGAGATAAAACGGTAACTTCTGCGCCCATTGCGGCAGCGAATTTAACGCCCATGTGTCCGAGTCCACCTAGGCCAACAACGGCAACCTTTGAACCGGGACCAACCTCCCATTTGCGAAGCGGCGAATACAAAGTTATTCCGGCACACAATAAAGGTGCGACTCCGGATAAAGGCAAATTCTTTGGGATGTGAACCGCATAATCTTCATTGATGACGAAATAATTTGAATAACCGCCATAAGCGACCGTTGTTCCATCGCGCTCAACTGTGTTGTAAGTGCCTGTCATTCCTTCTTCACAATATTGCTGCAGACCATTCGTGCAGCTTGCACACGTACCGCAAGAATCGATGAAGACCCCAACGCCGATTTCATCGCCAACTTTAAATTTTGTAACTTTGGTGCCAACTTCGGTAACTATTCCGGCAATTTCATGACCCGGAACCATCGGAAAAATAGCAGGTCCCCACTCTTCTTTCACTTGGTGAATATCAGAGTGACAAATTCCAGCAAACATAATCTTTAGTGCTACATCGTTTTCTTTAAGCACACGTCGATCAAATTCGAAAGTGGTGAGTGGGGCCTTTGCCTGCAATGCCACTAAGCCTCGTGTGTTCACGTGTTACTCCTTAAATGGAAGAGGTTGAGAGGATACGTGACCCGCTCGGGAAGCGCGCGCTGTAACTTGACGCATATGGTGTCGCCTGCATAAAACTTCGTAGCCCACTTCGTTGCCAGGAGAAACATCGCCAACAACAACTTGTTCACCCTCAATAACCATTGCACCACCCACGGTACGTGCGTTGTGGGTGGCTCGAGATCCACACCAACATAATGCTTCAACTTGAAGAGTATTTACGCGGTCAGCAAGTTCAACTAACCGAGCTGAACCTGGAAATAGTGAGGTACGAAAATCCGTCAGAATTCCAAAGGCATAAACATCAATCCCTAAACCATCAACAATTCTTGCTAGTTGTTCGATTTGTTCTCTTTCATAAAACTGCGCTTCATCGCAAATGATGTAGTCAATGCGATCACCACTTGATAGGGAATCAACAACGTGTTTATGTAAATCCATTCCGGGACTGACTTCAATTGCCGGACTTGATAATCCCAATCTTGAAGAGATGATTCCTTTTCCAGCACGATCCTTGTTTGTAAAGATCACACCTGAGCGACCACGGCTCTGATGATTATGTGCGGTTTGTAGCGCCAAAGTGGATTTACCACTGTCCATAGTTCCGCAGTAATAAATCAATTCGGCCATGGAGCGCATCTTGCCATAGGTTTAATTAAAGCGGGGAAATGAAATCGCACACGCCGATTTCAAGAGATCACTAGGGACGTAATCGGAATATCGGGATGGATTGCCTGCAATCTTTGACGTCCATTTAGTGATGCAATTTCCAAGATTGAAAGAATCTGATAAACCTGACCACCTAATGCATGTATAAGAGATATTGCCGCCTCGATTGTCCCGCCGGTTGCCAGTACATCATCGATGAGCAGAACTTTCTGGCCGATGGAAATAGCATCGCTATGAATTTCCAAAACATCCTCTCCGTACTCCAACCCGTAACTCTGAGAGATCCTTGTAAAAGGTAATTTTCCGGATTTGCGAATAGGAACGAAGCCATGTCCAACTGAGTGTGCCACCGCGCTAGCAAAAATAAACCCACGTGCCTCAATTCCTGCAATTACAACTTCAGGTTGGGAAAAACTACTGAGTTCTTTAGTCACGATGTTGAAAGCTTCACCGTTGGCAAGAAGTGGAGTTATATCTTGAAAAAGTATTCCCGGTTTCGGGTAGTCGGGGATAGGTCGGATAAGCGAAAGTGCCTCACCGAGATTCATGTGTCCGAGAGGGGACTTGAACCCCTAATCCCTTGCGGGAACTAACACCTCAAGCTAGCGCGTCTGCCAATTCCGCCACCCGGACTAAGTGCTGGGCAAGGATAGCAATTTGGTGAGAGAATCGCGAAATGACTACAGAATCCCTCACCCAGTTAGAAAATGAAGTTATTCGCATCTGTCAGGAGATGATCCGAATTCCATCTGTTAACTACGGAGATGGAAAGGGAGATGAGAAGGAAGTCGCCTTATATGTAATGGCTCAACTCGATGAAGTTGGAATCTCATCGCAGATGTATGAATCTGCACCAGGGCGTTGCAATGTTGTTGCACGAATCAAGGGCAGTGATGCAAGTCGAGCTGGATTAGTTTTACACGGACATTTAGATGTTGTTCCAGCCAACGCTGACGATTGGAGCGTTGATCCATTTGCAGGTGAAATCCGCGATGGAATGATTTGGGGTCGTGGCGCCGTAGATATGAAAAATATGGATGCAATGATTCTTGCAACCGTTCGCGATTGGGCTCGAACTGGCTATGTTCCAACACGAGATATCGTCTTGGTTTTTTTCGCAGATGAAGAAGCAGGAAGTATTTATGGTTCTCATTGGATGGTAGAAAATCATCCGGAAGTTTTTGCTGGTTGCACCGAAGCCGTTTCTGAGGTCGGTGGTTTTTCAGTAACTGTTGCAGGTGGCAAACGACTCTACTTAATTGAAACTGCAGAAAAAGGCATTCATTGGATGAAACTCACCGCGCATGGCCGCGCTGGACATGGTTCAGTGACTAATAATGAAAATGCGCTCACACGCTTGAGTGAAGCTATTGTGAAAATTGGAAATCATCAATGGCCACAGCGTTATAGCAAGACAGTTAAAGAGTTTTTCAAACGTGTTGCACTCGAGACCGGTAAGGAATACAACGAAAAGGATTTGACGCCTTTGCTCTCTGAACTGGGTTTCGCGGCAAGAATGGTTGGAGCTACATTACAAAACACCGCCAATCCAACGATGCTCCAAGCGGGCTATAAAGCAAATGTGATCCCAGGTTCGGCAAGTGCAGTCGTGGATGGCCGCTATATTCCTGGCTTTGAAGATGAACTTAATCAAACTATTAGAGAACTTATTGGTCCTGATATCACAATCGAAACGATTACAACTGATAAAGCTTTAGAAGTTCCCTTCGAAGGCGATCTCGTTGACGCGATGTGTCAGGCAATTCTTCTTGAAGATGCGGAAGCGATTCCAGTTCCTTATGTAATGAGTGGAGGAACCGATAATAAAGCTTTGGCTGAGTTGGGAATTATTGGTTATGGCTTCTCACCTTTGAAGTTAGCTGCTGATTTTGATTTCATGTCACTGTTCCATGGTGTCGATGAGAGAGTGCCTTTAGATGGTTTAACTTTCGGTGTGCGGGTTTTAAAAGATTTTCTAGAGCACGCTTAAATACTTACATCGTCTAGCGCTGCCCGAACGATTTCTGGCAGAGCAATCTCTTCGGATTTCAAAAGGCCACGAAGTTGCGCACCGGTGCGTGCACCAATAATTGCAGATGTGACGCCGGGTGCGTCTCGAACCCAAGAGAGCGCAACTTCTAATGGTGAATATCCAAGTCCAGTGGCAGCGACGCCAACAGCATCGACAATTCGATTAGATCTAGCATCCAGATATGGAGCAATGTCGCGCGCGAAGTGAGGTGCGGCGCCTCGAGAATCACTTGGAATTCCATTGCGGTATTTGCCACTTAAAACACCTCGACCAAGCGGCGCCCAAGCTAGAAATCCAACTCCGCATGCTTGGGCACTATCTAGAATTTCCATTTCGGCATCACGATTTAATAATGAGTATTCATTTTGAGAAGCCGTCAGTGGAGCCTTCGCCGAATTCGCTAACTGCTTGGTTGCTGCAAGAGCTAACTGCCAACCTGCGAAATTTGAAACTCCAACATATCTAGCGCGACCCGAGTTATACGCGTAATCAAGTGCCGATAAAGTTTCATCGATTGGCGTGTTCGGATCCCATGAATGAATCTGCCAAATATCAACAAAATCAGTTCCAAGTCGTGCCAGTGATTTATCGAGTTCAGAAATCAACGATTGGCGAGTGTTATTTATGCCCCGAGCACCTTCAACAATTGAAACTCCAGCTTTGGTGGCGATAATAACTTCATCGCGTTGAAA
>CAIQRN010000051.1 GCA_903874255.1 uncultured Actinomycetes bacterium
AGCTTTCGATGGATCAAAATACGCACCGGCAGGTGTTGCAATAAGAATGTATGTGGCTTTGTTAGTTGGGCGAACTCCCAAACCGACTTCTGTGGCAATCATGAATGGACGAATGTATAAAGATTCACCCACTTTATTGGGGACCCAGCCTGCATCTTGTTTTACTAAAGCATCAACGGTTTCAAGAAAAAGTGATTCTGGCATTTCAGGAAGAGCTAAGCGTTTAGCCGAGTTAGCAAAGCGTTTTGCATTTGCTTCAGGGCGAAAGAGTGAGATTCCACCATCGGGTTGACGGTATGCCTTCATGCCTTCAAAAATCTCTTGACCATAATGAAATACAGCGGTTGCGGGATCTAGCGAAAGCGGACCATAAGGTTTTAGCTCTGGTTCCGACCAACCATCTTTTTCACTCCACTCACAAATAACCATGTGGTCGGTGTAGTACTTACCGAATCCACCTTCGGCGACAAGAGAATTGCGCGTCGCTTCATCTTTGGCATTTGCGTTGAGTGTGAATTTCATCTTTCTTATAGCGCTGCGACTAGCGCATCTCCCACTTCACTTGTGCTTCGCTTTGTATCACCACGTGTTACTAAATCTGCTGCAACTGCGCGTTCAACATCACGCGCGGCATCTGCAAAACCTAAGTGATCCAACATCATTGCAACCGACATGATGGTTGCGGTTGGGTCTGCAATGTTTTTGCCCGCAATATCGGGGGCAGAACCATGCACGGGTTCAAACATTGATGGGAATTTTCCAGTTGGATTAATATTTCCTGAGGCTGCTAAACCAATACCCCCGCAAATTGCCGCGGCAATGTCAGTCAAGATATCTCCGAAAAGATTGTCAGTGACAACAACGTCAAAGCGTTCTGGGTTAGTCACAAAGAACATTGAGGCTGCATCAACATGTAAATAGTCAGTAGTAACGGTTGGGTATTCCTTGGCCACTTCATTAAATGTGCGTGTCCATAATCCGCCTGCACGCGTTAAAACATTGTTTTTGTGAACAAGGGTTAGCTTCTTGCGATCGCGTTTGAGCGCCCGTTCAAAAGCATCACGTATAACTCGTTCGGCGCCTCGACGAGTATTTAAACTTTCCTCTGTTGCAATCTCGGCTTCCGTTCCTTCGGCAAGGACTCCTCCAGCACCTACATACGGGCCTTCAGTTCCTTCGCGTACGACTACGAAATCAATTGGAGATTTTGTTGCTAGAGGACCAGTAACTCCCGGCATTAGACGCGCTGGTCGTAAGTTAATGTAATGATCAAAAGCAAAACGTAGTTTCAATAACAGCCCACGTTCTAATACCCCACTTGGAACCGTTGGATCTCCAACCGCGCCAAGCAGAATGACATCTTTAGTAGCGATTTCTTCCAAAATCTCTTGAGGTAAAACCTCGCCAGTCCGATGCCAATAACCAGCGCCAAGGTCATATGCAGTTTTATTGAAAGTAACATCGTACTTTTTTGAAATTGCATCCAGAACCTTGAGGCCTTCATTAACAACTTCAGGCCCAATTCCATCACCAGCAATTACGGCTAAGTTAATAGTTTTCATTAGTCCACCAAAAATACTGAGCGAACAAACTCGGCATCAGTATCTTTCTTAACTTTTGCAACAATTGCTTCACTTACTTGAGAATCAACGGTAAGAGCCATAAGCGCAGTACCGCCCGCTTCGCTTCGCGCAACCTGCATTCCGGCGATATTTACTTTAGCTTCACCCAGAGTTTGACCAACGATACCGATGATGCCCGGGCGATCAACGTAGCGAATGAACAAGATGTTATCCGTTGGTGGAAGATCAAGTCGGAATGAATCGATTGCAACAATTTTTTGGGTCTGTTTAATTCCCATTAATGTTCCATCGATAGACATTGCTTTTCCAGTACCTGTTGTTGCGCGCAATGTGATCATTGAGCGATATTCAGGGCATTCTGCAGTTGTGGTAACCGCAGAACTCATTCCACGCTCAGTTGAAAGACCTGGTGCATTGACGTATGTAACCTCTTCAGCGCCAACGGCCAAGAGCGCGCCTTTGAGGGCACTGATTCCAAGAATTGAAGAATCGTGAACAGAGATATCACCTTTGACTGTGACATCAATATTTACAGGAAGTTCGCCAAGAAGTTCAGTTGCAATCTCGGCCATTTTTTCAACCAAGGGAAGCGATGGGCGAATATCTTCATGAATCACGCCACCTTTAACGTTAACGGCATCCGGTACAAGTTCGCCCGCAAGCGCTTTACGAACTGAGACAGCGACGGCAATTCCTGCACGTTCTTGAGCCTCATCAGTTGATGCACCCAGGTGTGGAGTTGCGACAACTTGATCGAGAGCAAATAGCGGTGAGTCTGTGCATGGTTCAGTGACATAAACATCTAAACCTGCACCAGCAACTCGTCCTTCAACTATTGCATCATAAAGTGCAGCCTCATCAAGAACTCCACCACGAGCTGCATTAATAATGCGCACAGCTGGCTTAACTTTCTTGAGTGCTTCTACACCAATTAAGTTTGCGGTCTCTTTAGTTTTAGGTAGGTGAATTGTGATGAAATCTGAAACTGTTAAGAGTTCATCTAATTCAACAAGTTTTACGCCAAGTTGAGCGGCGCGAGCTGGCTGTAGATATGGATCGTAAGCAACTACGTTCATGCCAAAAGCCTGCATGCGCGATGCAACCAGTTGACCAATACGTCCAAAGCCCACAACTCCTAAAGTCTTTTCAAAGAGTTCAGCGCCTGTGTATTTAGAACGTGCCCACTTCCCATTTCGAAGAGCTGCATTTGCTGGAGAGATAAAACGTGCAGATGCAAGCAATAAAGAGATTGCAAGTTCGGCAGCGCTAACGATGTTTGATGTTGGTGCATTAACAACCATGACTCCCGCAGCTGTTGCTGCAGGAATATCAACGTTATCTAGTCCAACACCAGCGCGCGCAATAACTTTGAGACCTTTTGCAGCGCTAATTGCTTCGGCATCCATCTTGGTTGCCGAGCGAATTAATACGGCATCGACTCCCTTAGCAAGTGCTGCTAGCAGTTGCCCGCGATCAGCACCATCACAATTAATGACATCAAAATCAGGACCTAACGCTTCTAACGTTGCCGGACTTAACTCTTCTGCAATTAAAACTATGGGTTTAGCCACGCGCTGCGCTACCTTCTTTGTAATCATCACCCTTTGACTGCTTCATCCATGAAAACATCTTGCGAAGTTCACGTCCGACTGCCTCAATTGGATGTGTCTCACCCTTAGCGCGAAGTGATTTAAATTCTGGAGCACCCGCTTCTTGATCATCGATGAAGCGCTTAGCAAATGCACCGCTCTGAATATCGGCGAGTACGGCCTTCATATTTTCCTTAACATGTGGATCGATAACACGTGGACCAGAAACATAATCACCAAATTCAGCGGTGTCTGAAACTGACCAGCGCTGCTTTGCAATTCCACCCTCGTACATCAAATCTACGATCAGTTTAAGTTCGTGTAGGCATTCAAAGTAGGCAACTTCAGGCTGATATCCGGCCTCAGTTAGAGTTTCGAAACCATACATAACAAGTTGTGATGCACCACCACAAAGAACTGATTGCTCACCGAAGAGATCTGTTTCTGTCTCTTCAGTAAATGTTGTCAAAATTCCACCGGCACGAAGACCACCGATTGCCTTGGCATATGAAAGTGTCAATGGCCAAGCATTTCCTGTTGCATCTTGTTCAACAGCAACAATCACAGGAACTCCGCGACCTGCTGCATATTCACGACGCACTAAATGGCCTGGACCCTTTGGTGCAACCATGCAAACATCAACTGCTGCAGTTGGCTTGATATAACCAAATCGAATATTGAAACCATGACCGAAGAACAATGCATCGCCATCTTTTAAGTTAGGCAAAATTGAATCAGTATAAATATGGCGCTGAACGTGGTCAGGTGCCAAAATCATTATGACTGTAGCTTCTTGCACGGCTTCAGCAACTGAAACAACGCGCAAACCTTCTGCTTCGGCCTTTGCGCGAGATGCAGACCCTTCTTTTAGACCAACTCGAACATCGACTCCGCTATCACGCAAGTTAAGTGCATGTGCATGTCCCTGTGAGCCGTAACCGATAATCGCGACTTTGCGACCCTGGATGATGGATAGATCTGCATCCTCTTCGTGATACATCGTTGCTGCCACGGTATTTCTCCTTTAGTTCTGGTAATCGGGTTGAGTGTCGTGA
>CAIQRN010000052.1 GCA_903874255.1 uncultured Actinomycetes bacterium
AGGCAGCAGCTCCAGCAGCTGCACCAAAGAAGCGCAAGAAGGCAGCTGCAGTAGCAGCACCAAAGAAGCGCAAGAAGGCAGCAGCTAAGAAGGCTGCTCCAAAGAAGCGCAAGAAGGCAGCAGCTAAGAAGGCTGCTCCAAAGAAGGCAGCAGCTAAGAAAGCTGCTCCAAAGAAGCGTAAGAAGGCAGCATCAAAGAAGGCAGCTCCAGTAGCTGCTCCAAAGAAGCGCCGTGCCAAGAAGGCAGCAGCTAAGTAATTAGCAATTAAAAAACCCGCCACTTTATGTGGCGGGTTTTTTTATGCAAATTTATTTTAATTATTCTTCGATAACTTCTTTGCGAAGTGAATCTTCAATACGAGAAAAAATCTGCGCCAAAGATTCTTGATCTGTTTTAGATAAGTGATCGACAAATCGAGTGCGCACGCTTTCTACATGATCTGGTGCAGCAGCAACAATTGCCTTCCAGCCCTTCGCGGTCATTACTGCAAAATAGCCTCGTTTATCTGATGGACAGGCTTCGCGTTTTACCCAGCCCGCCTTTTCCATGACTTTCATTCGATGTGAGAGTCGCGAGCGCGATAACAGGGCGATTTCAGCTAATTCACTCATCCGCATTTTGCGCTCCGGTGCATCGCTGAGCTGAGCCAAGATTTCATAATCTGCCATCGATAAGTCATGATCTTCTAAATCATTATCTAGCGCTTCTAGTAGTCGTCGACTAGCGATGATGTACCGACGCCAAGCCTTCATTTCGGCAGGGTTGAGCCAACGAGGTGCGGTAGCGTTTTGGCCTGACATGTCACACAGTCTACGCTAACGGTTGAACTTTCAACTACTTTATTAAAGGGGTTTTCGTGAGTCTTGAAAATGCAGGGTTAGATTTCGGACAGGTCGATTCTTCGGTTCGCCCACAGGATGATTTTTATCGCCACTTTAATGGGGCTTGGCTCAAGAGTGTTGAGATTCCAGCCGATCGATCTAGCGACGGTGCATTTGTTCAACTCCGCATTCAATCAGAAGCACGAGTACGCGAAATTATTGAAAGTGCAACTGGTTCTGATGAGGCAATAAAAATTCGAAATATCTACTCATCCTTTATGGATGCCGAGGCCGTTGAGGCTAAAGGCGCATCCCCTATTGCCGCCGACCTTGCCCAAGTAGATTTAATAACTGATTTAAAAGATTTCACGCAAGTTCTGGCTCGGCTTGAGGCTAAAGGTTTGCAAGGAATCTTTGGCACTTTTATTTACGCCGATATGAAAGATGCATCAACAAACATCATGTATCTACAGCAGGGTGGAATCTCATTGCCTGATGAGGCTTACTACCGCGATGAAAAATATGCAGACATTCGAACTGCATTTTTGAAACACGTTGCAACGATGTTTTCCCTGGCGGGTGTCAATAATGCGGACCTGCTTGCTGAGCAGCTTTTAACCCTTGAAACCAGTATTGCAAGCCACCATTGGGACAAGGTGAAAAACCGTGATGCTAATTTGGTCTACAACAAATTAACTCGCAGCGAAGTCGAAGCGCTGATGCCCGCATTTGACTGGGCTGACTACTTAGCTGTTGGCCAAGTTCCGAGCGTGGTTTTGGATTCAGTCATAGTTCAGCAGCCCTCCTTTTTTCAAGGTCTCGGTGCACTGCTTGCAAACTTTGATGCAACCGCTTGGAAAACTTGGCTCAAGTGGCACATCATCAGTGGCGGGGCACCATATCTGTCTAATGATTTTGTCACAGAAAACTTTGCCTTCTATGGAACTACGCTTTCTGGAACCCCGCAACTTCGCGAGCGCTGGAAACGCGCAGTTGGATTGATCGAAGGCTCATTGGGCGAAGCTGTTGGCAAGGTATATGTTGAAAAGTACTTCCCTGCCCAAGCTAAGTTGGAGATGGAAAAACTTGTTGCCAATTTAATTCAGGCATATCGCGTGAGTATCTCTGAACTTGATTGGATGGGACCTGAAACTAAAATTAAGGCTCTAGAAAAACTTAGTAAGTTTCGCTCGAAAATTGGTTATCCAGACAAATGGCGCGACTACAGCGCACTTGAAACTACGGCCGATGATTTGTATGGCAATGTGGGAAGAATTATTAAATTCCAACGTGACTTTGAAATCGCCAAAATTGGTAAGCCCGTAGATCGCGATGAGTGGCATATGCCACCGCAAACAGTTAACGCTTATTACAACCCAATCATGAACGAGATTGTTTTTCCAGCCGCAATTTTGCAGCCGCCATTCTTTGGTTTAGACCATGACAGCGCAGTTAACTATGCTGCGATTGGTGGAATTATCGGTCATGAAATTGGACATGGCTTTGATGACCAAGGTTCTAAATATGACGGTGACGGCGCGCTTAACAATTGGTGGAACGATGCAGATCGAGCAGCATTTGAATCTCGAACAAAGGCACTCATCGCTCAATATGACGCACTTTCCCCCGAAGAAGCACCGGATGTTCAAGTAAATGGCGCACTTACGATTGGTGAAAATATCGGAGACCTTGGCGGGTTAACGATTGCATATAAGGCGTACAAGATTTCATTGGCTGGCCAGACCTCACCCATAATTGATGGCATGAGTGGTGATGAAAGATTCTTCTATTCCTGGGCCAGAATTTGGCGCGGAATAGTTCGCCCTGAAGAGATGCGTCGACGCATTGCAACTGATCCACATTCACCAGCTGAGTTTCGCTGCAATCAAATTCTGAAGAACCTCGCAGCTTTCTATGAGGCTTTCGGAGTCACATCAAAAGATGCGATGTGGCTCGATGAAAATTCACGTGTAGCGATTTGGTAATGCCATGAGTTTTTCATTTGAGATAAAAAAGGGCGAAGAAAACTCTTTAGCTCGCGTTGGCACAATCTCTACACCGCACGGCAAAATTCAAACTCCAGCTTTTATTCCTGTAGGAACTAAAGCCACGGTTAAATCAGTTCTACCGGAAACCATGGCCGATCTTGGTGCGCAAGCACTTCTTTCCAATGCCTATCACCTGTACTTACAACCCGGTTCAGATGTTTTGGATGAAGCTGGTGGATTGAGCCAATTTATGAACTGGCCCGGCCCAACTTTTACTGACTCGGGTGGATTTCAAGTTCTCTCTCTTGGCGTTGGTTTTAAGAAAGTTCTAGCGATGGATGCACAAACCTTTCGCCGTGATGATGTGATTGCAGGAAACAAAGAACGGCTGGCCCATGTCGATGATGAAGGCGTAACTTTTAAATCTCACCTCGATGGCTCTATGCATCGCTTTACTCCAGAAATATCTATGCAGGTGCAACATCAAATCGGCGCTGACATCATGTTTGCATTTGATGAATGTACGACCCTGCACAACACGCGTCCGTATCAAGAGTTGGCCATGGATCGCACTTTGGCATGGGCCGTGCGTTGTCTTGATGAACATAAGCGACTTACGGATGAGCGAATTACTAAGCCCTACCAAGCCCTTTTTGGGGTAATTCAAGGGGCACAATATGAAGACCTTCGCCG